>JAICPI010000072.1 GCA_025929895.1 Thermoleophilia bacterium
TCACGCCGGTGCTCGAGACGCTCGAGGAGCGGAACGCGCGCCGCGTGCTCGCGAACTACTGGATCGCCTACCGGATCACGTTCGAGAGCGACGAGCAGGTGATCGCGAGCCCGAGCGGCTTCTGGCGGTACAAGCCGTACCGCGACGCGGTCGCGGCCGAGCCTCGTCCCGCGAGAGTGTTCCTCGAGGGCAGCGCCGTCGAGCGGCGCGAGCGCCCCGAGCTCCTCCGGCGCGGCTACGAGCGGATCCGCGCGGACGGGTTCGCCGTCTACGTGCCCGGTGGAACGCTTGGCTGAGACGCCCCGTCGCAGCCGGTCGGGCGCGCTCGCCCTCGGCGCGCTGATCTTCGCGTACGCGTTCCTGATCCAGCCGACGGGCGACAACCAGAAGTCGCACTACGCGTTGCTGCGGGCGCTCGCGGACGGGCGCGCGCACGTGGACGAGGTCCGGACGAACCCGCACCTCCGGACGATCGACGTCACGGAGCACGGGGACCACCTCTACGCAGCGAAGTCGCCGGGCTTCGCGCTCGTCTCGCTGCCGCCGTACCTCGTGCTGGAGCAGCTCGGCGTGGACACGGACGGCGATACGACGCGAATCCTCTGGGCGCTCCATCTCTGGGCCGCCGTGCTGCCAGCGCTCGTGCTGTTGCTGCTCGTCCGGCGCGTGGCCGACGAGGTCGAGCCGGGGACCGGGGTGGCGGCGGCCGTGATCCTCGGCGCGTCGACGCTCGTGCTCCCCTTCTCGACGCTCTACTTCTCGCACCTCCTCGCAGCGGCACTGACGTTCGGCGCGTTCGTCGTCCTGTGGCGCGAACGCTCACGGGCCCCGTCGCCGGCCCTGGTCGCGGGGGGCGGGCTACTCGCAGGGTGGAGCGCGACCACCGAAGCCTCGACGGCGCTCGCCGCCGTGGTCCTGGGCGTCTACGCGCTCGGCCGCGAACGGCGCCTCGCGCGTGCGCTCGCATTCGCGGGCGCGTTCGCGGTCGGTGTCGCGCCGACGCCGATCTTCAACTGGTGGGCGCTCGGCTCGCCGTTCGACTCTCCCTACGAGGGCTGGCACTATCCGGGCGAGCCGGTCGCGAGCGGTTCGTTCGGCTTCGGGGTGCCTTCGGTTCGGTCGCTGCTCGTGGTGCTGCTCTACCCGACCGGCCTCGCGCTCCTTGCGGCCGGCATCGCGGGTGCGATCCTCCTCCTGCGCTCACGCCGTGCGGAGGCCCTCGTGATCCTGACGTCGACGGGTGCCTTCGTCCTCGCCAACGCGATGTCGCCCGACCTGCTCGGCGGCGCGGCGCCCGGCCCGCGCTACCTGATGCCCGTGTTCCCCTTCCTCGCCGTCGGGATCGCACTCGCGCTCCGCCGCTTTCCGGGCGAGGCGATCGGGCTCGCGCTCGCAGGCGCCACCATGCTCGTCGCGACGACGGTGACCTCGCCGCTCGCCGCGCTCGACCAGCGCGTGATCCAGCGCCTTCGCGACCACAGCGTCGTCGGCAGCGTCCCCGAGCTCGTCGGGATCACGAGCGGGTACTCCGTGCTCGTCTTCGGGCTCGCCGTCGCCGTCGCGCTCGCCGCTGCTGCACGCATACTCGAGTTGGCGCCGTCGGGCCGCGATCTTCTCGGCGCGCTCCTGACGGCGGCGGCGTTCGCGGCCGTGGCGACACAGGTGCCGCGGCTCGTCGACGACGGCTCGCCGTGGGGCGAGTCCGCGGCGGCGCTCCTCCTCGTGACCGCCGCCGTCGCCGTCGTGGTGGCCGCACGGCGAACCGGGCTGACGCGGGGCCGGGCCGTCACAATGAGGGCGAGAAGTGCGCTCCGAGGACCCTGAGATCAGCGTGGTCGTCCCCGTGTACGACTGCGAGGACTGCCTGTCGGCGCTCCACGAGCGCCTGACGGGCACGCTCGCGGCGCTCGTCGACTCCTGGGAGATCGTCCTGGTGGACGATCGCAGCCGCGACTCCTCCTGGACGAAGATGCTCGCGCTCGCCAAGGCCGACCGGCACGTGCAGGCGATCCGGCTCAGCCGCAACTTCGGCCAGCACGCGGCGATCACGGCCGGGCTCGCCGAGAGCTCCGGACGGTGGACGGTCGTGATGGACTGCGATCTGCAAGATCCACCCGAGTCGATCCCCGCGCTGTACGCGAAGGCACTCGAAGGGCACGAGATCGTGTTCGCGCGGCGCCGGGCGAGACGCCAGTCGATACCCCGACGCGTGGCCAACCGCGTCTACTTCGCGCTCCGTCAAGCGCTCACGGGCTTCGCGTTCGAGACCGAGCACTCCAACCTGAGCATGATCTCGAGGAAGGCGCGGTCGGCCTTCCTCTCGGTCCCGGACGCGCACCGGAACTTCTTGCTGATCCTCTACTGGCTCGGTTTCGACCGAACCGCGATCGAGTTCGACCACGCACCCCGCCATGCCGGCAGGAGCTCCTACGGCGTGAGGGCGCTCCTGCGAGTCGGGCTCGACGGCCTCTTCTTCCAGACGACGACGCTCCTTCGGTGGATCGTCTACCTCGGGTTCGCGATGGCCCTCTCGAGCCTCGGCCTCGCCGCGTACTTCGTCTACCAGCACTTCGCCACGGCGACGCTCCCGGGATGGACGAGCCTCGCCGTGCTCCTCCTGCTGATCGGCGGCTTCATCATCATCTCCGTCGGCCTGACGGGCCTCTACCTGGGCAAGGTCTTCGAGCAGGTGAAAGGACGCCCGCTCTTCGTGATCGACGAGCGGGTCCACGGCCAGGAGCGGACGCGGGAGCGGGAGCTGACCGCGGCGAGCGACCACGCCGACGCGTGAAGAGCGTCGCCGTCGTTCAGTCCTGCTACATCCCGTGGAAGGGGTACTTCGACCTGATCGCGCTCGTCGACGAGTTCATCCTCTTCGACGACCGGCAGTACACGAAGAACGACTGGCGCAACCGGAACAGGATCAAGACCGCGCAGGGCGCGCAGTGGCTGACGATCCCGATCGCCCAGAGCGGTCGGCACGGGCAGCGCATCGACGAGGCCGAGGCCGCCGATCCGCGCTGGCCCGCCAAGCACTGGAGAGCGATCGCGCAGAACTACTCGCGCGCGCCGTTCTTCGACGAGCAGGCCGAGCGCTTCGAACGGATCTACGCGACGCTCGAGGACCGGCGGCTGGCCGTGGTCAACCGCCGGTTCATCGGCGCGATCTGCGAGTCGCTCGGGATCGCCACGCCGATCTCCGAGTCGACCGAGTACGCCGCGGGCGGGGATCGCAGCGAACGCGTCCTCGCCCTCTGCCGGGCCGCAGGTGCGACGCGCTACCTCTCGGGCCCCTCGGCGCGGAGCTACCTCGACGTGGAGCTCTTCCGCGAGGCGGGGATCGACGTCCGGTTCATGGACTACGGCGGCTACCCCGTCTATCCACAGCTCTATCCGCCGTTCGACCATGCCGTGACCGCGCTCGACCTGATCTTCAACGTTGGAACCGACGCGCGGCGGTACCTCAAGAGTCACGCGCGCGAGGCGACCGCGGCGGCCGGGTGAAGCCGCTCGTCCTCTTCGGGGCCGGCGAGCTCGCGCGGCTGGCGTACCTCGCGTTCACGGAGGACGACGAGCGCGAGGTCGTCGCGTGCACCGTCTCGCGCACCCTCGTCGCCCGGACCACGCTCTTCGATCTTCCGGTAGTGGCCTGGGAGGAGCTTCCCGCGGCCTACGGTCCCGATCGGCACGCGCTCTTCGTCGCCGTCGGCTATCGCGGCGTGAACCGCAGCCGCCGCGAGCTCTGCGACGAGGCCCGAGAGCGAGGGTACGAGCTCGCGAGCCACGTCAGTCCGAGGGCGCTCGTGGCGGCGGACGTCGAGGTGCACGAGAACACGTTCGTGTTCGAGGGTGTCATCGTGCAGGCCTTCGCCACTCTCGGCCGCAACGTGATCCTCTGGAGCGGCGCCTTCGTCGCGCACGACTCGACGATCGGCGACAACTGCTTCGTCGCCCCCCGAGCGGCGATCGCCGGAAACGTGACCGTCGGCGAGAACTCGTTCATCGGGATCAACGCAACGATCCGCGACGGCGTCACGATCGCGCCCGACTGCGTGATCGGCGCGGGCGCGGTGATCAAGCGCGACACGAGCCCGCGCGAGGTGTACCCCGCGGCGGGAGCGACCGCCTCCGCGACGCCGAGCTCGGAGCTCGACCGGCTGTGAGGCCCGGCTACATCCCGTTCAACCGGCCCTACACGGCGGGCTCCGAGCTCGCGAACCTGCGGGAGGCGTTCGACAACGGGCACCTCTCCGGAACAGGCCCGTTCAGCGCGCGCTGCTCCGAGCGGCTGGAGCGCGAGACGGGATCGAGGTGCGCGCTGCTGACGCCGTCCGGCACCGCCGCACTCGAGCTGGCAACTCTCCTCGCCGGGATCGGGCCCGGCGACGAGGTGATCATGCCGTCGTTCACGTTCGTCTCCTCGGCGAACGCGGTCGTGCTTCGCGGCGGCGTGCCCGTCTTCGTCGACGTCCGTCCGGACACGCTGAACCTCGACGAACGTCGCCTCGAAGGCGCGCTGAGCCCAAGGGCCCGCGCGGTCGTTCCGACGCACTACGCCGGTGTCGGGGCCGCGATGGACGAGATCGGCGCCTTCGCGCGCGCACACGGGTTGCTCGTGGTCGAGGACGCGGCGCAGGCGTACCTGGCGACCTACAAGGGACGCCCGCTCGGTGGGATCGGCGACCTGGGCGCGCTCAGCTTCCACGAGACGAAGAACGTGATGTGCGGAGAGGGCGGGGCGCTCCTCGTCAACGACGAGCGCTTCGTCGAGCGCGCGGAGATCGTCCACGAGAAGGGAACCGACAGGCGAAGGTTCTCCCGCGGGCAGGTCGACAAGTACAGCTGGGTCGACGTCGGCTCCTCGTTCCCGCTCAGCGACGTCAACGCCGCGATCCTCTCTGCGCAGCTCGAGCGCGGCGACGAGATCCTGGAGAAACGCCTCGGGATCTGGAACGCCTACCACGAGGCGTTCGGGGAGCTGGAGTCGAGGGAGCTGCTGCGGCGGCCGATCGTCCCGTCCGCCTGCTCGCACAACGGCCACCTGTACTACCTCCTGCTCGGGGAGGCCGTCGATCGCGAGCGCTTCATCGCCGACCTCGAGGAGTCCGGGGTGCAGGCCGTCTTCCACTACGTGCCGTTGCACGGCTCGGTCGGTGGGCGCCGTCACGGACGGATCGCGGGCGAGATGAGGAACACCGATGCGGCGGGCGAGCGCCTCGTTCGCCTTCCGCTCTGGACCGCGATGAGCGCCGACGAGACCGGTCGGGTCGTGGATGCGGTGCACGCCTCGCTCTCGCGCGCGCGCGCCGGCGTCCGTTCCTGAGCGGCGCACGGCTCCGATCGCCGAGGGACCTATACTCACCCTTCGTGGCGGGCCGCCTCGCAGGCGTCATGGCCATCGTGTGCCTTGCGGGGGCGTACGCCTGGTTCGCTCAGGGCGAGGGCGCCGGGCAGAACGCGCACTACGCGCTCGTGCGCGCGCTCGCGGAGGGGACGCCGAGGATCGACGAGACGAGGCTCGAGATCGGCAACGTCGTCACGCACGACGTCGTCGAGGTCGACGGTCACGTCTACTCGAACAAGGCGCCCGGTCTCGCGCTCGCGACGCTGCCCGCGTACGTCGTGCTCGAACGCGCGGGCGTCCGGACGACGGGCGACCCCACCCGCATGCTCTGGGCGCTCGGGCTCGTGGGGACGGTCCTGCCGGCGATGCTCCTGCTGCTGCTGGTCGCGCGGCTGGCCGAGCGGCTCGAGCCGGGCTTCGGGACCGCGACCGCCGTCGCGCTCGGGGCCGGGACGCTGCTGCTCCCTTACGGGACCGTGTTCCTCGCGCACGCGCTGTCGGCGCTCTTCGGCTTCGCGGCGTTCGCCGTGCTCTGGCACGAGCGCGACGGGCCCTCGCGGCCTCTGCACGTCGCCGCGGCCGGCCTGCTCGCCGGGCTGGCGGTCACGACCGAGTATCCGACCGGGATCGTCGCGCTCGTCCTCGGCGCGCTCGCGCTCGCCCGGCCGCCGCGGCTCCCCCGCGCGGGCGCGTACGCTGGCGGACTGCTCGCCGGGCTCCTGCCGCTCCTCGCCTACGACTGGTGGGCGTTCGGGTCGCCGACGCGGCTCAGCTACGGGTCGGCGGACGTGCTCTCGCCCGGCTCGATGCCCGGCGCCGGCGACGACCGCTTCTTCGGCGTCGGCGTCCCGGACCCCGGCGTCGCGGTCGAGCTCCTCTTCTTCCACTGGGGTCTCTTCCAGGTCGCGCCGATCCTGGCCGCCGGCGTCGTCGGGGCGATCGTCGTCTTCCGCCGCGGGCGCAGGGCGGAGGCGCTGGTCGTCGCCGCGGTCGCCGTGCTCTTCGTCGCCTTCAACTCGGGCTTCTGGGGCCCACACGGCGGAACCGCGGGCACCCGGTACCTGATCCCGATGATCCCGTTCCTCGCGCTCCCCGTCGCGGTGTCGCTCCGGCTCGCGCCGGTCGCGACCGGGCTGCTCGCGGCCGCCTCGATCGTGCTGATGGTCGCCATGACGGCGACCGACCCGGTCAACGCCTGGGACGGCGAGGTGCTGCGCAGGCTCACGTCGGCGGACGGGTCCGCACCGACCGTGAGCGACTTCCTCGGCGTGACCGGTTGGTATGCGGTAGCGCCGTTCTATTTCTTCGTGCTGGGAGCGGTTGCGTGCGCGCTGCGTGCGACTCCGTCGCCGGTGACGAAATCGGACGTGGTCACCGGGACCGCAGCGATCGCCGCGTGGGCGGTCGTGGCCCTCGCCGCTCCTCCGTTGCTGGCGGCGGCGGTCCCGTGACCGACCGTCTCGCGCTCTCTGCGATCGTGCCCGCGACCGACGGACCGGCCACCCTCGACCGTTGTCTCTTCGGCATACGCTCCGCGGCGGCCGCACCGGAGGAGGTGATCGCCGTCGAGACCGCGCCGGGGCCCGGCCCGGCCGCCGCGCGCAACCGCGGCGCGTCCGGCGCGCGAGGCGACGTGCTGGTCTTCGTCGACGCCGACGTCGTCCCGCACGAAGATGCGTTCGTCCGCATCCGCGCCGCGCTCGAGGACCCGGACCTCGACGCCGTCTTCGGCTCGTACGACGACGAGCCGGCCGCTCCGGGCGTCGTCTCGTCGTTCCGGAACCTCCTGCACCACCACGTGCACCAACAAGGAGCGGGGGAGGCGTCGACCTTCTGGGCCGGGCTCGGAGCGATCCGGCGCGAGGCGTTCGACGCCGTCGGCGGCTTCGACGCCGCGCGCTTCCCGCACGCGTCGGTCGAGGACGTCGAGCTCGGCATGCGCCTCGCGCGCGCCGGCCGACGCGTGCGCCTCGACCCCGCGATCCAGGGGACGCACCTCAAGCGCTGGACGCTCGCCGAGATGCTGCGCGTCGACGCGACGAGGCGCGCGTACCCGTGGGCGCGTCTCCTGCTCGAGTCCGGCGGCTCGACGGCGCTCAACCTCGGCTGGCGCCACCGCGCGAGCGCCCTCGCTGCCACGACGGGCGTGGGCGCGGTCGCGCTGCGCCGCCCCTTGCTCGCCGCGGGGTCGGCCCTCGCCCTCGTCGCGCTGAACGCGGCGTTCTACGAGCTGCTGCTGCGACGCCGCGGCCCGCTGGAGGCGACCGTCGGGGTCGGCCTGCACGCCGCGCACCACCTCGCGGGGATCGCCGGCGCGGCGGCTGCGCTCGTGGCTAGACCGGCTGCGGCGCGCGCGCGGGGGTGAGGTCGAGGTCGAGGAGACCGTCGACGAGCTCGCCTTCCTCGATGTACTGCTCCTCGGTGTTGACCGACCAGACGTCGTGGGACGTGCCGTCGGCGAGGTTGAGCGCGGCGAGGATCGCCGTCCACATCGAGTGATCCTGGTTGTTGTACCGGTGCAACCCGTTCCGGCCGCACGTGGCGAGGTTCTCGAAGCTGTCGACGTACGGCTGGATGATCGCCAGCGCCTCACGGTAGTAGGAGTCGTACATGGGGTACGCGTGCGGGACGAGGATCTTGACGCCGTCGAGGACGCGCGCCGGGTCGAGCAGCCCGATCCGAGCGAGCTCGTTCTTCGCGAGCTCGACCACCTCGCCCTCGGGCATCTCCCAGATGTCGTCGCCCTCGAAGCAGAAGTACTCGACGCCGAGGCAGGTCGTGCCGGGCGCGACCATGCTCTCGCTCCACGCGCCGAAGTTCTGCACGCGGCCGGCGCGCGTGCCCGGGTCGTGCAGGTAGATCCAGTTGTCGGGGAACGGCTGCTCCTGGTCGATCACGAGCGCGACCAGGCAGAGCTGCCGGTAGCGCAGGCGTCCCGCTGCGGCGAGCACCTGCGCAGGCGGCTTCGGCTCGAGCACGCCGATCAGATCGTCGAGGGGAATCGAGGAGAGCACGCCCTCGACCGGGTGCTCCTCCCGATTGCCGTTCCGGCCCACGACGATGCTCTCGACGGCGCGGCCCCGGTGGCGGATCGCGGTGCACGGGCTGTGCGTCCGCACCTCGACGCCGCCTGCGCCGAGCCGGTCGGCGAGCGCCTCCCACATCTGCCCCGGCCCGAGCCGCGGGTAGTGGAACTCCTCGATCAGCGTCGTCACCTGGCCACGGCGAAGGCCGATCATCGAAGCGATCGCCTTGCCGAGCGAGAAGTTCTTGATCCGCTGAGCCGCCCACTCCGCGCGGATCTCCGAGCCGGAGATCCCCCAGACCTTCTCCGTGTACGAGCGGAAGAACGTGTCGTAGACCCGGCGTCCGAAGCGAGCCGTGACCCAGTCCTCGAAGCTGTGCGGGGTGGGCGTCGGCGTGAGCCGGTGCCAGGCGTAGGACGCCGCGCAGAGCCCGGCCTCGACCACGCCCAGCCTGGCGACGACGTCCTTCGCGCGCAGCGGGTAGTCGAAGTACTTCCCGTCGAAGTAGATCCGCGAGAGTCGCGGCCGGACGAGCAGCTCCTCGCCGAGCAGGTCCTCCCAGAGCCGCTGGATCGGCGCCAGCTTCGTGAAGAAGCGATGGCCGCCGAGATCGAAGCGGTACTCGCCGAACTTGACCGTCTTCGCGAGGCCCCCGACGACACCGTCCGCCTCGAAGACCGTCGCCGGGCGCTCGCGCAAGGCGAGCACGTACGCCCCGGTCAGTCCGGCGGGACCGCCCCCGAGCACCGCAGTTCCGACGGGCCGCCCGCCGTTCGCGCCCTCGCCCACGCGGCCCGATCCTAACGGCACGGTCAGCGGGTAGCGCGGTCCGCCGCGACCTCCCAATGCAGGAGCGCGCCGTCGTCCGCAGTTGCGGTGAGGTAGCCGCGCGACTCGCCGACCGCCGACCACGCGTAGACGGCCAGCACGACGGGGAGGCTCCGCGCGAAGGTGGGCCAGAGACCCCGTCCGGGCAGCGAGCGGGCCAGCCGCGCGAGCTTGAGCGGCGGCGCGCCGAGCGGGACCGCCAGCGCGTAGAGCAGCCGGCGCGGTCTCGTCCAGCCGTCGCGCCGGACGCGGTTCGCGGCCATCAGGCGGCAGAAGTCGTGGTTCGCCCACATCACGTCGCGCACGCGCACGAGGTTCTCGTGCCCCACTAGCGCCTCGGAGGCGATCGCGAGCGTCCGACCCTCGTGCGCCAGCTGCTGGTGCAGGTTGACGTCGAGCGAGTAGACGGTCCGGAGCTCGTCCTCGATCCCGTCGAGCACCGACCGGCGGTACGAGACGTTGTTGCTGGGCAGGAACCCGCAGACGCCCCCGAGCGCAGGATGGCGCCAGTGCCCGTAGTCCGCGATCAGGCTCGCCTCCGAGCGGTAGGAGCCCGGGTTCGCGTTCGTGAAGGCGTACCCGACCGCGTCCCAGGGCTCGTCGTAGGCGCGGATCAGCGCGGCGGCCCACCCAGGCTCGGGGACCGTGTGCTCCTCGAGGAACGCCACGATCTCGCCGGACGAGGCCCGCACCCCGGTTCTCCGTGTCTCGCCCCAGGCGATTCCGGGCCTCCGCAGGGTCCGGAGGTTGGGCGCGGCGAGGTCGAGCGGCGGTGTTCCCTCGGCCGCGATGTCGACCGCGACCACCTCGAGGTCGGCATCCTCCTGCGCGAGCAGCGCCTCGACGCACCGCCGGCCCCGCTCGCGCTGCGGGCCGATCGCGACGACGGCGGACAGGCGCGGCACGGTCACAACGTAACCGGCGGGCTACGATCGGCGCGTGTGCGGGATCCTGGGCATCGTCGGCCGTCCCGCTCCCGCAGCGCTCGACGCGATCGACCTCCTCCGCCACCGCGGTCCCGACGGCGAGGGCCGGTGGAGCGGCGACGGTGTGGGCCTCGCGATGCGGCGGCTCGCGATCATCGACCTCGAGACGGGCGACCAGCCGGTGTCGAACGAGCGCGGCGACGTCGTCGCGATCGTCAACGGCGAGCTCTACAACTACCGCGAGCTGCGGGCCGAGCTCCTCTCCCGGGGACACGTCTTCCGCGGCGAGGGGGACGTCGAGCTCGTGCCGCACCTGTACGAGGAGCACGGCGACGCGTTCCTCGAGCGGCTGCGCGGGATGTTCGCGGTCGCGCTCTGGGACGACCGGCGTGGGCGGCTGCTGCTCGCGCGCGACCGCTTCGGGATCAAGCCGCTCTACGTCGCCGAGCTCGGGGAGACGCTCGCGTTCGCCTCGGAGCTGCGGCCGCTGCTCGCGCTCGGCGCAGGCGGCGAGGA
>JAICPI010000037.1 GCA_025929895.1 Thermoleophilia bacterium
ACACACGCGGCGTGGAGGATCGAAAGCATCGCGAGGTGCTGTTGTCTCGACCCGTCGATACCGCCTCCTACCACCGTCCCCCCATGAACCAAACCCATCCCAAACCAAAAAAAGGACCGGCGCTACCATCGCACAGAGCACCCTTGGACAGGACTGCGGAACAAATCGAGTTGACCCAAGCCCTCCTCCGCGAGGTCAACGAGCGGATCCGCGGTTTGAACGACGACTTCTCGATATTCACCGGGGTGATGCAGATCGTCTGCGAGTGCGGCGACCCGACCTGCCTCCAGGCCATCACGATCACACCGTCCGAGTACGAACACCTCCGCAGCGACCCCACCTGGTTCGCGGTCATCCCCGGGCACGCAGTCGCCGAGCTCGAACAGATCATCGCCACTCAACCCGAGTACCACGTCGTCCAAAAACGGAGGGCCGCCACCGCTGCCCAAGCCAGCGGGTTCAACCCATGACGATGCGGGAACATCCCCACATGGGCGATTACGAGGACGACCTCCGCCGCGCCAAAGTCGAGTTCAACCAGGCGTGGATACGACTCTCCAACTTCCGCCGCGGACTCATCTGCATCGGCTGCGGAGCAACGTCCGACCTTGGAGTCGGCTGGAAGGCATACCTAACCGCCGACGGAGGCACCGCCGTCTACTGCCCCGACTGCGCAGAGTTCGAGTTCGGCACCAACTAACACCAAGCGGCCGCGCTCGAGTGTGAGTGGATCCACACCGACCCCAGGCCGAATACACGGGTTCGCGCCGATGAGTCCCGGGCACAAGCCTGCGACACCGAGGACGGAAGGGGACAACAGCAAATGGCTACACGAGACACACTGGCGGATGACCGCGTGGTCACCGCGCCGAAAACGTCGCGCGTCACGCGTGACGAGACGAAGCCGTCGTTTCTGACGACGGAGTTCTACGCGATGGTCGGTTCGATTGCGGCGATCCTGATTGCCGCGGCGCAGGCCGACAACTTCGACGCTCCGCGCGCATGGACGCTCGTCGCCGCAGTGGCGATCGGGTACATGCTCAGCCGCGGGCTGGCGAAGTCCGGTAGCGCACACCGCGACCGCGACTGACCGGATCAGACGGGGGGAGCCCGCCGCACATCAGGGCGAGCGGGTTCCCCAACCGTCTCACGCCCCGCTCGCCGACGAAGGTGAGGCAGACCGCCACGGCGAGTGGATCCGCGTCGACGGCGTCAGCCTCCGCCAAGACGAACGGCCGCGTCAGTGCAAAAGCGGACCCGGTACAGCAGCGACTGAGCCAGGTCTGGAGGCGGCGCACCGTCGACCGGCTGCCGCCGGGCGGCGGCGCCGCGCCGCCTTCATGGACCTCGTACCGCTACGGCTTCGCCGGCCGTCAAGAGGCGCCAGACCACTTCCAGGAGCTCATCGGGCCACTCTGGCAGCGCAAGGCCCTGCCTCAGGCACACGTGAAGGAACCTGACCCGCCGCAGATTCCGCAACGTCACGCCGGTCGTCCGCGTCAACCGCACAGACACATGGGACCGCACTGACCGGCCCGGTAGCGCCTGGCCGCTCGCGCCCCCGACGACGTTGTCGCCCAGGTAACGAGCGACGTTCGCCGCCAGGTACTTCGCCGCGCGCAGTGCGCCGAGCTCGCCGCGAACATGCCCGAGCCGACGAGCCGCCTTCCGATCGACGAAGCCCCAGCCGTAGAACCCACGCGTGACGATGCCGAAGCGGTACTCAAGCTCGAGGAGCGTCTGACGTTCAGCCGCCGGAAGCGTCGCCTCGCGCCGCTGGGCCGCGTAAATGAACTGGACGACGGTCCGCGACCACACGCGCTCGATCTCGCTCTCAGCCGGCAGCGCCAGGTGCACATGCCACACGCCACGCTTCTGCGGCGCCCACGCCCTTGCCACGATTCGAGGGAACTGCCCACGCCAGCCGCGCCGGCGGACATGTCGATCCCCGACGACCTGCGCCGCCTTGAGCAGGCGAGCAAACCGCCTCGATGCGGTCCTGTTCCACGCCCACGCGGCTCGACGCTCAACCAGATCGCCCTCCCACGGGAGAACGTCCGCGCCGGGGGCCGTGACGGCGACGAGCATGATTCGCCCGCCGTAGGCCGTCAGGTTGCCCTTGAACTTGCGGAACTCGTCGCCGGCACGGATCGGTCCGCAGTGCGAGCACGTCCACTTCCGGCAGCGCCAAGCCGACGAGCAACGACCCGCCGGCGGCTTAGACTCAGCCGGCCGGCTCATCGCCTGGCACCACAGGCGGAGTCGGAGCTTCGTTCGACGGCCCGCGCTGACTACGTGGGTCGTCGTCTACTCGAACGTACTCAGGACGTACACCAGCTTGTAATCGCGGGTCCTCGTCAGGGTCGAGGAGTCCTCCACAATGCGGGCAGCCTGCAGGACTTTGTCGCCCTTCACCGCCCTCCGAGGGACCCTCGTTGCCGTCTCCGCTTTCCCTCGTAATGAAGGGGTCCCCGGTTCGAGTCCGGGCGTCGGCTTGGCGTCACCAGGCGACGGCGCGCGTGACGGTGGCCTGCGCACGCGCGGTCGGGTCGGGCGCCTCGGAGCGATAGCGCTCGCGGTCGAGGTTAAGGCGGAGCCGGACCTCCGGCCCCGGAAGCGGCAGCGGTGTGCGGCTGCCCGGCTCGACAGGCAGGATCAGCGCGCGGCGCTCCTCGTCGTCGGTGAGCACGATCGTCGTGACCTCCGTCCATGGGGGCGGCTCGATCGGCGGCGGCAACGTGTCGAGGTCGGTCGTGACGACGGTAGGGCGCGGACCGAGCGGGAACCGGCCCGGCTGCCGCGGCGGCGGCGGTGGCGGCGGCGAGCCGCCTCCCGGATCGAGCACCACGAGGTCGTCGAAGGGGAAATGGGGGTGCGGGAACGGTCGCTTCGGTCGGCGTAGCAGCGCGGCGGTGACGTCGACCGAGAACGGCAGCGGCTCGGGGCCCTCGAGCAGGAGCGCGACGCTCGCGCCGCCTGCGACGAGACGCGTCAAGACGGGGTCGCGCGGGCTCTCGGCCGCCGCGATCCCGAGCGTCTCGATCGCGCTCCGGAAGACGGTGCCGCGCGTGCGTGGATCCGCGTCCGGCGCCATCGCCGCCGCAATCGCGTCCCACTCGGACGCGAGCCAGGCGGCGAGCTCGGCGCCCGTCGCGCCCAGCTCGAGCGGCGCGCTGTCGCGGTAGGCCGCGACGTGCGTGTCGAAGGTTCGCCAGCGCGAGGTCATGACGTCGATCACGTACGCCTGGACCGGCTCGACCGCGAGCCGTGACACGCGGACTCCCGTCCCGCCGACGACCGCGACCCGCCCCTCGCGCTGGTCGCGTCGCTCCGCCCGCAGCTCGGCGTCGCCGCAGCGTGCAACGACCGCGTCGTCGTACGCGATCAGCTCGAGCGTCACCGGGCCGGCCACCGTGACGGCCGCGCTCCCCGCCGCCTCGGTCGCACCGCCGCGCCGCCGCTCCAGGCGCAGCCCCGCCGAGTCGACGAGCGCGACGATCGCGTCGCCAGTCCCACCGACAGCGGCGGCGAGGCCGGCCGCGGCGCCCATCGGATCGATCTCGGCCACCACATGCACGTGCACCCAGCTCGGATCGCCGAGCAGCGCCCACGCCTCGTCGGCCTCCGGCGCGACCAACACGCCCTCCTCGACCGTCCACGAGCCACCGAGCATCGTCAACGCGGTCAGATCCTCGGGCTCGAACGCCGTTCGCGTCGCGTATGGCCCGCCGCGCTGCACGACACGGGCCCGATACGCGCTGTGCGCCCAGCCGTCCTCCGGCGCCTCGCACGCGAACACCCGAGACGTGTGCAGCGTCGGGTCGTGAGGTTGACAGTTCGCGGGGCTGCGGTTGATCGCATCGAGCCTTGTCATCCGCGGGTCGACGCTCCTCGCTTCCCGCACGTGCGAGAGCACCGCGTCGAGCCGCGCGCCCAACGGCCCCGGCGGCCCGGGCTGCTGGCGGTTCTCGCTGATCCAGTCCGGGCTCGAGTACGTCGCGATCGCCCCGCGGTTCCCCGACCCGATCTCGTCGACGAGCAGCGACCACTCGAGGAGCTGGCGCCGCTCCGGCGGCGCCGTCGGCGGCGCGTCCACGGCCGGCGCGAGCGGCGAGAAGCGCTCGTTCATCGCGAGCAGGATCGGCTCGTCCCGGTAGAGCAGACGCTCCGGCGCGCGCGGGTAGCTCGCCTCGACGAACGGCGCAAGGTCGCCGCCGGGCGACGCGGGCTCGTTCAGGCCTGGCCAGCCCTTCGTCCGGAAGAGCGCCGTCTGCCGCACTGGGAGCGATGCTTCGCCGACGCGGTCGTGCCCGACCGTCGTCCGGCACGTGACCGCAACCTCGTAGTCGTGGTTCGGCAGCCACGCGAGCGTGCCCGACGCGAGGGTGCCGCCACGCTCGCAGCGCACGAGCCCGAGCAGCCACGCCGTCAGGTTCGCCGTCCCCATGTACGCGAGCGTGTCGATGTAGAGCGTCGGCAGCGGCACCGGCCCGCTCGGCCCGATCAGCCGGATCACGAGCTGGTCGCCGCCCGCACCGTCCGCGATGTTCACGACCTCCTCCTGCTGCGTGTGCAGGACGAGGTCACGCACGAGAGCGACCTCCAGCCCGCGGTGAAGCTCGAGCCGCACGACGACGGGTGCCGGGCTCGACCAGAGGAACCGCACGGACGCGCGCGCCGCAGGACGGTCGAAACGGATCGTCGCCAACGTCGTCCCCGCGCGGCCGGTCAGCGGGATCCGCGCGCGCCGCGAAAACCCGTCCGCGACGACCACGGGCGGCCGAAGACCGTGCCAGCGGACGTGGGCACGGCCGCCGGGGAACGGCGTCACGAACGGGAGCCGCCGGCCGACCTCCTCCGACTCGAAGTCGAGCCTCACCCACGGCGGCGGTGGACGCTTGTCGCAGCAGGTGGCGAGCGGATCGCGGATCAGTGCGTCGTCCGCGATCGGGTTCGCCGACGTGAGCGAGAACGGCGTCGCGGCGTTGACGAGCAGCCGCCGCGCGTCGAGCTTCCCGGCGCGCACGAGGTCGCGGTCCCAGCGGAAGCTGAGCTCGGACGTGAACTTCGCGACGAGCTCCGCGACGGTGTCGTTGACCGGATCGACGTCCGCGGTCGAGGTGTCCTCCGGCGCGACGAGCGTCGTCCACGCACCCGCGCCCAGACCGAACCGCGGCCGCCGCCGCACGCCGATCTCGACGACCTCGTAGTCCGCGTACAGCTCGCCGTTCTCCTGCCGGCTCGCCCCGAGTGGCGTCGTCTCGCCCGTGCCCAGGCCGTCCGTGACGGTGGCGGCGAAGTCGAGCGCGATCACGCTCTCCACGCCGACGGGCGTGAGCGCTGCGAACGCGGCGTCGTCGGGCGCGGGCGGGCCGAGCAGGGCGAGCTGCGCCAGGGAGTACGGTCGCGCGGGATCGTCGGCGCCCGCCGGCAGCGGTAGGGCGAGATCGACGGCCGTCCCACCCGCAAGACCAAGCGCTTGCGCGCCGTTCAGCGCCAACGCGCAGACGTCGGCAGCCTCGAGCTCCGGGTCGCCGCCGAACTTCCACGTGTGGCTGATGTGGAGGTCCGGCAGCCACCACGGCGTCTCGATCGTGAAGTCGAGCGTCGCCGTACCACAGTCGGGATGGGGGCGGATGTGCTCGATCTCGATGCGCGCACGCAGTCCGAAGCGCAACCGCCAGACCTTGATCCGCAGAGCAGCCTCGACGTGCGCTCGAATGCCCGCGGAGCGCCCGTCGCTCGAGAAGCTGCCGAGCATGACCGAGACCTCGAGCAGGAACTTCGCCTCGGTCAGGCGCGGGATGCCGAAGGCGCCCCGACCCGTGACGACGAACCCGTACGCGTTGATGGGCGGGTCGCCGGCGTAGTCGTAGAAGCAGAAGCCGACCCGTAGGAGCAGGTCGAAGCGCTCGTACTCGACCTTGAACTGGAGCCACGAGTCGACGTCCTCGATGTGGCCGATCGCGATCGTGCGCGGCTCGTTCGACAGGTACGCGGAGCCGGTCACCTCCGCCACCTGCGGCAGCTCCTTGTCGAGCAGGACGTCGAGCCCGATCGCGAGCCCGCCGGTCGCGCCCCAGCGGCCACTGCCGTCGTCGTACTCGACGGCCAGCCAACCGATCGGCTCCTCGGCCTTCATGAAGCGAAGCTCCACGCCGATCAGGAGCGACCACTGCTCGCCGACCTGCAGCCACAGCCCGAACGCGTCGAGCTTGACGACGCTCGTGTTGCCGAGCCCGATGCGCAGGCCGATGCCGAACGTCCAGCTGTCCGGTTGAGGCTCCCACGCGCCGAGGACGCGGCCCGGCGGCAGCTCGAGCCCCTCGGGCTGCTGGCGGTACCAGTTGAACAGGCGCAGGTTCTGCTCGACGCCGCTCGGCGCCGGTAGGCGCGGCACGAAGTTCTTGGCGAGCAACGCGCTCCCCTTCTTGAGCGTGAAGCTGCCGATCGGGATGGGCCCGACCGTCAGGCCGGCGAGGAAGTACTCGATCGTGCGCTCCGCGCTCTCGAGCGAGCCCTTGACGAGCGTTGCGCCGAACGCGTACTCCGTCGCGCCCGCCTTCTTGAAGATGCGGACGCCGAAGCCGAGCTCGCGCAGGCGGTTGCCGCCGACGATCTCGTCCGTCATCCAGCCGCCGCCCTCGATGTGCGCGCCGAACATCTCCAGGGCGATCGCGATGCCGTCGATCGCCACCGCCGGCGTCTCCGCGTCTTCCGGCTCCGCCACGCGCAGCCGGAGGCCTCGCAGCCAGATCCCGTTCCCAGGCGGATGCTGCTGCTCGTCCGCAGGCCCCGACACCTTGCGCTCGCCTCCGACCTGGTAGTGGGCGCTCAGCTTGAAGTAGGTCGCGCCGTGCGTCGTCGTCGCGACGCCGATCTCGTCGATGTGGAATCCACGTGCGCCGAGCACCGCGAGCGAGATGCCTTCCGGTGCCCAGACGGACACGCTCGGCTTGCCGTCCTTCCAGCCGACGTCGCGGAGCACGAGGTCGAGCCGCCCGCCGCTGCGCGTCCGGAACGAGATCTTCTCGCCGCTCGACTGCTCGCTGCCGACGAGCGCGAGGTCGAACACCGCGTCGAACCAGTCGAGGAACTTCTTCGGCGACTCCCCCTCGTTCTCCTTGACCTTCTTCAGGTGGACGCCGCCGCGAAACGCGAGGAACGACATGAACGTGTCGCCGACCTTGAAGAACTGCTGCGGCTCGGCCCAGACGTAGCCGAGAGTGAGCGTGTAGTCCTCGGTGAAGTTCACGGTGACCGCCCGCACCTCCGGCACCACCGCAGTCCGCGTGATCGCAAGGTCGACGTTGAACCGCGGCAGGTCCCGCCACGCCACCAGGCACCGGTGGATGAAGACGAAGATCCGGTCCTTGATGGAGAGCCGGACGGGCGCGAGCGTGTGGTCGAATGGCTCCGCGTTCGCCGTATCGTCGTGGACGGCCCGCCGGACGCCGATCTGCCCGAAGACGGGATACGCGGGCAGTGGGAAGCCGGCCTCGGCGTCGAACGCGAGCGCGACGTCTTCGATCGGGATCTCGAGGTCCGGCGAGATCCGCTCCGGCTGCTCGGTCTTGAAGAAGTCGTAGACGTCGCGAACCGCGGGCGCGTCGCGGTCGAGCTCGATCGTCCTCACGGTAATGAGCCCTCGGTCGCTGCCGACGCGCTCCGCAAACAGGCTCAGCTTCTGCTCGCTCTCCGCCCACCCGATCGGCAGCTCGCGGACGTGGGCGGGCGCCTGCAACGCGACGTCCGGGAACAGCCCGAGGTCGTGTACGGCGCGGCTCGGGAGCCCCATGAAGTTGCAGCGGCCGAGCGAGATCGGCACCGTCGGCTGGATCAGTACCTCGCCGTGCCGCGTCAGGCGCAGGGTCACGAAGCACTTCAGCCACGTTCTCTCGACCGCGACGTCGAGCGGCTGGATCCGGGCGCCGAATGAGTCGGGGCGCGTGTTGTCGAACGGGACCTCGAGCGCATCCTCGTCGGCCGACGACAGGAGGTCGGCCGGTGGCTCGATCTGGACTGGCAGCCCGGCCAGGACGAGCTCTGACCCGGGCTCGTCGCTCGCAAAGCGCGTCCACGAAAGGCGCGCCGGCGTGTTCCCGTCCGTGCTCACGAGGCGCAAGACGAAGTCGGGCAGCCGCCGGTGCACGACCCCGAGCGCGTCGGCACCCGCGTTCGCGAGGTTGACGTGGACGTCGGCGCTGATCGAGACGGCGGGCTCGCTGCTCTGTGCGCGCGGCGAGGGCGAGGTCGCCGCCACCGCGGACACGACGTTGCGGAGCTCGATCACGGCCTGGAGGTGCGCGAGCAGCGCGGCGGCTCCAGCCTCGTCGTAGTCCCCGTGCTCCCAGCGGAGGTCGGCCGGCCACTGCGGCGCGAGCTCCGCCGCGTCGGTCACGCCGGCCAGGTCGAAGAGCGTTGTCTTCTGCGCAGCCATCAGCCGAAAGGCGGTGCGTCGGGGAACGGGTCGAGGGACGTGGTCGGGTCGACGAGCGTTCGCCAGATCGCCTCCTTGACGACGTGTCCCCCGACCTGGCCGAGGCCCGAGAAGACCGTCTGCAGGGCGGCGGTCGCTGCCGTCAGGTCGACCGCGAACCCGTCCGCCCACATGTCGTCGAGGAGATCGAAGCGAGAGAGTGGGTTCCCGGCGGCGACGGGCCGCATCAGGAGCGGCAGGGCCGCGAGCGGGTCGGCGAGCTCGCTCTCCGCGAGCTGCGGTGGGATCCCGAGGTGGTCGGCCCAGACGCGGCAGCGCAGCGAGCGGACCGGGTTGTCGACGGCGGCGCGCAGCCGGCCCGGAACGACCATCGCGTTGAGCTCGCCGTCATGGAACATCGCGCGGCGGTTCATGTTCGCCGAGCCGATCGACGCGTAGACGTCGTCGATCAGGACGATCTTCGCGTGGATGAAGACGTCGTCGAGGTTCGTGAACGTGACCGGCGCGCCCGCCTCGTGCGCGCGCGCCGACCCGTCGAGGTGGGCGTCGGGGACGCGCTCGACGAGGAGCACCGCCTCCCCGTTCCCCGTGTCGACGTCGAAGTCGCGCACGAGCATGAGCTCGCCCTCGATCCACGCCCAGCACGGCGCCGGTGGCACTCGGATCCCGTCCACGACGCGGACCTGCGTCGCGCTCGCGGCGATCTGGTCCTTCAGGACCGTGCGGCCGCGGGCCGAGATCCGATCCGACGGGCCGAGCAGCTGGCGCGAGTGGATCAGCGGCAGGAAGAGGCGCCCCGGCTGCTGTCCCCAGCTCGTCTGCAGGCTTGCGAACTGCGCGTTCCGGCGCTCGCGCCCGAACATCTGCTCGTTCGTGCCGTGCGAGAAGACGAGGATCAGCGCCTTGCAGCGCGTCGCGGCTTCCTTCAGCGCTTCGAAGATCTCGTCGCCCTGGCCGTCGCTGTCGGCAGGCGTCATGTACTGGTCCTCGATGTAGATGTACTCGCGCGCGGAGTGGATCGCGCGCAGGATCGAGTCGTGGACGGACGCTTCGCCCTGCGGCGCGTACCAGAACCCCTCGCTCGCGTTGGCCGGCGCCGGGCGGTACAGCGTGCGCGCGATCTGGACGATGTGGTCGCCCTTGTCCGCTGCGATCTGCGTGAGCGAGGCGGTCGCCCTGTGAGGCGGGTCCAGCCCGGGCCGCGGGTTGTACCGCGGGCACGTGTTCTCCGCGGCTTCCCCCTCCTCGGCCGGCCGTCGGTGGAGCTCGTCCTCCCAGCGCTCGTAGAACATCTGGAAGACGTCCGCGGCCGCCGGCCCGATCACCCGCGCGTGGACGTCGTGGTAGTTCGGCGGCCAGCGGTGCGCCCAGGAGTCGATCCGATTCTTGTTCAGGTCGATGCCGCCGAGGTAGGCGACATAGAGCGGCGCGGTCTCGCCCGCCTGTGGGAGCGCGAGCACCTGGATCTTCATGTGATGCCAACCCGTGCGCTCGACCTTGACCAGCTCCTCGATCACATCCGCCGGGTAGCCCGCGGCGGGGTTGTCCGAAAAGCGCGCCGGATACCGCGACCAGAGCGCGATCCGCGGCGTGATCTCGTCGAGCGCGTCGATGAAGTCCTTGCTGAAGTCGAGCTTCCCGGCGATCAGATCGACGAACAGCGGGCTCGTCGCGACCGCGACGACGAGGGCGGCGATCGTCAACCGTATCCACGCCTCATCGGAGAGCCCCATCCCGAGCGCCTCGAGCGTCTCGCTGCCGAGCCCGACCCCCGACGTGATCAGGAACAGCGCGATCATGAGCATGCGCAGCTCGAGCTCCGACTCGGGGATCTCGAACTGGAACCCCTTCGCAGTGAGGACGCGCACCTGGAAGCCGTCCCCGTGCAGCCTCTTGAGCAGGTCGACGGTCTTCGACGCCTCGACTCCCGGAACGAGCTCGAAGTCGTGGTGGATGAGGCCCGTCATCCAGAGGCCGAGCGGGGTCTCGTCGCCCGCAGCGGTGGGCGCGCCGTCGGCGAGCAGCATCTGAAGGTCGTCCCACATCCGCGCGAAGGTCTCGATCCCGTCGAGCAGCGGCTCGACGCGGTTGCCGGTGTGCCAGCGCGGGAGCGGGATCCCGGCCGGGCGCTCGCCGAACCAGCCGTTCAGGTCGGTGCAGAGGATCGTGCCGACGTCGCCGGGGAAGTCGGACGGCGCGAACCAGCGGTCGTCGTCGTCGGCGTCCGGCTGCGCGGAGGAGCGGACGTCGGAGTCGTAGGCGCTGTGGTACGGGACACCGCCGGTCGGCGTGCGCAGCCGGATCCGGGCTCCGGGCGCGAAGACGTCGACAGCCGCGGCCGCGGACACGTCGCCCTCTTCGTCGATCGTGGCGACGCTCGCGTTGCCGTTCAGCTCGACGTCGAACAGCATCTCCCCCTGCGCCGGGGGCTGACCGGTGTGGCGGAGGACGTAGAGGGCCGGGCCGCTGCCGAGGGCGGCGGCGAAGCTGTCCCAGGCGCTCAGGTCGGTCTCGCCGGCGGCGGCCATCGCGTCGCGGAGGACGCGCGCCCACTCACGCGGCGCGAGCGCGCATGGGCCGAGCGTCGCGCCGAGAAGGACCGTCGTCCCGGAAGTGACGAGGTCGCCTGCCGCGACCGTTCCGCTCACCGTCGACGCGTCGATCCCCGGCCCGCCGAAGTAGAAGGTTGGGGCGGTGGCGCCCCGCTCGGCGAGTTTCCGGAAGGCGCCCGCCGCCTGGACGGCCGACGGCAACGGACTGAGCGCGAGGAGGAAGTCGCTCCCGACCCCGACCGGCTTCGCATAGGACCTGATCGGCGCGACGAGCTGCACCGTCCCGGTGAGCTCGGAAAGCAGGACCGCGCGGTGGCCGCTCTCGTCGAGCACGGTCCGCGCCGGCCTGGCGACGGTGACGTTCGCGACGTCGTCGATCGGCGGGACGAAGGTCGCCATCAGGCAGGCCTCGCCGGTAGGCGGAACGCACCGGCGACGCGGGAGGGGACGCCGTCTCGGTCGACCGCCGCCAGCCAGGCGAAGTGCGGGCCTGTCGCCGCCTCCGCGAGGACGATGACCTCGCGCGTCGCCGGGTCGAGCTCGACGACCGCGGGCTCGAGGCTCGAGCCGTCGGCGGTGCGCAATCGCACGCCGAAGCCGGGCAGCTCGCGCCGGCTGCCGACCGTCGCCAGCTGCGCGCCGCGCGGATCGAGCGAGGCGACCCAGAGAAGAAGGTGCGACGCTCGCTCGTCGGGGACGCCGGCACGCAGCTCGACCCGCAGCCCGTCCGGCGTGGTCGTCCACTCGGCGCCGAGATAGTCGGGCGGTGCGGGCGGCGCGACGGCCGGGACGCGCAGGATCACGGCGCAGGTCGCCGCGCCCGCCGAGCTGTGGCCCGCGGCGTCGACGCGGCGGACCCGCACCACGTGCCGGGCGGCGCCCGGTTCGAACGAGAAGCGAACGGGCTGCCCGAGCGCGTAGGTGGCGGGCGCAACCGGCGCGAACAGCCAGTCCGCGTACGGGTGACGCGCGGCGAGGAAGACGACATAGCGATCGGCGAGGGCGAGAGGGTCTTCCCCGAGGGTCGCGATGATCTCGGCGCGGTCGCCGGAATTCGGGACGGCGATCGGCTCTTCGTCCGCACCTGCCGGGGCAGACGGTGGCGGCACCGCGACGACGTCGCTCCCGTCGGCTCGCAACGCTGCGAGCAGGTCGCCGTCCGAGAGGTGCTCGACGCGGACGAGCTCGCCCGCAGCCAGGCTCGTGCCGGCCAGGTACGGCAGCACGTCGACGTCGTGCTCTACCCCGGCAGCGCTTGCGCGCGCCGTCGTCACGGCCGGCACGTCGCCGATCGGCGGCGGCGCGTCGAGCTCCGGCCGGCCCTGGTAGCGCGCCTCGCAACGCACCGCGGCGAGCGGGCTCTCGTTCCCCGGCCGGTTTCCGCCGGGAAAGGAGTCGGGTACGTACGGCTCCGCGTCGGCGGCGCTCACGCCGACCCAGACCGCCTCCCGCGGCGACGTCTCGCTCGGTTGGAGGAGGTCGAGCAGGACCAGCTCGTAGACCTCGTCGTTCGTGATCGGCACGACCTCGAGCCGTTGGTCCCACGTCTCCGGGCGGCTCTGGGCCGCCGCTGGGGGAACGGGGAGGACGGTCGAGCCGACGGCCGGCGCAGGGAAGGTGCCGTCCTCGGCGGGGACGAGCGTCTCGACCGTCGCCTGCACCGTGCTGCCGGCTCCGTGCCCGAGGATGCGGTACTCGCCGCCCGCCGGTAGATAGCTGCCGCGGGCCGCGTCCGTGGGCACGGCGCGAGCGAGCGCGAGGTCGACGGTGAAGCGGCCGCCGCCGACCGGCGTCACGGCCGTCAGGCTGCCGGGCACCGGCCCGACGCCGCCGCTGCTCGCATAGACGCGGAACTCTGTCGCCCACGGATCGAGCTCGCGCTGCTCGGCGAGCCACGCCCAGGTGAGGACGATCGCGCTCGTGCTGGCGTTCTCGTCGAGCAGGGCGCGGTCGTCGTCCGTCAGGTCGGGCGCGTCGCGGACGAGCACGCGGGCGCGGACGCCCGCCACGCGTGCGCCGTCGCCGTCGGCCGGCGGCCCGACGGGCGAGGGCGGCGGGAAGCGCTTCTCGAGCAGCGTCGCGGCGCTCGTCGCCCAGCCGCTCGCGCGCCCGATCTCGTCGAGCGCGCGGACGCGGTAGCGATGTTCCGTCCCCGGCTGCGGCGGCGGAGCCTCCGGGTCGCGGAGGAAGTGGTCGCGGCTCGTGAAGTCCTGCGCGGCGCCCGCGGGCGGCGGCGGCTGCTCGGGGAAGACCTGCATGACGTCGGCGCCGGGCACGAGCGGGTCGCGCGGCTTGCCGCCGCGGTCGCCGAACGCGAACCCGCGCTCGCCGAAGACCGGCCCGAATCCCTCGCCGAGCACCTCGTGCTCGAGCTCGAAGCGCGTCGCCTCGAACGGCGGCGCGGCGTCCGCGTCCGGCGGCCACGCGTTCGCGCCGAAGGCGAGCGCCGGTCGCCAGGTCACGTCGAAGCCGAGCTGGCTGCGCGGGCGTGGGCCGTTCGTCGTCGACGCGGTCAGCCCGGCGACCGACGCCGCGATCGACAGCGGTGTCGGCGGGGGCGGCGGCTCGGCGAACACGACCGGCCCGGTGGTGTCCCAGAACAGGACGTCGCCCGCAGCCGCCGGCTCTCTGAGCCCGAGCCAGCGACCCTTGCCGTAGAGGACGACACGGGTGGCCGGGGCCGAGAACGTCAGCGTCGCGTCGCCGGCTCCGGGAACGTCACCCGCGCCCGCCGCGCCGCCGTCCGCGTCGAAGGCCTCGTAGCGCAGGTCCGCGTCCGCGGTCTCGAGCACGATCGCGCCCCGGGGCGTCGCGAAGTCGAGGACCGCGGCCGCGTCGAGCAGGTCGGGCAGGAGCCAGTGCGGATGCTCGCGGCCATGGATCGAGATTGCGCGGCGGCCGACGACGATCTCCCCGGCCGCGCCGGTCGGCAGAAGCTCGACGTGAGACGGCTGGGCGAGGCGCACGTGCACGTCGCCGAGGAAGAATCCGGCCGGCACCTGCGTGCCGACCGGGACGTTGTGAAACCCGGCCCTCGGCGTTGCCGCGTCCGGCGGGAGCTTCGCGCTGACCCGATACTGGTACGTCTGGCCGAGCTGGAGCGCGGGGTCGTCGTCGAAATGCGCGAGGCCGAGCGCTCGGCGGATCTGCGGGTCGAGCACCGCGAGCCGAAGCGGGTCGAGCGCGCCGAGAATCGTGTCCGGGCTGTCCGGGTCCGGCCGGATCGAGCGATCGATCGGCCGCTCTTCGCCGTCGACAGCCAGCGGGCGGAGCGCGTCGGCGAGTTCGGCGAACGTCGCCTGGTCGAGGTCGTCGCCGGGGACGAGGCGGCTCCGGGCGAGCTCCCATTCGTCGTCCCCGTTCGCGAGCGAGCCGTCCAGCTCGCGGAGCGGCAGCTGTAGCCGCGCGATCTCCGTCCAGCCCAGGCCCACCGCCGGATCCGCGATCGTGCAGACCCGCCACGAGTCGGCGTGTTGGGCGTGGACGACGATCCGGTCGATCCCGGGCGCGCTGAGCAGCACCTGTCCGGCTGCGGTCTGCGCCGGGGCCGCCGCGACGACTTTCCCGCCCCGGGCGCCGTAGGCAGTCCAGTTCGGCCCCGGCATCGCAACGATCGCCAGCGACGTCGGCTCATCCAGGTCGACGGTCAGCACCTCCGCAGTGCCCGGCGTGCCGCTCGCCGGGTGGACCCAGGTGCCGTTGCGGAGCGTCGCAACGCCGATCGGCGTGTCGACCTCCCGCTCGCGCCGGAGCTCGGCGAGCAGCGCGTCGCGGAGGTTGGCGCACTCCGTCCGCCCGTCAGGGCGCTGCCAGAGCCGCCGCTCGACCACCCAACCGCCGGGCGCGTAGATCCACGCGTGCGGCCCGACGAACAGCACGTGGATTCCCCTCAGGTCGCCGCTAACCTGGCCGATCGCGTGCGCGACGACCACGGGCGGACTCTAACTCAGCCGGGCGGAGCGGTCAGACCTCGACCTGGAGCGCGTGTCCCTCGAGCCGGACGGGGTAGCTCGCCACGGGCTCGCGGGCCGGCCCCCGGACGACCTCGCCGGTCGTGACGTCGAACTGGCTGCCGTGGCAGGGGCACGTGACGGTCGTCGCCTCGAGCCGTCCGTCCGAGAGCGAGCAGCCCTGGTGCGTGCAGGTGTCCCCGAACGCGTAGAAGGCATCGCCGACGCGGGCGATCGCGATCTCCTTGCCGCTCACGTCGAAGCCCGCGAGCTCTTGCGTTCCGAACGTCGCGAGATCCGTCACGGTGGCCGGCCGGTTCATCTCGTCTCCTTCCAACGCAAAGCCTCTAGTAGCCGCTGAAGCGGTCGGGCCGAACCTGCTCCGCAGGCACGCCGGCGGTTTGGAGCGTCTCGACGACGCCGTCGACCATCGCGGGCGGGCCGGCGACGAGATAGTCGAACGACGCGAGCTCGCCGCCGAGATGGTCGCGCAAGAGGTCCGCGCCGATGCGCCTCGTCTCCCCGGTCCAGGCGGGGGCGTCCGTCATCGTGAGGACGAGCTCGATGTTCGGGAGCTGCTCGAGCTCGAGCAGCTCGTCGAGGAAGGCGGCGGACTCGCGGTCGCGGTTCGAGTAGACGAGCGTCACGTGGTGGCCGAGCCGCTGCTCGGCGATGTACCGGAGCATGCAGCGGAAGACCGTGATCCCGATCCCGCCGGCGACGAACACGTATCGCCGCTCCGTGTCCTCGGGCAGCAGGAACCTGCCCTTCGGATCCTCGACCTCGACCTCGGCTCCGATCGGCAGCTCGGCCAGGGAGCGCTTGAAGGCGCTGTCGCGCAGGCGCGTGCAGAGGCCCAGCATGCCGCGCTCGTTCGGGGAGGTCACGACGGAGAAGTGGCGGCGAGGTCCCTTCTCGTCCTCGTAGGGTGGATCGAGGAGCGTGACCCAGAAGTACTGGCCGGGCACGAAGTCGACCTCTCCCCCGAGCAGATCGAACGTGACGAGGAGCGTTCCCTTCGCGACCTCGCGCTTCTCTGCGACCTGTGCGCGCACCTAGCGCCCGATCATCCTCGTGTCACGCCGCTGACGCAAGGTCATGGCGCTTGTCCTCGATCCGGCTCAGGAGCTCGTTCACGGAAGCGATGAACTTCTCGATTCCCTCGCGCTCGAGCGTTGCGACGACGTCGTGATAGTCGACGCCGGCGGCGTACAGCTCGTTGAAGAGATGCTGCGCCTGATCGAGGTCGGCCTCCAGCCGCGCCGACGCCACTCCATGGTCCTGGAAGGCGCGGATGGTCTCCTCGGGCATGGTCGAGATCGTCTGTCGGCCGATCAGCTCCTCGACGTAGAGGGTGTCGCGGTAGCTCGGGTCCTTCGCCGACGTCGAGGCCCAGAGGCAGCGCTGCCTCGTCGCGCCCCGCGAGGCCAGTGCGTCCCAGCGTGCGCCCTGGAACAGCTGCTCGTACTGCTGATAGGCGAGCTTCGCGTTGGCGATACCAAGGCGACCGCGGAGATCGTCGCGGTTCAGCGCCGCGAGGCGGCGGTCGGCCTCGGTGTCGACGCGGGAGACGAAGAAGCTGGCGACGGAGTGGACGCGTCCCGGGTCTCCGCCCGCCGCGACGAGCCGCTCGAGCCCGTTCAGGTACGCCTCGACGACCTGGCGGTGCCGGGTCAGCGAGAAGATCAAGGTGACGTTGATCGAGTAGCCCTGCGCGGTCATCTCCTCGATCGCGGCGATGCCGGCGTCGGTGGCCGGGATCTTGACGAGCAGGTTCGGCTTCGCGATCGCCTCGTGCAGCAGGGTTGCCTCCCGGATCGTCGCCTCGGCGTCGTCGGCCAAGTGCGGGTCGACCTCGATCGACACGTAGCCGTCACGGGCCTCGGTGTCCTCCCAGACCGGTCGCATGACCTCGCAGGCGTCGGCGACGTCGCGCAGCGCGAGCTCGAGGAAGACGCTCTTCCCGTCACCGTGGGTGACGGCGATCTGCTCGTCGTAGGCGTCGCCCCCCGACAGCGCCTTGGCGAAGATGGTCGGGTTCGAGGTGACGCCGACGACGGCGTCGCGTTCGACCGCCCGCGCGAGCCCGCCCGATTCGAGCAGCTCACGCGAGAGGAAGTCGATCCAGACGCTCTGTCCGAGCGCCGACAGCTGCTGGAGCCGGGAGCTCATCCAGGCCTCCGGCGGCGCCGTCGCGCCGGGACGGGCTTCGGTCGCTTCCAGACGAGCTGCTTCTTCGCGAGCCCGGCGGCGACGAGCAGGAGCGCGGCGCTGAGCGCGGTGAGCGTGGACGTATAGGCCTCGAGAGCTTCCATCGTGCACCTCCTTGTCCGGAGCATCGTCGGCGCCCAGCGTCGGCGCCATTGGGTCTCGACCTCATCTGTGTCGCCGGCAAGCCCGATCGTACGACTAGACCGAATCGATCGGTCCGACGGTCGCGTTCGCGGGCAGGCGCTGGTCGTGGGACGTCTCTGACGCCGCATTGTGTCCGGACGCCGGCCAGGGCGCGAGCACGAGCAACAGACGCGCGTCGTCGAGGCCACGCAGGGCATGGCGCTCGCCGGGCTCGAAGACGACCAGGGTTCCCGCCTCGCACTCCACGGTCTCCCCGGCAGCTTCGATCGAGACGCTGCCGGAAATCACCTCCACGACCGCGCGCTCGCGGACGTGATGATCGCCCATCTCCTCCCCGCTGCGAAGGTCGAGCACCACCACCCGGCACTCGGGCGACGAGAACAGGACACGCGGGTTCTGGTGACCGACCGACGGCACGCGTGGCGCATCGGCTCCCGGCTCGCGCGCTACGCGCTTTTCAGATGAGGGCGCAATCGATGGTAGGTACCAGCGCTTCATCGCGGACGCCGCGAGGGTAGCTCCGATCCGCGCGGAGACGGCTTCGTGGTGCGCCGAAGCGCCCGACATGGGGGTGACCACCCATGGAGAACCGCTCGCGCGTCAGCGATCGTGGACGCATGAGCGAACGCGGTTTCGACGTCGTCGTGCTCGGGTCCGGAACGGCCGGCCGGGAAGCAGCCGGCCGGCTGGCGCAGGCCGACCTCTCGGTGGCGATCGTGGAGCCCGAGCTGGTGGGCGGCGAGTGCGTCTTCTATGCGTGCATGCCCTCCAAGGCGCTCCTGCGGCCGGAAGAGGCGCTGACCGAGGCCAGACGGATCCCGGGCGCGGCCCAGGCCGCCGCCGGGAAGCTCGACGTGGCCGCGGTCCTGGCTCGGCGCGACGAGATCAACCATCACCTCGAGGACTCCTCCTATCTCCCCGGGTTCGAGGCGTTGGGCATCGAGCTCGTGCGCGGGCAGGGGCGGCTCGACGGGACGCGGCGCGTGCGCGCCGGCGACGACGTCCTGGTCGCCGCCAAGGCCGTGATCATGGCCACGGGCACGAGTGCCGCGATGCCCCCGATCGACGGCCTGCGCGAGGCCCAGGCGTGGACGAACCGCGAGCTCACGACGGCCAAGGTTGCACCCTCCCGCCTGGCGATGCTGGGCGGCGGAGCGGTCGGTACCGAGATGGCGCAGGCGTGGTGCACGTTGGGCTCGGAGGTCACGTTGATCGAGGCGGCTGACCGCCTCCTGGGGTGCGAGGAGCCGTTTGCAGCCGAGCAGGTCGCGACAGCGCTGCGCGAGCGCGGAGTGGAGCTGCGGCTGGGCGCGAGGGCCGTGGCCGTGCGCCGGGAGAGAACGGGCGGCGAGGTCACGATCGAGCTGGACCACGGGCCCGAGGTCACGGCCGACGAGCTTGCCGTTGCTGTGGGGCGGCGCCCCCGTACCGACGACCTCGGACTGGAGACCGTCGGGCTCGAGCCCGGCAAGTGGATCGACGTGGACGATCGGCTACGTGCGACCGGGGTCGAAGGCGACTGGCTCTACGCCATCGGCGATGTCAACGGCCGCGCTCTCCTCACTCACATCAGCAAGTACCACGCGCGCGTGGCTTCCGACAACATCCTCGGCAAGACCGCAGCGGCCACCGCCGACGGAGCGCGGTCTCCCCGGGTGCTCTTCACCGACCCCCAGGTGGCAGCGGTCGGGCACTCCCTTCAGTCGGCTCTGGACGCGGGCCTCAACGTGCACGCGGTGGACGCGCCCACCTCCGGCAACGCGGGCGGCAACTTCTACGGCATCGACGCCGTCGGCACCACCCGCCTCGTGGTCGACGACGACCGGCGAGTGGTGGTCGGCGCCACGATCACGGGCTCCGAGGTGGCGGACTTCCTCCAGGCCGCCACGATCGCCGTCGTGGGAGAGGTGCCGCTCGAGCGTCTGGCCCACGCCGTGCCCGCGTTTCCCACGCGCAGTGAGGTCTGGTCGAACCTGATGGCCCAGCTCGGTTTCTGAGCGTCAGCGTCACGTCCCCTTCCACGCCACCGCGAGCCGCTCGGAATCGCGGGCGACGACCACCGGCGGGCCCGCCGTGCGCACGACGGCGGTCGAGACGCTCGGCCCAAGCTTGCGCCTGCGCGAGCCGACGACGACCAGCCGGGCCTCGCGATCGCGGGCGAACTCGGTGATGCGCCGCCTGGGCGAACCCTCGAGGATCTCGGCCTCGGTGGCGACGCCGGCGCTCGTGGCGACGGCCACGGCACGGTCGAGCACGCCCCTCGCGCGGGCCATCTCCTCGGTCAGGCGCCGCTGGTACACCGGTGCGCCGAAGAAGCGGGCGGGCCCCCGGCGGACGTAGACGAAGACGACCGGCGCGCTCAGCTCGAGCCCGAGGCGGACGGCTTCGCCGACGGCCGCGCGGCCGGCTGCCGACGCATCGACGGCCGCCACGATCGGCGCGACCCGCTCTTGCTCGACGACGGCGTCGGCGTTGCGAGTGGCGACGGCCACGGCGCTCATCGCGGCTCTCCGAAGGTGGTCATTTGCCTCAGCGCCGGCGCCGGGACGAGCTGGAGCGGGGCGATCAGCACGGGCACGTCGGTCAGCTCGGACAGCTCGGCCGCGCAGCGCGCCCTGAGCGACGTGCGCGAGCGACCGCGGCTGCGGGCGCCCAGGACGATCATGAGCGCGCCCTCGTCGCGGGCGACGGCTGCGAGACGCTCCGCGACGTCGCCGACCTCCCCGCGAGCCTCGGCCTGCGCGTCGGGCGCCTCGTCGTAGAGCACGTTCGCGGCCACACGCTCGGCCGTCGGGCCGGCGTCGCTCAGCCGGTCGAGGACGTGCACGGTTACGAGGCGCGCACCGAGCGCGGCGGCGACGGACGCGGCCACCCGTACCGCGGCACGGGCGCTCGGCGAGCCGTCGACCCCACAGACGATCGTCTTCATGTCTCTCCTCTCTCTCTGTCGTCACACCGAGCTTGCCGGGCGAAGGTCGTTCCGGCCATCGGGCCGAGAGCCCAATTCCGAGCAGGCGAGCGTTCATCCGGAGCTCCGCCCAGATGGGTTCGCGACCCGATGGCGCCCGCGCCCGAGGCGAGGCAGCCTGCGGGAAAAGCGAGTCGAGGAGGTCTCATGACCAGTTCGATCATCTGTGGCGTCGACGACTCCGAGTCGGCGAGGGGCGCGGCCCGCGTCGCGCGCGAGCTCGGTGCGCGGCTTCGGCTCAGGCTCGTGTTCGTGCGCGTGCTCGAGAACGGTGCGGGCGACGACGAGGTCGAGACCGTCGCGGCGCGGCTCCGCCACCTCGCCGACGCTGCGACCGAGCTCGACTGCGGCGCACACTGGCTCGTCGACGTCGGCCACCCGGCCGACCGGCTCGTCGCCGCCGCCGAGGCGGAGAACGCAGCCTTGATCGTCGTCGGCTCGACGGGGCCGCGGTCCTCGTTGCTCGGCAGCATCTCGGCAGACGTCTCGCGGCGCGCACCGTGCCCTGTCGTCGTCGTCGCGCCGGGCGCCGACCGGCCGCTGATCGACGGCCGCGAGGAGCCGACCGGAGTGCGCGGCGGCTTGAACGACATCGACGAGCGCGACTTCGCCGGCGGCATCGTTCGCTTCAGCCTGGCCGCCGGCGGCAAGCGGTAGCCGAAGATGCGGTCCGGGCCCTCGCGTGATGGGGGACTCACCCCATGTCGGAGCGACCGTGCGGATGTGACGCTGGCAGCAACGAAAGGAGTCGCCCATGTCCGCCGGACTCGCACCAGCAAGACAAGCCGTGGCCGAACGGGAGCCGACGATGACGCGCGTCGCGATCAACGGCTTCGGGCGGATCGGGCGCAACTTCCTCCGCGCCTCGCTCGCCGAGAACCGTGGCTTCGAGGTCGTCGCCGTCAACGACATCGGCGACGCGAGGACGATGGCGCACCTGCTCCAGTTCGACTCGATCCTCGGCCGACTGCCGGAGGACGTGGCGGTGGGACCGGACACGATCAGCGTCGGCGAGCGTCGGCTGCAAGCGCTCTCGATCGCCGCGCCGGAGCGGCTTCCCTGGCGCGAGCTCGGGATCGACGTCGTCGTCGAGTCGACGGGTCGCTTCGAGAAGCGCGCGCAAGCGCAGGCGCATCTCGACGCGGGCGCCGGCAGTGTCGTGATCTCGGCGGTGTCCGGCGACGCGGACGTGATGGTCGTGCTGGGCGTCAACGACGGGGCACTCGACCCGAGCCGCCACCGCGTCGTCTCGAACGCCTCGTGCACCACCAACTGCGTCACGCCGATGGCGAAGGTGCTCGACGACGCGTTCGGGATCGAGCACGGGTTCATGACGACCGTGCACGCCTACACGCCGTCGCAGCCGGTGCTCGACTCTCCGCACAAGGATCTGCGCCGCGCCCGTGCGGCTGCGATCAACCTGATCCCGACGACGACGGGCGCCACGCGGGCTCTCGGCAAGGTGCTGCCCGAGCTCGAGGGCAAGATCGGCGGGCTGGCGATCAGAGCGCCGATTCCGGTCGGGTCGATCGTCGACCTGGTCGTCCAGGTCTCGCGTCCCGTCGACCGCGACCAGGTGAACGAGGCTTTTCGTGCCGCGGCTCAGGGCCCGCTCGCCGGGATCCTTCGTTACGCCGACGAGCCGCTCGTCTCGACCGACATCGTCGGCTCGCCCTACTCGTGTGTCTTCGACAGTGAGCTGACCCAGGTCGAGGGCTCCTTGGTCGAGGCGCTCGGCTGGTACGACAACGAGTGGGGCTACAGCTGCAGGCTCGTCGACCTGGTCGAGCTGATCGGGCGCGAGCGCGCGTGACCACGGCCGAGCGCCTGGCGCAGTTCGTCGTCGAGCGGTCGTGGGCCGACCTCTCCGAGGCTGCGCGGCGGGAGCTCAAGATCCGCGTTCTCGATTCGCTCGGTTGCGCGTTCGGCGCGCTCGGCGCGCCCCCGGTCGAAGCGGTCCGCGCCCAGGTCGACGATTTCGGCGGCCGGCCGCTGTGCACGCTGATCGGCGGCGGCGCCAGCGCGCCCGACCGCGCCGCGCTCTCCAACGGCGCGCTCGTCCGCTACCTCGACTTCAACGACTCCTACTTCGCAACCGGGGAGACCTGCCATCCGAGCGACAACCTGGCCCCGGTGCTCGCGGCGGCCGAGTACGCCGGCGCCTCCGGGCGCGACCTGCTCGTCGCGCTCGCCGTCGCCTATCAGGTCCAGTGCCGGCTTTCGGACGAGGCGCCCGTGCGGGCCAAGGGCTTCGACCACACCACCCAGGGCTCGTATGCCGCGGCGGCCGGGGTCGCCAAGGTGCTCGGCCTCGACGCCGGTCGGACGGCGAACGCGGTCGCCATCGCGGGCACCGCCCTGAACGCGCTCCGGGTCACGCGCACCGGCGCGCTCTCGAACTGGAAGGGCCTGGCCTACCCGTTCGCGGCGTTCGGGGCCGTCGAGGCCGTCTTCCTCGCCGCGCGCGGCGTCACCGGCCCGGCCGAGGTGTTCGAGGGCAACAAGGGCTTCATGGACTCGATCGCCGGCGCGTTCGAGATCGACTGGCAGGTGGAGGACCTCGAGCGCGTTCGCCGCACGTTCCTGAAGCGCTACAACGCCGAGATCCACTCGCAGTCGGCGCTCGAGGCGCTGCTCGAGCTGCGCCAGACACACGCGTTCGACCCGGCGGAAGTCACGCGCATCGAGCTCGAGACCTTCCAGGTCGCGTACGACATCATCGGCGGGGGCGAGGAGGGCGGCAAGAAGGAGATCGGCGCCAAGGAGGAGGCCGACCACTCGCTCCCGTACCTGCTCGCCGTCGCGCTCCTCGACGGGCAGGTGCTGCCGGAGCAGTTCGCCCCGGCGCGGATCGTCCGGCCCGACGTGCAGGCGCTGCTGCGGCGCGTGGACGTCCGTCCCGCGGCGGATCTGACCGCCCGCTTCCCGGCGGAGCATGCCTGCCGCCTCCGGCTCCATCTGGCCGACGGGACGACGCTGGCGGCAGAGAAGCGCGACTACGAGGGCTTCCTGACCCGCCCGATGAGCTGGGAGCGGGCGCGCCGGAAGTTCGACGGCCTCGTCGCGACCCGGCTGGCGCCCGAGCACGCCGACGAGATCGCCGACGCCGTAAGGGCACTGGACGAGATCGACACACACGACCTGACCGCGCTGCTCGCCGGCGCGATCACGACAACGGGAGGAGTCCGATGACGACGACAGAGATCGACACAGAGCGGGCGTTCGCCTTCCTCCGTCTGAACGAGCGGCCGGCCAAGCCGCGCGGGCGCGGAGTCACCGAGATCCGCGGCCCCTACTACACCCCGGTCGGGCGCCGCTACCTCGAGGACCTCTTCGAGACGATGGGCGCGCACATCGACACGCTCAAGTACGCCGGCGGCTCGTTCGCGCTGATGCCGCGTGACGCCGTGCGT
>JAICPI010000067.1 GCA_025929895.1 Thermoleophilia bacterium
AACTTCTCCGAGGAGCACCGTCTCTACATCGAGACTCATCCTGATGTCGCAACCGAAGGCTTCACCACCACGGATGAGCACGCGAACGGAGCGGACTACTACTGGATCTGCGCCGACTGCTGCGCAGACTTCGCCGATCGCTTCGGCTGGCGCGTCGCATAGTCCCCGACGACGAGTCGGCAGTCGCGCTCGCGGCGGAGGGCCGGGTTTGCCGGCCCCGAGCGCACCGGGCTCCAAGGATCCGAGCCGAGAAGGAGGGGGAACGTGGGGGAACCATGGGTTCCCCCACGGCCATGGCGAGGGCCGGAATCGAACCGGCGACACCACGGTTTTCAGCCGTGTGCTCTACCAACTGAGCTACCTCGCCCCGGGCGGACAGTCTAGCCGCGGGTCTCTCCGAGTCCGGGCGAAAAAAAGAGACGTCCGGACCGGTGCTGCCGTGTCGCGAACGCCTCTTTGACGTCGAAGCCTACTGCTTCCGCGCCAGGAGTGCCGTGCCGTTGCCGGCCGCGAACTCCGCAAACTCCACGAAACCACGCCGGCCGAGCTCGGCGCGGAGGCGCTCCGGCGGCACGTAGATCGGCGTCTGCGCACCCCCCGAGAACGCGAACAGCGCCGAGCCCCCCGGGCGCAGCACGCGCGCGACCTCATCGAAGAACGGGAGCATGTTCGCGTGCGTGACAAGGTCGAACGAGCCCGCCTCGAACGGCAGCGCCGAGGCGTCCGCGCGCTCAAATCGCGCGGCCGGGAGCTTCGCCCGCGCGCGCTCGAGCATCGCCTCCGAGAGGTCGACGCCGACGATCCGGGCCTCGGGAAACCGCTCCGCGACGGCGAGCGCGCCCTCACCGGTGCCCGTGCCGACGTCGAGCACGTCGGCGGGCGGCGACGTCACGCCCTGGAGCGCCGCGCGGAACGGCGCCGGCGCCTCCGGGCTCCGCATCGTGTCCCAGTTCGGCGCGATCCGCTCGAACTGCCGCTCCATCACCGGCCTCAGGAGCGGCCAGACGCGCGGCCAGCGGACGGCCGTGTCGGTGATCACTCGGGCGAGGCGCTGTCCGAAGGTCACGGCACGTCCAGGTTGATCCGGAGCTCCTGGCCGGCGAACGCCGCGAGCAGCTCGGCGGCGCTGCCGCGGTTCATCGCGACGGCGACGTTGCGGTAGGAGTCCTCGTAGAGGATGAGGTCGCCCGTGCGCGCGTCGGAGAACGTGCGCGCGGCGACCGCGAAGTAGCGCTGCCCGTCGAGCTCGAGCTCGACGCGCGCGCCGGGCTCGAGCCCCGCCTCGTCGAGGTGCTCGCGTGTCAAGTTGAGCTGGATGTTGCCGAAAGCGTCGACGTAGAGGATGGTCGACCCGATCCGGTTGGGGCGCAGCTCGGGAAGCGGCAGCTCCAGGCGGACGAGCGCCGTCGCGTCGATCGGCGGCCCGAGCTCGGCGGGCGCGACGCCGGACGCGAGGTGCGCCGCGGCGGGCGCGAAGATGTCGCGCCCGTGGAACGTGCGCGAGACCGGAGCGAGCGCGTACTCCGGGTTGACGATCTCGTGCGCCTCCGCGATGCCCGCGTGTTCGGCCGCCGGGAGCAGCAATCCGTTGTCGGGACCGACGTAGAGGCGTCCGTCCACGTCGCGAAGCGCGAGCGCACGGCGGGGACCGCCGACGCCGGGGTCGATCACCGCGAGGTGCACGCCGACCGGCATGTACGCGACCGTGTTCGCGAGCACGAGCGCTCCCTGGACGATCGCGCGCGCTGAGATCCCGTGCGTGATGTCGATGATCTCCGCGTCGGGTGCGATCCGCTTGATCACGCCGTGACACGTTCCGACGAAGTCGTCGCGCAGGCCGAAGTCGCTCAGGAACGTGACGAACATGCCTCAGCGACGGCCGCCACCAGCCCGTCGAGGTCGTGGGTCTGCGCCTCGGCGATCACATCGAGGCCTGCCGCGCGTGCCGCGCGCGTCGTCTGCGGCCCGATCGAGACGGCGGGGAGCGTCGAGCCGAGCGCCGCGAACGAGCGCGCCGCGGAGCCCGACGCGAGCACGACCACGTCGCCTTCCGGGGCCGGCGGATCGAGCAGCCGCGTGCGGTAGAGCGGGGCGAAGTCGGCGTCGAGCGCGTCGATCAGCACTCGCCGCGAGCCTTCCGCGCCGACGACGAGCACCCGGCCGGCAGGACGGGGAAGCTCGTCGAGCAGGCCCTCCTGGGTCGACACGGCCGGGACGAGCCCGGGCTCGATCCCGACGGCGCGCAGCGTCTCCGCAGTGCCCGGCCCGACGGCCGCGACGCGAGGCAGCGCGCCGGTGCGACGACGCGCGAACAGCTCGGCGCCGTTCGGGCTCGTGACCACGACCCAGTCGTACCCGCTCGTGTCGACGGCGGCCGGCTCTTCGAGCGGGTCGATCTCGATCAGCGGGCACTCGACCACCTCGAGCCCGAGCCCCTCGAGCCGCCGCACGAGCTGCCCTGCCTGCGCGCGCGGCCGCGTGACGACGACCTTCACGAGCCCCTCTGCGCGCACGCGCGGCCCGACCGTTTTCCCCGCCCCCCCTTGGGGGGCGCGACGGTCCCTACCAACACGCTAGCGACCATCTCGTCACGCATCTGTCGCAGCTTCGGATCGACTTCGTGTCGCTTCGAGCTCCGCCAGGCGCCGGCCGAGCTCGAGTGGGTCCGTTCCCGTCAGGCGCTCGAGCCACGCACCGTCCTCGTCCGCGACGAGCGCGGTGAGCGCGTCGCCGTCGTGGTGTGCGGCGACCGGCGCGAGGCAGCCGCCCCCGACCGCCGCCACGCACGCACGCTCCGCCTCGACGCGGCGGCGGGTCTCCGCGTCGTCGGCGCCGGCCACCGTCGAGTCGTCGCCCGCGCGCACCTGGAGCGCGAGCGCGCCCTGTCCGGCCTCCGGCAGGAGCTCGTCGGGGTCGAAGCGATGCCCGATCTCGTCGGCGAGCCCGAGGCGGTCGAGCCCGCAGGCCGCGAGGACCACGGCGTCGAGACCACGCTCGTCGCGCTTGCGGAGCCTCGTGTCGATGTTGCCGCGGAGCGGCTCGATCTCGAGCGCCGGCTCGAGCGCCAGGAGCTGCGCGCGCCGCCGCGCAGACGCCGTCCCCACGCGCATCCCGGCGCGGAGCGCTCCCGCCCCGCAGAGCGCGTCGCGTGGATCCTCGCGCGCCAGGTACGCGCCCACGACGAGGCCGCTCGTGTCCGTCGAAGTCATGTCCTTCGCGGAGTGGACGGCGACGTCGATGCGCCCGTCCAGGAGCGCCTCCTCGAGCTCCTTGACGAAGACGCCCCGCGACCCGATCTCGCCGAACGGCTTCGTGCGGTCGCGATCGCCCGCGGTCGTGATCGGCACGAGCGCGATCTCGACGCGCGTGGAGCCCGCGGCAGCGCGGATCGCGTCGCCTGCCAGCTCCGCCTGCGTGAGCGCGAGCCTACTGCCGCGTGTACCGACGCGGATCAGCGCCACACCGTCTCCGCCTCGCCACCGGCTCGCCACACGCCTTGGCGCGCGGCCGGATGCGGACGAACGCCGTCGGCGCCTGCACGGGGAGCGGGCGCCCCGTCAGCGCGCGCACGGGCGTGCTCACCGTTCGTCCTCCAGGCCGAAGAGGTGGCGCACCGCGTCAGCATAGACCACTCCATCGGCTGCCGCGGCGGCCTGTTTCATGCGCACGGTCGGCAGGTGGAGCAGCTTGTTGACGATCTGCGCGGTGACGGATTCGACAGCTCTGCGCTCCGACTCGGAGAGCGCGCCGAGCCGTGCCTCCGCCTTCTCCAGCTCGCTGCGGCGGATCTCCTCCGCGCGAGCGCGCAGCGACGCGATCGCCGGCACGACGTCGCGCGACGCGTGCCACGTACGGAAGTCCTCCGCCTCCGCCGCGACGATCGCCTCCGCCGCGGCGGCCTCGCGACGCCGGGCGCCGAGTGTCTCGGCGACGACCGCCTCGAGGTCGTCGATGTCGTACACGTAGCAACCGTCGAGCTCGTTGATCGCGGGGTCGACGTCCCGCGGCACCGCGAGGTCGATCAAAAACAGGGGTCGCCCGCGGCGCTCGCGCGCCGTTCGCTCGACTTGCTCGCGCGTGAGCACGAACTCCTGCGCGCTCGTCGACGACAGGACGACGTCCGCGCGCGCGAGCTCGTCCTCGATCCGCTCGAGCGGGAGCGCAGCGCTGCCGAACCGCCCGGCGAGCTCCGCGGCGCGGTCGAGGGTGCGGTTGGCGACGACCGCGATCTCCGCGCCGCGCGTGATCAGGTTGCGTGCCGCCTGCTCGCTCACCTTGCCGGCGCCCACGAGCAGGACGCGGCGGCCCGTCAGGTCGCCGAACACCTGCTGTGCAAGCGCCGCCGCGGCCGACGAGACCGAGGCGGGGGACTCGCCGATCGCCGTCTCCGAGCGCGCCTTGCGGCCGGCGTGCAGCGCCTGGCGAAAGAGCCGGTCGAGCACCGCGCCGGTCGTGCCCGCCTCGAACGCCGCGCGCACCTGGCCGAGGATCTCGCCCTCGCCCGGGACGAGCGAGTCGAGCCCGGCCGCGACGCGGAAGAGGTGCAGCGCGGCGGCCTCGTCGTGGAGCCGGTAGAGGGCGCTCGCGAGCTCGGGCTCGCGCTCGAGCAGCACGGCGCGCGCGAGCGACTCGGCGTCGTGCTCGTCCTCGTGGGCCACGTACAGCTCGGTGCGGTTGCAGGTGGAGAGGCAGACCGCCTCGCCCGCGACGGCGGCGAGCGAGGACGCGACGGGCGCCGCCTCCTCGAGGCGCATCGCGACGCGCTCGCGCAACTCGACGCCGGCCCCGTGGTGCGAGACCCCGACCAGCGTGATCATCATCCGAGGTGTCCCGCCGGAAGGCCGAGGATCGCGACGACGGCGAAACCCGCGAGCATGAGGTACGCGACTCGGCGGCCGCGCCAACCGAGCTCGCGCCGCGCGAGCAGCGCCGAGCCGAAGACGAGCCACGCCGCGACGGCGCCCGCAACCGCGAGGTCGAGCTCGTGGCCGCGCACGAACCCGATCGCGATCCCCGCCGTGAACGCTGCGAGCGAGAAGACCGTCACTCTCGCCGCCAGCGTGTCGAGCGTGACGAGCGACGGCGCGCCGAGCCGGAGCAGCCCGACCGCCCGCTCCTTGAGCCGGCGCTCCTGCCAGAGGTAGAGCCCCGCGAGGGCCGCGGCGAGCCCGAACCCTGCGAACCCGGCGACGACGAGGCCGACGTGGATCGCGACGAACGCGCCCGAGCCCCGGTCCGCGGCCGCTCCACCGAAGCCTGCGACCGCGAACAGCACCGCGGCCGCAGGCATCACGGCCCGTCCCAGCAGCCGGTACCGGGGGCTGGAGCCCCAGATCAGGTAGGCGCCGACGGCGAACCAGACGAGCAGGTTGAGCGCGCCGGACCAGCTCGACCAGGGGAACCCCTCGGCGCGAAACGCCTCCGCGGCGAGCAGCCCCGTCTGCGCGAGCCAGCCGATGCGCACGCCCCAGATCGCGAGCCGCGTCGCGAGCTGCGGCCGGCGCAGCACGCCGGCGTACGCGACGGCCGCCTCGCCGTAGGCGATCAGCGCCGGCCAGAAGAGGAGCTCAGCCACGACGCTCTCGGGCGAGCTCCGCGAGCTCGCCGAGCTCGCGCTCGATCCGCGCCAACTTCGCGGAGATGATCGCGACGTAGGCGAGCACCGTCGCGAGCACGACGAGGTACGCCGCCCAGAGGTACTTCTCACCCGAGCTCAAGCGCCTCCCTCAGCTCGCGCAGGCGCACGTCGAGGCGCTTGCCGGTCAGCTCGTTCAGGTAGAGGGCGCCCGCGAGCAACAGCGTGCCAGCGAGGCAGACGCAGAAGGTGAAGAACATGTCGCCCGACATCTGCGGGCCGTCGCGCGTGAAGACGACCGGGTGGATGAAGTTCTCCGCGAGGCGGATCGCCAGGAAGCTGATCGGGATCAGCACGACGCCGAAGAGCGCATAGACCGCGGAGATGCGGCCACGCGCGGGCCCGTCCGCGAGCGAGAAGCGGAGCATGAAGTACGCCGCGTAGAAGAGGAAGAGCACGAGGAAGAGCACGAGCTGCTGCTCGCCCCAGCTCCACCACACGCCCCACGAGGTCTTCGCCCAGATCGAGCCCGTCACGAGCGTGAGCGAGCCGAAGATCGTTCCCATGTGCACGGCCGTGTAGCTCTCGAGGTCGTGGCGCTGCTCGCCGGTCCAGAGCAGGCGGAGCGCCTTCCAGGCGGCCCAGCCGAAGCACGCGTAGGCGGTCAGCGCGATCGGGACGTGCAGGTAGAAGATCCGCTGGCTCGGCCCCTGATCCGCGTCCTCGGGGGCCCAGAGCAGCGCGAGCGCGGCCCCGGCGACGAGGACCGTGGCCGCCGCGACCGCGACGGCGATCCCGCCCCTATTCCGTGACCACGTACTCAAAGCTCGCCCAGGCAAGTATCGCGAAAACGGCGTCGTACAGACCCAGGAAGCCCAGGTAGCGCGCGGGTGTGTCCGTCACGGCCGCGCCGACGCCGCCCACGAGGATCGGGAGCGCGAGCGGGAGGAAGAGCAGCGGGAAGAGCAGCTCCCGCGCGCGGCCGGCGGCCGCCATCGCGGCGAGCAGCGCGCCGACCGTGCAGATGCCGACGTCGGCGAGCGCGACCGCGGCGACCGTCTCCCACGAGAGGCGCTCGAAGAAGAGCGCGTACGCCGGCAGCGCGACGAGCTCCGCCGCGACGAGGAACGCGAGCGTCGCCGTCACCTTGCCGACCCAGATCGCGCTCCGGTCGACGGGCGACAGCACCAGGCCGTCGAGCACGCGCTGCTCGCGCTCCGGTACGAACGCTCGCGTCAGCCCGAGAAGGGCGGTGAAGAGGATCGCGACCCAGAGGAGGCCGATCGACGCGCGTTCGGAGCCGCCGGCGGGAAGCGCGAAGCGAAACGCGACGAGCGTGGCGAGCACGAAGAGCACCATCGCCGGGAGCGTCTCGCGCGCGCGCAGCTCGAGCAGGAGGTCCTTGCGCGCGAGCGCGACGACGTCGCGCGCGTAGGTCACAGCGGCACCGCGCCCGTCGCGAGCGGAGAGAGCCGAACGGGGTCGTGCGTCGCGACGAGGAAGGTCGCGTGGCCGCGCCGCTCGAGCAGCTCGCGGTCGAGCAGCTCGGCGCCCTCGGCGTCGAGGCCCGAGAAGGGCTCGTCGAGCAGCAGCAGCGTCGGGTCGTGCAGCAGCGCGCGGCAGAGGGCGAGGCGCTGGAGCATCCCTCGCGAGTACGTGCCGGAACGCTCGTTCCGGACGTCCCAGAGCCCGAACCGCTCGAGCAGCATCCCGATCCGCTCGCGCGACTCCGGCACGCGGTAGAGCCGCGCGTAGAGCGCGAGGTTCTCGAGCGCGGTCAGCTCGCGGTAGACGAGCGGCTCGTGCCCGAGGTAGCCGAGCTCCGCGCGGTCGGCGTCGACGGCCAACTCTCCCGCCGTGGGCGCCGCCAGGCCCGCGACGAGTCGGAGCAGCGTCGTCTTGCCGGAGCCGTTCGCGCCCGTGACGACGACGAACGCTCCGCGCGCGACGTCGAGGTCGAGCCCGCGCAGCACGCGCTTCGCGCCGAACCGGCGCTCCAGCCCGCGACCTCTGATCACGGCGCGACGAGCTCGTGCCAGAGCAGGCCGCCGCCCTGCTCCAGCTCGACGCGCGGCCGGCCGCTCTCGCCGCCGTCGTAGGTCGCCACCTCGACGAACGGCGACGCCGCGATCGCGGCGCGCCAAGTCGCCGGCGTCCAGGCCGTCATCGCGTGCGACTCCTCGATCACCTCGCCCCGACGCGACCCCGAGACGACCTCGATCCGGGAGTGATGCTCCTCGAGCTCGCCCCGGCGACTGAGCGGCGCCCACCGGATCCGGATCGCGACGTCGCCGCGCTCCGCGTTCCACTCGCTGACCGCCGTCGGATCGAACACGTCGAACGCGCCGACCTGGACGAGGTAGCGCGATCCGGGTTCCAGGTGCTCCGCCATCCGAGCGAGATGCAGCCCCAGCTGGTCCCGGGTGAGGTGCGTGAGCGTGTTGATCGGACACACGGCACCGTCGAACGTCCGGGCGAGATCGAAGGCCGTCATGTCGGCGAGCACCACGTCGGCGGCGACTCCTGCCGCCGCAAGGCGACGACGCGAGAACTCCACCATCTCCGGTGACGAATCGATCCCGACCGCCTCGAGCCCCCGCTCGGCCAACGCCTGAAGCATGCGCCCGGTGCCGCTCCCGGGTTCGAGCACGCGCCGACACTCACGGCCCAGGCGCTCGAGCAGCCAGTCGACCTCGCCGCCGAGGTCCCACGAGAACGCGATGTCGTAGAGCTCGACGTCCTCGGTGTACAGGCGCGTCATGTCTGCGCGTGCTCTGTTGTCTGATCCGCCAACAGCTCCAGCGCGTGTTCGAGCGCAGGCCGGAGCACCGCGTAGCCGTCGCGGCAGCCGCCGGTCGACCCGGGGAAGTTGACGACGAGCGTCGAGCCGCGCGTGCCGGCGACGCCGCGCGACAGCAGCCCGTGGGGGGTCCTTCCGATCGCGTCGGCCCTGATCGCCTGCGCGATCCCAGGGGCGTCCCGCTCGAGCACGGCGCGTGTCGCCTCGGGGGTGACGTCTCGCGGCGCCACGCCGGTGCCGCCGGTCGTGAGCACGACGCGAGCGTCGCTCGAGAGGACCTCGAGCGCTCGCGCGATCGCGTCCGCGTCGTCGGGAACCACACGGCGGTCGACCTCGAAGCCGTCGCTCTCGAGCAGCGTCGCGAGCAGGTCGCCGCTCGCGTCCTCGCGGGTGCCCGCGGCCACGCCGTCGGACACCGTCAGCACGGCGGCCTTCACGTCTTCGTCTTCTCGAGCACGCGGACCTCGCCGATCGTCAGCTCCTTGTCGATCGCCTTCGCCATGTCGTAGACGGTGAGCGCGGCGACCGAGGCCGCTGTCAGCGCCTCCATCTCGACCCCGGTCTGCGCGGTCGTCTCCACCGCGGCGGTGATTCCGACCGCGTCCTCGCGGACCACGAGCTCGACCTCGACGTGCGTGAGCGGCAACGGGTGGCAGAGCGGGATCAGCTCGCTCGTCCGCTTCGCGGCCATGATGCCCGCGAGCTGCGCGGTCGTCAGCGCGTCGCCCTTCGGGAGCTCGCGCAGCCGGCGGGCCGTCTCCGGCGCCATCCGCACCTCGGCGGCCGCGACGGCACGCCGGCGCGAGCTGGGCTTGCCACCGACGTCCACCATCCGGACGTGGCCGGACGGGTCGACGTGAGAGAGGCCGCTCACGCGGCCAACCCTAGCGCCGCGACGTCGACAGGCCCGGGAGCGCCTCGAGCTCCTGGGCGAGCCAGGCGGCGAGGTCGTGCTCGCGCACGCGCGCGCGGATCCCCTCGATTCGCCTCCTGCGCTCGCTCGCGCTCATCCGCAGCGCCTCGTGCAGGGCGTTCGCCTGGCCGGCGACGTCGAAGGGGTTGACGGTGACGGCGAAGTCCCCGAGCTCGTCGTGCGCGCCGGCGTTCTCGGAGAGCACGAGCACGCCGTCACGCGTGTTCACGAGCGGCGCCTCCTTCGCGACGAGGTTGAGCCCGTCGAAGATCGCGTTCACGAGCAGCACGTCGTACTGCTTGTACGCCGCGACGGAGGCCGCGAAGTCGTCCTCGACGCGCAGGTCGATCGGCGTCCACCCGATCCGCGCGTAGCGGTCGTTGACCCGCCTCGCCTCGCGCTGGATCGCGCCGACGTACTCCGCGTACTCCGGGATGTCCTGCCGCGACGGATCGAGCAGCGCGAGCATGCCGACGCGCCACTGGAGCTCCGGATGCTCGTCGAGGAGCAGCTCGAACGCGCGGAACCCGCGCACGACGTTCTTCGAGGGGTCCGTGCGGTCGACGCGCAGGATCAACTGCTCCGGGCGGCTCGGCTGGAGCGCGCGCTCCGCCTCGAGCACGGCCTCGCTCTCCTTGAGCTCCTCGAACTCCTTCACGTCGAGCGAGATCGGGTTCGCCGTGACCCGCACGGTGCGGCCCTCGTGCTCGACGGTCCCGACAGCGAAGTCGCAGTCGGCCCCGAGGAAGTCCTCGCAGCAGCGGAGGAAGCTTCGTCGCCACCGAGGTGTGTGGAACCCGATCGCGTCGTTGGCGAGGATGCCCTCGTGGACCTGGCGCCGCGCGACGAGCGGGAGCACGTGCCAGTAGTCGGCCTGCGGCCACGGGATGTGCACGAAGTGCTGAAGCGCCGCGTCCGGCCGGCCCTCGCGCACGAGGCGCGGCGCGAGGTAGAGGTGGTAGTCGTGGAAGAAGACGGTCGCCTCCGGCTCGCGCTCGAGCTCGTCGAGCACGGCGTCGGCGAAGTTGCGGTTGACGGCGCCGTACCCCTCCTCCCACGAGTGATGGAACGCATCGTCGAGGTTCGGGGACTCCTTCAGGTCCCAGAGGTAGTGCTGGACGAACCAGAGGATCGGGTTCGAGACGACGTTGTAGAACCAGTCGTACGCCTGCGGGTCGTGGGCGACGAGGCGGAGACGGAACGACGCGCCCTCGCGGGACGTCTCGTCGAACGCCCGGCCTTCGTTTTCACCTGAGACAACACGGTCCTCGTCGCTGATCGCGCTGGCGATCCACGTGACGTCGTGCGGCTCGACCAGGCCCCGCAGCGCGGTGACGAGCCCGCCGCCGCCTCGGCGCGCGACGCGCTCGCCGTTCGCCGCCCGCTCATACGACGCGGGCCCACGGTTGGCCACGACGATCAGCTTGCGGCGGACAGCCGCCATGCGCGCCTACGCGGCCGCGGCCGTCGCGAGCTCGACGCCCTCGGTCTCGAGCCCGAGCATGCGGTTGAAGAGCGCGAGCCAGTCGCGAAGCAGCCGCGGCGTGAGGAAGCGGCGCCGGACGTGCTCCTTGCCCGCGAGCGCGAGCCTCCGCGCGAGCTCCGGATCTCCGAGCGCGAGCATGCAGGCCTCGGCGCACTCGCTGGAGGACGCGACGAGCCAGCCGGTCTCGCCGTGCGTGATCTGGTCGACGATCCCGCCGGCCCGGCCGGCGACGGTCGGCCGCGCCTTCCAGAGCGCCTCGCTCACGGTGAGCCCGAAGCCCTCGCGGATCGACTTCTGGATCACGGCGGCCGAGTGGACCTGGAACGCGTTCACCTCGACGGAGCCGACGTTGTTCAGGTTGGAGAGGATGTAGATGTCCGGGTCGCCCGACGCGTACGAGACGGTCTGGTTGTAGAAGTCCCAGCCCTCGGGGTCGTCGTGCGCCATCGAGCCGACGAGCGCGAGCTGGACGCCGGGGTGCTCCTCCTTCACGAGCCGGTAGGCGTCGATCACGCCGAGCGGGTCTTTCCACGGGTCGAAGCGCGACACCTGCGTGAGAAGCGGCCGCGTCACGTCGATCCCGAACTGGTCGACGATGTACGCGGCATCCTCCGCCGAAAGGGCCATGTTCTTCGGGGCCAGCGGGTCGATCGCCGGCGGCCAGATGAACGCGCTCGCCGCGACCTCGGCGTTCGCCGGGACGTAGTCGCGGCGGTGGAAGATGGTCGCGCCGTAGCGCTGGAGCGAGGGCAGGAGGAAGTCGAGCACCTGGTCGTTCGGGGTCGAGAGGTCGATGTGGCAGCGCCAGATCCAGTGCGCGCGCGAGGTCGGGAACTGCTCGATCATCGCGGCCGGCTGGGCGTCGTGGATGATCACGAAGTCGTACTCGTCGACGAAGTCCTTCGCGTTCAGCTCGTTGTACTTGCGGTAGATCTCCTGCTGCTCCGCGTCGAGCCCCTGCGGGTTGCCCTGGAGCGCGTTGTGGATCGTCTTCGTGACGTTGAAGAACTCGTCCGCGCCCTTGATGATCAGCCAGTCGGTCTCCAGGCCGGCGCTCTGCATGAGCGGCACGAGCGTGTAGTTGATCTCCGCGACGCCGCCTCCGAACGCGGTCGCGGAAACGTGGGCGACGCGCTTGCCGGCCAGCGGCTCGGCGAGCCGTCGGATCTCGTCCATCAACCCGCGCGTCGCGATCGTCGCGTAATCGGCGAGCGCCTTGTGACCGACGTTGACGGCTTGCAGCACGAAGCGTGAGACGATAGTTGCGAGCGGAGGTTAGGCGTCGAGGA
>JAICPI010000097.1 GCA_025929895.1 Thermoleophilia bacterium
CGAGCCCCTGACTCGCTCCGAGGAAGAGGTTCGCGGCGACGACGAGCTCCCAGCCGGGCGCGAGCGCGATCAGCAGCGGCACGGGCAACGCGAGCAGCCAGCCGGCGACCAGCAGCCGCCTGCGGCCGACGCGATCGGCGAGCCCTCCGGCGACGAGGTTCGAGAGCGCCTTCGCGACTCCGAACGCGACGATGAAGGACAGGATCTCGGTGTGCGACTCGATCCCGAAGTCGCGCTCGCCGACGAGCGGGAGCACGCTGCGCTCGAGCCCGACCATCGCGCCGACGAACGCGTTCAGCGCGACGAGCAGGCCGAACTGCCGCGCGTTCGCGCGCAGCCCGAGCCGAACGGTTGTCACGCCTCGACGGGGACGGACCCGGCGCGATTGGCCGCGACGATCGCCGCCCGGTCGGCCGGCGGCGGCGGGACGTCCGCGAGGAGCGCGCGGGCGAAGGCGTCTGCGTCGGGATGCGCGAGCGCGCCGTTGTGCGTGCGCTCGAAGCCGATCGACGAGAACGGGTTGCTCGACAGCGCGCGTCCGCAGACCGAGCCGCCGTAGTGGCTCGGGTAGACGAGCACGCCGTCCGGCAGCGCGAGCAGCCGTCCGACCGACTCGTGCTGGAGGCGCGCGAGCGGCGCGGGGTCGCCGCCCGCGTGCAGGTCCGGACGGCCGACGTCGCCGACGAGCAGGGAGTCGCCCGTGAACACCAGCCACGGCTGGTCGTCGCCGCGGCGGCGGTCGGCGACGACATACGCGTGGTGCGCGGGTGCATGCCCCGGCGTCGCCAGGGCGCGCACGATCGTGTTGCCGAGCTCGACGACGTCCGCATCCTCGAGCGCCACGTGCGGGAACTCGACGCCGGCGTTCCGCGGCAGGTACGCCTGCGCTCCGGTCGCGGCGACGAGCGCCGGCAGGCCGGAGACGTGATCGGCCTGGACGTGCGTCTCGAACACCGCGACGATCGGCGCGCCCGCGCGTTCCGCCTCGGCGAGGTACGCGTCGACGAGGTCGGCGTGGGGGTCGACGACCGCGAGCCGCGAGCGCGAGAGGCAGCCGAAGAGGTAGCTGGCGCACGCGGTCGGCTCGTAGAGGAACGGCCGCAAGATCACGATTCGAGCGTAGAGCGGGCGCGATACCATGGGCAAGGCGAATGTTCCGATAGGAGGCATCGCTCTGCCCGATAGCACGCTCTCGCTTCTCTGGGACTCGACGCGGCTCCGCCTGCTGGTCGAGATCGGGCGCCGGGGGAGCCTCTCCGCCGCCGCCCGCGCCGTCGGGATCGGCCAGCCGACGGCGAGCGAGCACCTCCGGATCCTGGAGGCCGCAGCCGGACAGCGTCTCGTGGAGCGGAACGGTCGCGGCAGCACCTTCACCGAGGCCGGCACCGTCCTCGCGCTCCATGCGGCCCAGGCGCTCCAGACGCTCGAGGCCGGCGAGGAGGAGCTGGCGCGGCTGTCGGGGCTCGAGGCCGGCACGATCCGGATCGGCGCGTCGACCACGCCCGGTGTCTATCTCCTGCCGGACACGCTCGGATGCTTCCGCCGCGACCACCCGAACGTCAGCGTCGAGGTCGAGATCGCGGCGAGCGGCGAGATCGTCGACCGTCTGCTGGCCGGGTCCGTCCAGCTCGCGCTCGTCGGAGAGACCGAGACGGACGAGCGGATCCGGCTCGAGCCGTTCGTGAGCGACGAGATCGTCGGCGTGGCGAAGCCCGGCGCGCTCGTCCTCCGAGACGGGCGAGTGCGTGCGAAGGAGCTCTCGGCGCAGACCCTGCTCGTGCGCGAGCCCCGCTCGAGCACCAGGAGGGTCGCCGAGCGGGCGCTCCTCGCCGCGCGAGTGTGGCCGGAGCGGACCTGGGAGCTCGACTCGAGCGAGGCGATCAAGCGGGCGGCGCGCGAGGGGCTCGGCGTGGCGTTCCTCTCGCGGTACGCGGTCGCCGAGGAGGTCGAGCGCGGCGAGCTGGAGCCGTTCCGGATCGCTGGGCAGCGGCCGCTCGAGCGCACGCTCTCGGTCGCGCGGCTGGCACGGCGCCCGCTGACGCCGAGCGAAAAGGGGTTCGTCGCGACGCTCACGCGTTGCTGCACGAAGAACGAGGCGTACGCGGCGGCCTGCGTCGCCGGCGCTAGCGGCCGAGCACGAGCGCCAGGTGGGCGCCCATCAGGTCCTTCGCGCGCAGGCCGTCGAGCGGGCCGACGACCTTGACCTTCAGGTCGGCGGCGAGGCGCTGCGCCTCGCGCTCGTAGCCCTCGCGGTACATCACCATCGTCTTCGCGTAGTCCGTGCGCGGCGCGTTGCCGGCGCCGGTGACCACGTACGCGAACGCGCGCACGCGCGTCGCGCCCTCAGCAGCCGCGCCGGAGATCCCGTTGCCGTTCAGCACGACGACCGACGTCTCCGCCCGCTCGAGCAGCGGCCGGTCGGGAGCCGTCGGCTGCACCGCCTTCCGCACGGGGAGCTCGTGCTCGCGCGCCACCGTCGCGACCTCGCCGGCCAGCACGCCACCCGCCGCGTAGACGCCGAGGCTCACGAGCACCAGCAACTCGAGGACCGCCACTGCGGCGAGCACGAGCGCGCGCGTCCGCCAGCGGTTCGTCTGGATCGGGTAGTCCACGGGACGCCAACATTCGGCCCACCGGCTCCCTATCCTCCTGCACGTGTTCGTCACCTTCGAGGGGCTCGACGGCTCCGGCAAGACCACGCAGGTCGAGCTCCTGCGAAAGCTGCTCGAAGACGAGGGCCGCGAGGTCGTCGTCACGCGCGAGCCGGGCGGCACCGAGCTGGGCGAGCTCGTCCGCGAGGTGGTGCTCCACCGCGACCTCGAGATCGGCGCCTGGGCCGAGGCCGCGCTCTTCGCGGCCGCACGCTCGCAGCTCGTCGGCGCGGTGATCCGCCCGGCGCTCGAGCGGGGCGCGGACGTCCTCTGCGACCGCTACATCGACTCGTCGCTCGCCTACCAGGGGATAGCGCGCGGCCTCGGCGTCGACCCCGTGCTCGAGCTGAACATGCAGGCGACCGGCGGACTGCTCCCCGACCGCACCGTGCTGCTCCTGGTCGATCCCGCGGGCTCGCGCCGGCGCACGGGGGAGGCCTGGGACCGGATCGAGCGCGAGGACGACGACTTCGTGGTCCAGGTCGACCGCGCGTACCGCGAGCTCGCGGAGCTCTTCCCGAGCCGTATCCTCGCCGTGGACGGGACGCAGGCTCCCGAGCGGCTCGCCGAGACCATCCATGGACAGCTTCGACAGCGTTCCTGAGCAGCCCGAGGCGAAGCGCCTCCTCCGCGCCGCGCTCGCGGAGGGGCCCGCCCACGCGTATCTCTTCCACGGCCCGCCCGGCGTCGGCAAGTCGCTCGCCGCGCGCGCGTTCGCGGCCGAGCTGATCGGCGACCGCGACCGGGTGCTCCGCAAAGCGCATCCCGACGTCTACGAGCTCGACCGGGTCGGCGACCAGATCCGCATCGACGACATCCGCTCGCTGCGACACGACCTGCACATGCGCCCGTTCGAGGCGCAGCGGCGCGTCTACCTCCTCGAGGACGCGCACACGCTGAACGAGGACGCGGCGGACGCGCTGCTCAAGGATCTCGAGGAGCCTCCGTCGTACGCCGTGATGATCCTGATCGCGGACGAGCTCGGCCCGCTGCCGGAGACGATCCGCTCGCGCTGCCAGCACGTGCCCTTCCGGCGCCTCTCCGAGCGCGCCGTGCGCGAGGCGCTCGAGGCGCACGCGCCGGAGCTCGCGCCGTCGACGGTCACGGCGCTCGCACGGCTCGCAGGCGGACGGATCGACCGGTTCGCGCGCCTGCTCGAGCCGGAGTCTGCGCGACGCCGCGAGTCGCTGCTCGAGCTCGCGCGCGACGTCTACCGCGACCCGTCGTTCGATCCCGCGCTCGCCGCCGAGCAAGTGATCGCCGCGGCCGCGGAGTTCGGTGACCGCGCGCGCAAAGACGCCGAGAAGGACCTCGAGCGCTTCCACCTGACCCAGCGCGACGCGGACCTGCGACTCCGGCGCGCCCAGCGCGGGGCCGAGCGCGAGGAGCTGCTCGCGTCGCTCGAGGAGCTCGCCGCGTGGTACCGCGACCTCGTCGTGGTCGCGACCGGGGCCGAGCGCGCCGCGATCCACTCCGACCGGCTGGACGTGATCGCCGAGGACGCGACCGTCGAGCGGCTGCTCGCGGCCGAGCGCGCGTGCGAGCTCGTCCGCCAGGCGTGGCGGGAGCTGGAGGAGTTCAACCTCAACGCCGCGCTGGCGCTCGAGTCGCTGTTCATCCGCCTCCGCCGCGAGCTGGCGCCGAATCTGGTTTACGACTCGTAAGGACTTGCGAACCCGGGCCGGGTCCCTCAAACTGCGACCGGGTCGATTTCGGGCGGGAAGCGGCCTCGTCCAGGAGGAGTCCACAGAGGTCGCATGGCTGCAGTTCCGTCCATAGGTCGCGCCGCAGGGGTCGAGGCACAACCGGCCGGTCCGGGCGCGACGCAGGACCTCTACGAGCGCTACTCGTCGCAGATCTACGGCTTCTGCGTCAACCGCCTCGGCTCGCGCGACGAGGCCGAGGACGCGACGCAGTCGACGTTCCTGAACGCGCACCGCGCGCTCCAGCGCGGTGTCACGCCGGAGGCCGAGCTCGCGTGGTTGTTCAAGATCGCGCACAACGTCTGCCTGACGCGCCGCCGCTCGTCGTCGCGCCGCAACCGCGTGGAGTCGCCGAGCGACCTCGGCGCCGTACAGGACATCCTGCCCGCGCCGGCCCGCGAGTCCGCCGACGAGCTGATCCGCCTCACCGACGCGCTCTCCCACATGCCGGACAACCAGCGCCGCGCGATCCTCCTGCGCGAGTGGCAGGGGCTCTCGTACCACGAGATCGCGGACGACCTGAAGGTGTCGCAGTCCGCGGTCGAGACGTTGATCTTCCGCGCGCGCCGCGCGCTCGCGTCGAACCTCGAGCGCGATCCGAACCGCCCGCGCCTGCTCGGCCGCGTGCGCAAGGCCTTCGACATCGGAACGCTGCTCGCGGCGGCCAAGACGCTCTTCGCGACGAACGCGGCGGTCAAGGCGACCGCGGCCGTCGTCGCCGTGTCGGGCGCGGCGGTCGTCGCGACGAACGCTCCCGAGCGCGACCCGAGGCCTGCGGCGAAGCCGGACGCTCCCGTGGTGGCGGCGGAGGCACCGGCGACGCCCATGACAGCCGTGATCGCCCCATCGGCCGACCCACGCCGCGCACCGCGCGTCGTCCACAGCGCGCCCGCCGAGGCGAAGCCCAAGGTCGCGAGCGCCGAAAAGGCGCTCTCGCCGGGCCAGGCGAAGAAGGCCGCGACGGTGGGGAAGAAGGAGAAGCCGTCGCAGCCGGCGCACGCGCGCACCGCGGTGCGCAAGGCCAAGCCCGCGCCCGCCCACAGGCCCGTCAGGGCCAAGCCGGCGAAGAAGCCGAGGCCGACGAAGGCGAAGGCTCCGAAGCCCCAGGGCCCGCCGGCCGCGCCGGGAAGCAACGGCAACGGCCAGGGCAGCGGAAACGGCAACCGGGGCTAGACTGACCCCGGACTGCCGACGTAGCTCAGCTGGTAGAGCACTTCACTCGTAATGAAGGGGTCCCCGGTTCGAGTCCGGGCGTCGGCTTCCTCATTCTCAGCCGGATCTGACCCGGCTTGCGTGTCGCCTAGGCCGAGCTCGACGTACAACGAACGTACACCCGTCGCGGTGCGGGCCCGCTCAACCGCCTCCTGAACGGGCTCACGCGGCACGGCTTCGGCTTCCGCGAACACGTGCGTGTAGGTGCTCGCGGTCGTCGCGACCGTGTCCCCGAGCTCATGGGCCACCTCTGCGAGCGACCGACCTTCGTGGATCAGGAGGGACGCGAACGAGTGACGTAGGTCGTATGGCCGCGAGAGCGTCACGCCAGCCGCCGCCACCGCCGGCTGGAACAGACGCCGTCGCCAGTTGCGCCAGTCGAAGTCAGACCAAGGCCCACCGAGCCGGTTCGGGAACACGTAGTCGTCGTGTCCGGGCACCGCGACGTGCCGCCAGAGGCGCAGGTCGTCCGCGAGCGCCGGGACGAGGCCGACCATCCGGAGGCGATCGTTCTTCGTCGTCTTGATCGAGCCCAGGGAAGCCGCCCGCTAGACGAGCAGAAGCCGCTAGCCCACGTCTGTCCATCGCAGCCCCAGCGCCTCGCCCGGACGCAGCCCCGCATACGCGAGTACCGAGACCAGCGTGGCGTCGCGGACTCGCTCACGCTGGAGCAGAGCGAGACGTATCGCTTCGACGCTCACCGGGCTGGCCGGCGTCACGAACCGCGTCCGCCGTCCCTTCGGCTTGCGAACCTCCCGAACCGGGTTCGTGGACAGGAAGCCCCGGGCGACCGCGAAGCGACAGACGCCCGACAGGATCGCAAGAGCTTTCGCCGTCGTCGGGACGCCCACTCCCCGCTGCTCCAGCCTCGCGCGCAGATCGTCCACCACCGCCGGCGTCAGCGCCTGTATCCGCATACCTCCCACCTCGGACGCAGATGCCTGTCCCATACCGCGACATACGCGGTCCGCGTACTAGGCGCGAGACGGGGGACGGCATGACCCGCCCACCAGAGCTCGACCACCTGTGCCACCGACTTCGAGCGCTCG
>JAICPI010000038.1 GCA_025929895.1 Thermoleophilia bacterium
GCACGGGACCGCCGACTGGTTCTGGGAGATCCCGGCCCTCTCGGCCCCCGCCTTCGGCCTCCTCGGCGCAGCGTCCGCCGCCACCGGGAGCGAGCTTCGTGCGCTGCCCAGCCCGAAGCTGGCGGTCCGGGTCGGGCTGGCAGTCGTCCTGGCGGCGTCGACGGTCTCACTGGGTGTGACGTGGCTGGCCTCGTCGCTCGAGCGCGCCGCCGCCCGAACCTGGGTGAGGGCGCCCGAGACGTCGTACTCGCGTCTCGAGCTCGCGAGCCGATTCGATCCGCTCTCGGCGGACCCGCTCGTGCTCAAGGGTTCGATCGCGTTGAAGCGGCGAGACTGGGCCGAGGCCTCGAGCGCGCTGCTCCGGGCGGAGAACCGGGAGCCGGACAACTGGTACGTCCAGCTCCAGCTGGGCGTGCTCGCTGCAGCGAGGGGGAACTTCCCCGAGGCCGATCGCAGGCTGCGCGCGAGCCGGCGGCTCAATCCGCTCGATCCGATCGCCGCTCTGACCCAGCGGCTCGCCGCTCGCCGGGTCCGGCTCGACCCCGACACGGTCGACCGCATGTACGTGCGCGAGGCACAGAGGCTGTTCGACCGGCCGATCTTCGAGCTGCACCGGGCCCGGTGAGGGCTGCCCGTCGGACCGGGTTCGGTTTTGCCGGACGCCCGTCGGGGAATGGACGTAGCCCGAAGGTACGATTATGCTTCGAGCGCAACCTAGAGATGGGTCGGGAGGGACTGTGGTGAAATTCTGCAAGTCGATCGTGGGCGCTGCGTTCGCGGCGTTGGTCGCGGCGCCCCTCGCCCTCGCCGAGGCCGGCCCCCTGTTGAGTGGGTACGGAGGCCAGGGCGGCGAGGCACAGGGCACGTTGAGCGGCACGCAGGGCGCCGCGGGAGTGCTGCCGTTCACCGGCAGCGAGCTGACGCTGTTCGTCCTGTTCGGTGTGGCACTGCTCGTGACCGGGTTCGCGCTTCGGCGCTTCTCCGGCTCCCGCGCCTAGCCCGTCGTTCGAGCTCGACCGGCTGACGGCGGAAATCGCCTCAGCCGGTCAGTTGCTCTCCAGCTCCAGTGCCGTGGCCGGCCTCCTGAACGCGAGTCGCACCTTGCTCCAGAACCAGGGAACCTCGCTGCCTCGCGGCACGAGCTCGGAGATCCTGCTGCCGAAGGCTCGGCTGAACAGGACGATGATGGCGACCCCACCGACCGCGTAGCCCACGGTCGAGGCGATCGCCGCTCCCAACCCGCCGTAGGGCGGCACGAGCAGGAGGTCGAGCGCGAGTGTGGCGACGAACGTGACGCCGATCGCCACGCTCTCCCGTAGCGGCTTGCCCTGAGCGACGAGCGCGTTCCCGAGTAGCTTGAGCGCGAGGACCCCCGCCGCGCCCGGGACGAGCACGCGGAGGTCGTCGACCGAGCTGCGGAACTCCTCCCCGAAGAACGTCACGCACAGCACCGGCGCCGCGACGAGGACGACGAGCACGAGGCCGGCCGTGACGAGGCTCGCGGCGCGAAAGGCGAGCGCGGCGCTGGCGCCCGCCCCCCGCGGCGACGCGCGGACGAGGTCGGGCCGCTGCACGGCCGCCAGCGCGGTGGGCAGGTAGAAGAGCGTCTCGAACCACGTGACCGCGATGCTGTAGAGGCCGAGCTCGCGCGTACCGGAGATGGCGCCGACGAGCCACTGGTCGAGCTTGTAGTTGCCGACGAGCATGACGCGGCCGGCATGCGCCTTGACCCCGAACGACAGACAGCCGAGCGCCAGCCGGAGGCTCGGCCGGCCGAACCCCGCGAGCCGGCGCTGGACGAACGCCCCGAGCAGGGCCACTCCGAGGACCTGGCCCCCGATCCAGACGCCGAACGCGGTGCCCACGGTGAGCCGGCCGGCGAGGGCGAACGCGACGTTTACACAAGCGATCGCGAGCGGCACGAGCACGAGCGCCAGGTTCGCGATCCGAAACGCATAGTCCGCGCGGACCAGCATCGCGAGATTGGCCTCGAGGATGAGCAAGGGGATGACCCCCAGCGCGAGCAGGCGGAGGTCGACGTCGGTGCCGCCGCCCACGGCAGGAGCGACGAGCATGAGCAGATAGACGAGACCCGCCGCCACGCTGCCGAGCACCAGCGAGAACAGGACGGCGTTGGTGGCGAGGGACGGCCGCAGGCGAGGCCGGCTGGCGGCGATGTTGGCGGCGGCCTGGTGCACCCCGAGGGCTGCGACCTGCGCCGTCAGGTACGCGATCGCGCTCAGGAACACGACCTCCCCGCGCCCGCTCGCGCCGAGCACGCGCGCGACGATCAGGACGTTCAGCAGCTGAAGGGTCGCCGCGAACAGCTGCGTGCCGTACATCGCGAGCGTGGAATCGAGGATCGGCGGGCGTCGCAAGCCCCCGCCCACGTCTTCGGACGCCGTCACTACGATGCCAGCATATTGGGGTCGTGTCGCAGGTCGGATCCATGAGCTCGAACCCGTTTCCGGCGTCGATCGCGCAGCGCTCCTGGCCCGCCGTCGGCTGGCAGGTGGGTGCCCTGGCCGTCGGGATGGCGGTCGGGGGGCTGGCGGCTGTCGACGTGACCATCGCGGTCGCGGTCGGGGGCACGATCGCGCTCGGCCTGGTGCTGCTGATGCGGCCGGAACTGCTCCTGCCGCTGCTGGCGGGGTCGATCTTCGTCGAGGCGACGACGCTGAGCGGGATCACGATCAGCCGGTTGCTGGCACCGGCGGCACTCATCGTCCTGCTCGCGGTGGCGTCTCGCGACCGCGTGCCGATCCGAGCGGCGGGGCCTCTCTGGTTCGCGATCGCGTACGCGACCTGGGCGGTGTTCAGCGGGGTGTGGACGACGGACACCGGGCTGACCAGGGACTACCTCGGCTCGCTCGCGATCGCGTTCGTCTACATGCTCGCGATCGCCGGGCTGCTGCGATCCGAGCGCGATCTCCACCGGGTCGGCCTGACGTTGGCGTTCGCAGCCTTGGCCCTGGGCCTCTTCGCGATCACCGACTACCTCTTCGGCTTCGGCTGGGCGCTCGAGAGCGGGCGGGCGGCCGGGGGCGCGGGCGATCCCAACTACTTCGCCGTCTACCAGGTGATCGCGCTTCCCGTCACGCTGGCGATGGGCGCGAACGCCCGCTCACAGGGGCTTCGGGTCGCCCTCTACGCCGCCGCCGCGGTGATCGTGCTGTCGGTCTTCGTCTCCCTCTCGCGAGGCGGCCTCCTGACGCTGGCCGTCGTCTCGGTTCTCGCCCTCGCCCTCCCCACCCGCACGCTGTTCCGCTCGCCGGTGCAGAAGGCCGCAATCTTCTGCATCTTCCTGATCGGTGTCGCGTTCGCGTCGCAGAGCACCGCGACCGAGATCGGGTCGCGGTTCACGACGCTCGCCAGCAGGGACGAGACCGGCTCGGGCCGGACCGGACTGTGGATGGCGGGCTGGACGGGGATCAAGGATCGCCCGTTGCTCGGCCTCGGCTACGGCGGGTTCCGCGGAGCCTCGAACGACCTGATCCTCCGCACCCCCGGCGTCGACCTTCGCCACTACGAGCTGCGGCCCAAGGGTCACGAGGCGCACAACATGTACATCTCGACGACGGCGGACCTCGGCGTGCCCGGGCTCGCGCTGCTGCTCGGCCTCCTCGCCGCGACGGGGCGATCGCTCAGACGGACGGCCACACTCGCGATCGAGACCGGCAAGCCGTTCGTGTCCAACCTCGCCAACGCGCTCGCGCTGAGCCTCGTCGCGTTCTCGCTCGCGGCGATCTTCCTCTCCGCCGAGACATCCCGCGCGCTCTGGATCCTCGTCGGCCTCGCGCTCGCGTTGCCCAAGCTGCTGGGCGAACGCGTCGAGGAGGAACCGCGACCTCGATGAAGCCCGGCCGCATCGTCATCGGGATCTTGGCGCTCGCGCTCGTCGGCGTGCTCTCGGGAGAGTCCGTGGTCGCGTCGACCGACGCTCGCCCCGACGGTCGCTGGTTCGCGCCGCGCAGCCCGCTGAACACGCCGATTCCGGCGAACGCCGCCGTCGACCGGCGCTCGCCGCAGATGGTCGCGGGGGTCCTCCACGCCAGCCAGGCGAGGGGATGGGCGATCGCGGTGAAGCGGTGGACCGTCCCCGTCTACTACGCGAACGACAGGACGCCGCGCCGGCAGGTGCGCCTGACCGCCGGCTGGAGGAGCCGGAACGAGATGCGCGGCGTTCCGATCCCCGACGAGGCGCGCCCCGACCCAGGCAGCTCGAGCGGAACCGACGGCCACATGGCGGTGATCGATCGACGACGGGGCTGCTTCTACGAGTTCTACGAGGCCGAGCGAGGGCCGGACGGCACGTGGTCGGCGAGGTGGGCCAACCGCGGCCCCCTGAGCGGCACCGGGATCCAGCCGGGCGGACGCTCCACGCGAGCGTCGGGCTTCGTCAACTTCGCCGGGCTGATCCGGCCCGTCGAGCTCCGGGGCGGCGCGATCCGACACGCTCTGACGTTCGGCTATCCGTTCACGAAGGACGGCGGTCCGGTTCGGCCGGCGACCGACAGCGACGGTCGGCCGTCCACGCAGGACGGTTGGGGCGGCCTGGCCAGACCCGAGGGGACGCTCCCGATCCCGCAAGGAGCCCGGCTCCAGCTCGACCCGGCGCTCGACCTCGGGGCGCTCGGCCTGCTCCCTTGGCAGAAAGTCGTCGCGCGCGCCCTGCAGGTCTACGGGATGTTCCTCGCCGACACCTCGGGCAACCTCTCACTGGCCGCCGTCGGGGCGCAGAGCTTTCGCTCGAACCCCTACGCGGCATTCTGGGGCGACGAGCCGTACGCCTACCTGCCGCCGACGCTGGCGCAGCACCTGCGCGTGCTCAGGCTGCCCCCGCAGGCGAAGCGCCGGACGTTCGTGGCGCCCAGCCGCTGCGCGGCCATGCGCTAGCCGCAGCGCACCCGCTCTACGGAAGCGACGGGTCCGCGACGCGCAAGGGCTTGTTGCGGGCGTCCCACGCGGCCACTGCCTGCTCGTAGTCCTCCCGGCGACCGATGTCGAACCACACGCCCTCGTACTCGTACGAGCCGACCGGCTCTCCCGCCGCGAGCAGCGCGTGGACGAGGTCCGGGAAGTCGAAGTGCTCGTCGGCCGGGATGTAGCCCAGTGCCGCGGGCTCGAGGACGTAGATCCCCATGCTGACCATCATCGGGAACTCCGGCTTCTCGCGGTACTCGACCACCCTGTCGCCGTGCGCCGTCTTCTCGGTCGAGAGAATTCCGTAGTCGATCCGAGTCGTCCGGCGGTGGGTCGCGATCGTCAGGACGTTCTCGCTCACGGTGTGGTGCCGCACCAGGTCGGCGTAGTCCAACGTCGTGAGCACGTCGCCGTTCATCGAGAGGAACGTGTGGTCGAGCCCCTCGATCGAGGCCAGGGGCCCGGCGGTCCCGAGCGGCACGGACTCGTGCGCATACGCGATCCGAAGGCCCTCCCGCCGCGCGCCGTTCTCGAAGACGGCTCGAATGAGGTGCGAGAGGTGGCCCACGCAGAGCGTGATGTCCTTCACGCCGGCGTCCGCGAGCTGCTCGACGACGACCTCGAGGATCGCTCGCTCGCCGACCGGCATGAGCGGCTTGGGCAGAACCGATGTGTACGGCGCAAGCCGTGTGCCGCGGCCACCCGCGAGCACGACCGCCTTGACCCGGCCGGCGAGCACGTCGGCCTGAGCCCGCGCCTCGCGCCCCTCGTCCAAGCCCACGTCCAGCGCGTCTCGATTAACGCCCATAGGCCCGGCGACGCTCGTGGATCGCGGCGTACCGACCCACGTCCGGGGGACGGCGCAACGACAGCGCGCCGGTCTCGCGGTTCACCGCCACGTCACGCCGGCAGAAGACCGCGCCAAACGTCCAGAACATGATCCGGAAGTCGAGCGCAACGGACCGGGTCCGCGCGTACAGTTGATCCAACGCGGCCTTTTGAGGAAGCAGCTGCCGGACGTAGTACACGACGCGGTCTCCGGCTCCGTCGAGCTCCCCCTCCCTGGCGAACGCCAGTTGGCAGAGGCCCGTGATCCCCGGCTTCACCTGCAGGATGTGCGCGTAGGCCACCGGCTGGGCGGCGACGAACCTGGGGTCCTCGGGCCGGGGGCCGACGAGGCTCATGTCGCCGCGCAGGACGTTCCAGAGCTGGGGCAGCTCGTCGAACTTCATGGACACGAGGAATCGCCCCATCCGCGTGAAGCGATCGTCGTCGGCGGTCGTCAACGCGGGGCCCGACGCGTCTTGGCGCATCTTGCGAAACTTCAACATCCGGAGGCGCGAACCGCGAAAGCCGACGCGTTCCGCCCGGAAGAAGACTGGACCCGGGCTGTCCAGCTTGATCGCAAGAGCGAGGATCACGAACACGGGCAGCAGCACGAGCAGCAGCACCGCGGCCACGGCCACGTCGATCGCCCGCTTGACCGCCGCGTCGAGTCGGCCGGCCGGGGCCGGCCTCAGCAGCGCTGCCGGTGCAGGCTGAAGGGTCGTTTCGACCGCTATGGAAGTGCCTTGCCGCAGATTCCCTCTCCCCCCTGAGCGCCACGAACGAGTGCCGTCCGAGGCCCAGGGCCCGTTTTCCCTGCCCGCATTGTCCGTGAAACCATCTGTGGGTCAACCCCCGAACGGGGTACCCCGTTCCGCCGCCTACGCGACCTGGTCAGGCCCGGTAGGCGAGCGCATACGGGTCCTCGATTGCCGAGCTCTCGAGGAGCCGTAACACTTCGTCGATGCCGTCCGGGACCGACCGTGTGGTCCCGTATCCGAGCACGGTACCGATCTTCTCGAAGCTGACCCGGTAGTCGCGGGGGTCTTCGTCGCGGTGGACGAACTGCACGTCCGCGCTCGGAACGCGCTCGCGCAGGAGCTCCACGAGGTCCAGCTTTCGGTAGTTCTCGGAGGTGCTTCCGACGTTGAACACCTCTCCGTTCAGCGTTTCCTGAGGCGCGTCGAGAGCCGCGACGAACGCTCGAGCAGCGTCCCTCACGTGGACGTAGGGACGCCAGAACTGCTCCCCGTACACGACGAGCGATCCCTGCACCGCCACGTCCCGGACGAACTCGTTGACGGTCAGGTCGAAGCGCATCCGCGGCGAGACGCCGTAGACGGTCGCGAGCCTCAGGCAGGCTGTGGTGAAGTCGGGATTCGCACGGGCGAGGGTCTCCAGCTCCGCCTCGACCTTCGTCTCGGCGTAGAGCGAGACCGGGCGCAGCTCCCACTCCTCCGTGGCGAGCACGTCGCCGGCCTCCAGCTTGCCGTAGTTGCTGCAGGTCGAGCTGAAGAGAAACCGGTCGACGCCGAGCTCCTGGGCCAGGTCGAGCAGTCGACGCGTGGCGTCGACGTTGACTCGCCTGGCCTCGTCCGGCTCCCGCGAGCAGGCAGGGTCGCCGACGATCGCCGCGAGGTGGACGATCTCGGAGACGTCCCTCGACGCCTCGACCAGGGTCGTTTCGTCGTCGACGTCGCCGTGCACGAACTCGAAGCGGTCGTCGCTCCACACGCCGAGCAGCGAGCTCCCGTTCCCGTGCTTGAGGGAGTCGAGCACGCGGACGTTCCGCCCCTGGGAGAGGAGCATCGGGACGAGCAGCGATCCGACGTAGCCGGCGCCGCCGGTGACGAGCGTCCACCTCCGCATCCCGGTCTCAGTCGGCAGTCGCCGAGGGCGACTTGAGCGCTCCGAGCAGGCTCTCGACGACGGAGTCCTGCTGCTCGTCGGTCATGTGCGCGTAGAGGGGAAGCGTGAGAATTCGGTCCGCGAGCTCGTCCGTCCGAGGCAGCGCCCGTCGATCGCCGGCGGCGGCGAACGCGGAGAAACGGTGCATCGGAGGATAGTGAACGCTCGTCTGGATGCCTTCGGCGCTGAGTGCCGCCCTGAGCTCCTCCCGAGGCGATTCGGGTGGAAGGACCACGACGGCCAGGTGATGCGCCGAGTCCGCCGTGTCGGAGAACGGCACGACGATGCCTTCCCGGCCCTCGAGCTCCTCCCGGTAGCGGCTCGACCGCTCGCGCCGGGCGGCGTTCCGCCCGGGGAGCTTGGCGAGCTGCACCGACCCGACGGCCGCGCGTACCTCGTCGAGGCGGTAGTTGAACCCGGGCGTGACGACGTCGTACCCGGCAGCGTGGCCGCGGTGGCGATCCCACGTCAGCGACGTCATCCCATGGGAGCGCAACAGTCGAAGCCGCGCCGCCACCTCGTCGTCGTCCGTCACGACCATCCCGCCCTCGCCGATCGGAAGGTTCTTGTTCGAGAAGAAGCTGAAGCAGCCGACGTCGCCGAGCGTCCCGCACGCCCGCCCTTCGTAGAGCGAGCCCACCGCGTGGGCGGCATCCTCGACGATCGCGATCCCCCGCAGATGACAGAGCTCGCGCACCGCGGCGACGTCGCAGGGGAAGCCGCCATAGTGGAGCAAGACGACCGCACGCGTCCGCTCCGTGAGCGCGGCCTCGACGTCGGCGACGTCCAGGTTCAGATCGCGCTCCCCCACGATGTCGCAGAAGACCGGTGTCGCGCCCGTGTGCACGATCGTGTTTCCGGCGGCGACGAAGTTCAGGGACGGAAGGACGACCTCGTCTCCCGCCCCGCAACCGACCGCGAGGAGCGCGACGTGCAGGGCCGCCGTGCCGTTCGCGACCGCGATCGCGTGCCTCGCCCCGGAAAAGGCGGCGAACCGCTCCTCGAACTCGGCCACCCGGGGGCCCATGCTCCACCAGCCCGAGGCGAGCGTCTCCTCCGCCGCGGCGAGCATGTCCGCGTCGATGGCCACGTCGGAGAGGGGAACGATCCAGCGCCCCGGAGCGACGGCGGGCGTCTTCGGGGCGGACACGCCGGCCACGATACCGACAGCCGGTCGGCGCTCTCCCCTCGGCCCCGGTCCTCCGGGGCTCCGGGAGAGAACCGCTCGAAGTAGGCTCTCGACCCCGACCGCGCCGAGGGAGGGTCGGTGCCTCCGGCGCTCGCACACGATGAACGTCGTCTTCCTCTGTACCGGCAATCGCTTTCGGAGCCCGTTGGCCGCGGCCGTCTTTCGCGCGACGGCGGGGACCGCTGCCGTGGGCGTCGAGTCGTTCGGAACGCTGGAGCTGGGTCGCGTTCCAGCGCTGCCGGAAGCCGTGGCAGCCGCCCGGCTCGCGGGCCTCGACCTCGGCGGCCACCGTGCGCGCGCCGTCACGGCCGGAGCGCTGGCGAAGGCGGACCTCGTGCTGGGGTTCGAGCGGGACCACGTCGTCACCGCCGTGATCGACGGTGGCGCCGCCCGGGAGTCCGCGTTCACCCTGCCGGAGCTGGCCGACCTCTTGGCCCGGCTCGAGCCGTCCGGGGAGGGCATCGGCCCGGAGGGGGTCGTCGCCCGGGCTCACGCGCTCAGGCACGAGGAGTCGCGGGACTGGCGCCCGCCGGAGATCCCCGACCCGCTCGGGCTCGACGCCGAGGCGCAACACGCGATCGCAGCTCGGGTCGAGGAGCTCGCCGCCACGGTCGCGCGAGCGCTCTTCCCGCGAAGCTAGGCTTGCCCGGTGGCTGACGGCCGCAAGGCGCTCATCACCGGCGGCGCCGGGTTCATCGGCTCGCACCTCTCCGAACTGCTGCTCGCCGACGGCTGGGAGGTCTACGCGCTAGACGACCTCTCGACGGGGTCCGAGCGGAACGTGACGCACCTCCGCGAGCGGCGCGACTACCACCTCGTCGTCGACTCGGTCCTGAACCAGGCGGTCGTGAGCGAGCTCGTGCACCGCTGCGACGTCGTCTATCACCTGGCCGCCGCCGTCGGCGTCCGGCTGATCGTCGAGCAGCCCGTCCACACGCTCGTCACGAACGTGCAGGGGACGGAGACCGTGCTCGAGTACTGCAACCGCTTCGGCCGGCGCGTGCTCGTCGCGTCGACGTCCGAGGTCTACGGCGACCACCGCGAGGAGAAGCCGCTCGAGGAGAGCGCGCGGCGCGTGTACGGCCCGACGACCGAGAAGCGCTGGCTCTACGCCGACTCGAAGGCGATCGACGAGTTTCTCGCGCTCGCGTACCACCAGGAGCGCGGGCTCGACTGCGTGATCGTGCGCCTCTTCAACACGGTCGGGCCGCGTCAGAGCGGGCAGTACGGGATGGTGATCCCGCGCTTCGTGCACAACGCCCTCGCCGGCGCGCCGCTCGAGATCCACGGCGACGGCACGCAGACGCGCTCGTTCTGCCACGTCGAGGACACGGCCCGCGCGCTCAAGGCCCTGATGGACGACCGCTCGATCAGCGGCGAGATCTACAACGTCGGCTCCACCGAGCGGATCTCGGTCCTCGCGCTGGCGGAGCGGATCAAGCAGGCGACGGGATCGACGTCCGAGAACGTCTTCGTCCCCTACGACCAGGTCTACGGCCAGGGGATCGAGGACACACTCCACCGCGAGCCCGCGATCGACAAGATCGGCGCGGCGATCGGGTGGGCGCCGACGCGCACGCTCGAGGACATCCTGCGCGACGTGATCGAGCACGCGCGGCGCGCGCCGGTGCTGCCCGAGGCAGAGCCGGCGGTCTCCTCGTAGCTAGAGCAGCTCGCGGAACGTCTCCTCGACGAGCGCGTCGAAGGACGGCGGCAGCACGCCTTCGGGCGAGGCGTGCTCGCGCAGGAAGAAGAGGTACGCGCGCCACTCCTCGACGCGGTCGGGGTAGGCATCGCCGCGCTCGCCGACGAGGTGCTCGAGGGTGAGGACGTTCCACGCGTCCCCCCGTGCGACCGGCGTGGCCGGCGCGACCGGTTGGGGCTCGGGCTCGGCCTCGCGTTCACGTTCGGGCGTCGGCGGCGGAGCGGCTGCGCGTCGCTCGAGCTCCCGCTCGCGCTTCGCAAGCTCGCCGGCGCGGCGGCCGAGCGCACGCTCGCGCTCGGTCACGGACCTCACGCGCTGCTTCACCGCGGCCTCGCGGGCGGCGAGCTCCTCGCCCTCGGGCGTCGGCGGCCGGCGCTCGGTGGCCGCCAGCGCGCCCGCGAGCGCCAGGCCGAGCAGGAGCGAGCCTCCGAGCGCGACCGCGAGCACCGGCAGCGGCTGCGGCCACACGGCGTCCTCGCCGGCGACCGCGTTGCCGGCGACGCGCACGGTCGGGTCGCGCTCGCCGAGCGAAGCCTCGAGCGCGGCGACGCGCGTGACGAGCGCCGGGTCGCGCTCGGATGCGGGCACGCTCCGCAGCCGATCGCGAAGCTCGGCGATCGTCCGGTTCAGCTCGCCCTGGAACACCGCCGAGCGCTCGGAGACGAACTCGTCGGCGACCGCGTTCGCGACCTGGGCGGCGCGCCGCGGGTCGGACGCCTCCGCTCGCAGCGTGACGACGTCCGACGAGTCGTCGGCGCTCACCGTGAGCGCGTCGAGCACGTCCCGGCGCTCGAGGCGAAGCCGGACTGCCGCAGCGTCGACGACGGCCGGCCGCTCGACGAGGTCGGCCACGGTCTCGGCCGAGCCGGGGCCGCGTGGGAGCGCGAAGCCGGTGAAGGTGCGATCGTCCGCGGCGAGCGGGACGACCTGGAGCTTGGCCTCCGCCTCGTAGCGGTCGTCCGCGAGCCCGAGGTAGGCGAGGGCGGCGGCGAGGCCGAGCGCGAGAGCGCCGGCGATCGGCCACCACCGGGCGAGCGCTCGCATTGGGGCAGTATTCCGCACGTGCCTGCCAGCCCCCGACGCGTCGCCGTGACCGGTGGAGCCGGCTTCATCGGCTCGCACGTCGTCGACGCGTTCCTCGCCGAGGGCGCCGACGTGTTCGTGATCGACGATCTCTCGACGGGCAGCGTGGACAACGTCTCGGGCGCCGCGGAGTTCGCAAGGGTCGACATCGTCGACGAGCCCGCGCTCGCCGAGGCGCTCGCAGCGTTCGGTCCCGACCTCGTCTGCCACCTCGCCGCGCAGGCGAGCGTCACCGTGTCGGTCGAGCGGCCCGAGCACGATCTCGCCGTGAACGTGCGCGGCACGCTGAACGTGTGCGAGGCCGCGCGCGCCGCAGGCGCGCCGGTCGTCTTCGCGTCGACCGGCGGCGCGCTCTACGGCAATGAGGCGCCGCTGCCGACGCCGGAGGAGTTCCCGCCCGCGCCGCTCGCGCCCTACGGCGCCTCGAAGCAGGCGGGCGAGGCGTACGTCTCGACGTGGGGCCGGCTCCACGGCTTGCCGAACGTCGTGCTGCGGCTCGGGAACGTCTACGGCCCGCGTCAGCTCCCGCACGGTGAGGCCGGCGTGGTCGCGATCTTCTCCGACCGGCTCGGACGCGGTGAGCCGCTCGTCGTCTACGGCTTCGGCGAGCCGACGCGCGACTACGTGCACGTCTCGGACGTCGCGCGCGCCTTCGTCGCGGCCGCCCACGCCGGTCGTCCGGGGACGTTCAACGTCGGCACGGCGCGCGAGACGAGCGTGCGCGAGCTGCTCGAGCTCCTCCAGCGCGAGGCGGGCACCCAGGTCGAGCCCGACCTGCAACCGCTTCGCCCGGGCGAGCTGAACCGCAGCGCGCTCGACCCGGCGAGGATCGAGCGCGAGCTGGGCTGGCGCGCCGAGGTCCCCGTCGAACGCGGGCTGCCCGAGACGTTCCGGGCGTTCGTCCCCGCCTAACGTTCGCGCAGCGCGGGAAAGAGGATCACGTCGCGGATCGTGTCGCGGCCCGCGAGCACCATCGTGAGCCGGTCGATCCCGAGGCCGAGCCCGCCGGTCGGCGGCATCCCGTACGACAGCGCCTCGACGTAGTCCTCGTCGCCGAGCTCCGTCTCGCCCGCGCCGGCCTCGCGCTCGGAGGCCTGCATCGCGAACCGCTCCGCCTGCTCCTCGGCATCGTTCAGCTCGCTGAAGGCGTTCCCGAGCTCCATCCCGCCGACGAAGTACTCGAAGCGCTCCACGATCGACGGGTCGTCGTCGGTCGCGCGCGCGAAGGGCGAGAGCTCGATCGGGTAGTCGTGCAGGATCGTCGGCTCGATCAGCGCCGGCTCGACGAAGCGCTCGAGCGCGTGGTCGACGAGCTGCGCCCAGGTCGTGTCGTGCTTCGTGTCCACCTCTCGTTCCTGGAGCCGGTTCCGCAGCTCCGCCTCGTCGCGCGTCCAGAGCCCGTGCTCGTCGAGCGCGTCGAGCAGCTTCAGCCGGCGCCAGCTCCCGAGGTCGAGCTCGTTCCCGCGGAAGGTCGTCGTCGTCGTGCCGTTGACCTCCTGCGCGACGGTCGCGACGAGCTCTTCCATCCGCGCCATCGTGTCGCGGTAGTCGGCGTAGGCCTCGTACCACTCGAGCATCGTGAACTCGGGCTGGTGCTTGTACGACGTCCCTTCGTTCCGGAAGTCCTTGCCGATCTCGTAGACCTTCTCGAGCCCGCCGACGATCAGGCGCTTGAGGTAGAGCTCGGTCGCGATGCGCAGGTAGTAGTCGGCGTCGAGCGCGTTGTGGTGCGTCACGAACGGCTCGGCGAACGCGCCCCCGTAGCGCGGCTGGAGGATCGGCGTCTCGACCTCGACGAACCCGTGCGCATCGAGGTAGCGGCGAATCGCGGAGACGACGCGCGAGCGGAGCAGCGCGTCCGCGCGCGACTCTTCGTTCACCAGCAGGTCGAGGTAGCGCTGCCGGTAGCGGAGCTCGACGTCCTGGAGCCCGTGCACCTTGTCGGGCAGCGGCCGGCGATTCTTTGCGAGCAGCTCGATCGACGTCGCCGCGAGCGACGGCTCCCCGCGCTTCGTCCGCGCGGGGACGCCTTCGGCGCCGACCACGTCGCCGAGGTCGAGATCGAGCGGCCCGGTCTTCTCCTCGCGCGCGAGCAGCTGGATCCGGCCCGAGCGGTCGACGAGGTCGAGGAAGACGAGCTTGCCCATGTCGCGCCGCGCCAGCACGCGCCCGGCGACGCGGTGCGCGTCGCCGCGCTCCTCCCCCGGCTCGAGCTGCTCGGCCTCCGCGCGGACGGAGGCGATCTCGACACGATCGGGGAACCGCTTGGGCAACGGCGCCATGGGCGGCGAGTCTACGGGGCCGCAAGCCAAGCCAGGTCCAGCCACGGCCCCGCTAGGCGTGTCCGGTGCCAGGCACCAGCCAGGTCCGCGCCGGCCCTGACCGCTGGGCGGAACGGCCGAGCTGTGCGGTTTGCACGCACGCGACCCGAAGCACCGAGACATGTCCCGTGCCTGGCACCGGACATGTTCTGGCAGAACGCCACGAGGGCGGGCTTTGCCCGTCCTCGTACCACGCGTTCGAGTTGAACAGCCGCGGCGGAAATCGACGCGCCGCAGGCGCGGATTTACGCCGCGCTGATCTCCATCACCTTGAACTTCAAGGCCCCGCGTGGCGTCGTGACCTCGACGGTCTCGCCCTTCTTCTTGCCGAGGATCGCCTTGCCGACCGGCGACTCGTTCGAGAGCTTGTTCTCGGCCGGGTTCGCCTCGGCGGAGCCGACGATGTGGTACTCGAGCGTCTTCTTCGCCTCGACGTCCCGCAGCTTGACGTGCGACCCCAGCGAGACGACGTCCTTGGAGATCTCCTTCTTCTCGATCACGCGCGCCGCGAGCAGCCGCTCCTCGAGCTGGGCGATCCGGTGCTCGAGCATCGCCTGCTCGTTCTTCGCGTCGTCGTACTCCGCGTTCTCGGCGATGTCGCCGAACTCGCGCGCGATCCGGATGCGCTCGGCGACCTCCCTCCGCTTGTCGTTGCGGAGGTGGTCGATCTCCCGCTTCAGCTTTTCGTATCCCTCTTTGGTGAGGACGACTTCCTTCAAGGCCCCTCCTACACAAAATGCGGCGCATCGGGCGCCGCCGCGAACCCGGAAGTGTAGCCTCGTCAGGCAAGGCTCGTCAACAGCCCGAGCCGCTACGATTTCGCGCTCTATGCAGGTAGATCTTCACCAGAGCTGGTCGATCGGCGCCGTCGAGATCCCGACGAGGGTCGTGCTCGCGCCGATGGCGGGCGTCAGCGTCCAGGCGTTCCGGCGGCAGGGCCGCCGGCACGGCGCCGGGCTCGTCTGCTCGGAGATGGTCAGCTGTGCCGGGCTCCACCACGGCAACGAGCGCACGCTCGGCTATCTCCGGATCGCCGCCGACGAGCACCCGCTCGCGGTCCAGATCTTCGGCTCCGAGCCCTCAGTGATGGCGGAGGCGGCCCGGATGGTCGCGGACGCAGGCGCGGACATCGTCGACATCAACTTCGGCTGCCCCGTGCGCAAGGTGACGAAGACCGGCGCGGGCGCGACGCTGCTCGACGACCCCGCACGGGCGAGCGCGATCGTCGGGGCAGTCGCGAGCGCGGTCGACCTGCCCGTCAGCGTGAAGATGCGCCGCGGCCTCGAGAACGGCGCGCGCACCTGCCTCGAGCTGGGCCCGCGCCTCGTCGAGGCCGGCGCGGCGACGCTGACCCTGCACCCGCGCTCGGCGAGGCAGATGTACACCGGCACCGCCGACCACGCGCTCACGGCCGAGCTCGTCGAGCTCGTCGACGTCCCGGTGATCGCCTCGGGCGACGTCACCTCCCGCGCCCGTGCGCAGGCGGTGCTCGCCACGACCGGCGCCGCCGCGGTGATGGTCGGGCGCGCGGCGCAGGGCAACCCGTGGGTGCTCCGCGAGATCCTGGACGGCCCCGCCGCCGAGCCGAGCCGCGAGGAGGTCGTCGCGGAGCTCGTGCTCTTCATGCGCGAGACGGTCCGGGAGCTGGGCGGGCGGAAGGCGCAGGGCTTCCTGAAGAAGTTCTACGGCTGGTACCTCGGCCGCGGCCGGTTCCCGCGTCAGTTCAAGGCCGAGCTGACGCAGCTCGACGACCTCGACGAGGTCGAGCGCCGCCTCTTCGCGGCGGCGCCCGGCGCGCGGTTCGTCCTCGCCCGACTGGAGCAGGAGCAGCCGGACGCCGACGAGGTCACGCTCGACCTCCCCATCTCGATCTACGGCGGCGGTTAGCGGTCCGATTTTGCAGGGAACACCCCCGGCAACTCGGAAGGGGGGTTATGAGCATTCACGGACACCGGTCTCCCGAGACGATCGGCGAGACGGAGACCGAGGCACGGGAACGGGAAGCGCGCGAGGCCGAGGCGGTCGAGCTGCGCGAGACCAGGACCAGGCACCCGATCACGGCCGCGCACGACCGCTTCGGCGGGATCGACATCCCGGCGAGCCTCGTCGGGATGCTGACCGCGCTCGCGGTGCTCGTCCTGCTCGGCGGCCTCGTCGGGGCCGCGGTCGGGGCGATCGGCTACCAGACCGGCCTGAGCGGCGACAACGTCGAGGACATCTCGATCGCGAGCCTCGTCGGCGGCCTCGTCGTGCTGGCGATCGCGTACCTGATCGGCGGCTGGACCGCCGGTCGGATCGCCCGCTACGACGGCGCCCGGAACGGGCTGATGACGGGCCTGTGGACGGTCGTCCTCGCCGCCGCGCTCTCCGGGCTTGCGGCGTGGCTCGGCAGCGAGTACGACGTGCTCTCGAACGTCGAGCTGCCGCAGTGGTTCGACACGGACGCCTTCACGACGACGGCGATCGTCAGCGGCGTGGTCGCGATTGCGACGATGCTGATCGCCGGCCTGATCGGCGGGCTCTGGGGCACGCGCTACCACCGGCTCGCGGACGAGACGATCCTCGACGCCCGCGAGGTGCGGGAGATCGTGGTTCCGTCGGACGGGCGGTCGGGGGCGGCGCCGGGCCGCCCCCGACCCGACAGAGCGCTACGCGAGCGGATCGCTCGACGGACGCCCGCGCGAGTCTCCGACGGGCTGGCGCGCAGGCCGGAGCTCGCCGGTGGTCGTCGACTCCTCGTCCCGCGCGCGGGAGAGCCCGCGGTCGAGGTCGCGCTTGAACTGCTCCTTGTTCTCCTGCCCCTTCTGGTAGGCGCCCTCGAGCATGCGGGCGGCGACGTCGCGGCCGCCGAGGCCGAAGGCCAGCGCAGATCCGAGCGCGATCGCACCGAGGAGGGCGGCGTACGTGATCGTGACGATGTTCTCCGCGATCTGGAGCTGGTCGAGGATCATGAACGTCGCGATCGTCATCACGAGAACCGGCGCCGCGGTCGCAGCGATCTTCCCGAGGCTCGTGTCGCCGAGGAACCGCGACGCGAGGGTGGCGACGCCGGCGGCCACTGCCCCGGCGACGAGGAAGATCAGCACGGCGGCCAGCACATTCGGGAGGTAGGCGAACACCTCGCCGACGAACGCGCTCAGCGCGCTGATGCCGAGCACGCTGACCGCGAGCGAGATCGCGCCGAGGAACACGGCCCAGAACGCGATCGTCCCGATCAGCCGCGAGGGGCGACCGGTCACCTTCTGGACCCAGTTCCCGCCGGGGCCGCCGTGCACCGTCCGGTCGAGATTCGCCCGTTCGAGCACGCGAGCGACGAGGCCGCCGATCGCTTTCGCGACGAGGTAGCCGATCACGAGGATCGCCAACGCCGCGAGGAGCTCCGGGATGAACGCCACGAGCTCGTTCAGCCCGTTCTGGATGCTTTGCGTTACGTCTACGTCTGCGAGAACCAATCTGACCCCCTGAGTCGTCTGGTGAAACCGTAGAACGGGCTCAGGGCCTCAGGAGTTACGCGCGTAGACGAGGCGGAGACCCTCGAGCGTGAGGAACGGATCCACACGCTCGAGGGTCCGCGAGTGCGGGGCGACGAGCTCCGCGAGCCCGCCCGTCGCGATCACGGTCGCCTCCACGCCGAGCTCGCCGCGGATGCGCGTGACGATCTCGTCGACCTGACCGACGAACCCGTAGACGAGCCCCGACTGAAGCGCGGTCTGGGTCGTCTTGCCGATCACGGTCGGCGGCGCGTTGAAGTCGACGCGAAAGAGGCGCGCGGCGCGTGCGAACAGCGCGTCCATCGAGATCTCGATCCCCGGCGCGAGCACGCCGCCGACGTACTCGCCCTCCGGTGAGACCACGTCGAAGTTCGTCGACGTGCCGAAGTCGACGACGATGCAGGGAGCGCCGTAGCGCTCCTTCGCCGCGACGGCGTTTACGATCCGGTCGGGACCGACCTCACGGGGATCGTCGTAGCGGATCGCGATGCCCGTGCTCACACCCGGGCCGACCACGAGGAGCGGCAGCGACGCCCGCTCGGCGAGCCGTTCGTACTCTCGCTGGAGCGCCGGCACCGTCGACGAGAGGCAGAAGCCGTCGACCGAGTCGAGCTCGAGCAGGCCCTCGATCAGGACGAAGAGCTCGTCGGCGGTGCGCCGTCCCTCGGTCGCGACCCGGAAGTGGTCGGCGAGCCGGTCGCCCTCGAACAGGCCGTAGACGGTCTGCGTGTTGCCGACGTCGGCCGCTAGGAGCAACTACTCGTTGTCGTCGGAAGACAACGCTTCGCGCATCCGCTCCGCGAGCGCGTCCGCCGAGAGCGCCGGATCGTCGTCGCCGCGCAGCTCCTCGACCGAGACGTCGCCCGAGGTGTAGACCTCCGCGCGCGGGATCATCCGGGTGGGCCGGTTCTTGTCCCAGACCCACACGTCCTCCATCTTCAGGTGGAAGAACGGGTAGCTCCCCTGCGGGACGTACTGGAGGTCGAGCTTGTTGCAGAGGTACGTCGCGTCCTGCGTGAGGACGCAGTAGCGGAAGAGGCCGAAGACGGCCGAGTACTCCTTCTTCAGGCGGAGCTCGGCGTCGGCCTCGAACTCGTCGAGCTCGTCGAGGTGGGACATCTACGGGGATTCTAGATTTCGGAGCAAGGTCTCCAGCGGCCCACGGCCCGGGAGGGCGAGCTCGGGGTCGAGCTCGTGGAGCGGCTCGAGGGCGAAGGCGCGCTCGTGGAGCCGCGGATGCGGGACAGTCAGGCCCGGCTCGGCCACGATCTCCTCGCCGTAGAGGAGCAGGTCGAGGTCGATCGTCCGCGGGCCGTAGCGGGAGCCGTCTCGGGTCCGGCCCAGGGAGCGCTCGACGGCGAGGAGCGCGTCCAGCAGCGCGCGGGGCGAGAGCGCCGTCTCGAGCTCGGCCGCCGCGTTCAGGAAGCGGGGCTGGTCGAGGAGCCCGACCGGATCGGTCTCGCGGAAGCTCGACACCGCGACCACGCGGACGCCTTCGACCTCCCCGAGCCGGGCGAGCGCCTCGCGCATCGTCGCCTCGCGGTCGCCGAGGTTGGCCCCGATCCCGACGTACGCTCGCACGCTCAGGCTCTCGTCCGCTCCACGGTCGCCGCGCTGAACTCGACGGGCGGGTCGAGCCGCACGTCGGGCTTCCGGACGCGCACCTGCACGCGCTCCAGGGGGAAGCGCTCGAGCAGCGCGTCGGCGACCGCCCCGGCGAGCGCCTCGAGCAGCGCGAACGTGTGCCCGTCCGAGACCGCTCTGACCACCTCCGCGACCTCCCGGTAGTCGACCGCGTCCTCGATCCGGTCCGAGAACGCGCCGTCGGGGACGCCGAGCCGGAGGTCGAACAGGAACCGCTGGCCGGCCTCGCGCTCCTCCGGAAGCACGCCGTGACGGCCGTGGAGCTCGAGCCCGTGCAGCTCGAGCTCGATCACGCCCAGACCTCCCGCGCGACGGTCAGCGCCTGGACGTGTTCCTCGACGTCGTGCACGCGCAGGATCGTCGCGCCGCGCTCGTAGGCCGCCACCGCCGCCGCCAGGCTTGCCGCCAGCGGACCGGTCGTCGCCTCGGGATCACCGAGCAGTCGGCCGAGCGAGCGCTTGCGCGAGAACCCGACGACGAGCGGGCGGCCGAGCTCGGCGAGCTCGTCGAGGCGGCGGAGGAGCTCGAAGTTGTGCTCCACCGTCTTGCCGAAGCCGATCCCGGGGTCGACGCAGATCCGCTCCTCCGCGATCCCCTCCCGGACCGCGAACGCGAGCCGGTCCGCGAGGAACGCCTTCACGTCGTCCACGACGTCGTCGTAGCGCGGGTCGACCTGCATCGTGCGCGGCTCGCCCTGCATGTGCATCAGGCAGAGGTATGCGCCGCTCTCCGCGACGACGGACGCGAGCTCCGGTTCGCCCCGCAGCGCGGTCACATCGTTCACGAGCTCGGCGCCGAGCGCGAGCGCGCGGCGCGCGACCTCGGCCTTCGCGGTGTCGATCGAGACGGCCACCCTGCCTTCGAGCGCCTCGAGCACGGGAACGATGCGGCGCAGCTCCTCGTCGAGCGAGACTCCTCGCGAGCCCGGCCGCGTCGACTCCCCGCCGACGTCGACGAGCGCGGCGCCCTCCGCGAGCATTCGGCGCGCCGCGGCGACCGCGTCTTCGGCGCGCAGATGCACGCCCCCGTCGGAGAACGAGTCGGGCGTGACGTTGACCACGCCCATCACCGACGGGCGCGGGAAGCGCTGCTCGACCGGCTCCCGCCCACTCATGCGCGAGAGTCTGCCCGTCCACGCGAAGAGGCGGCCCCGCCGCCTGGAGCCGCCTCCCTCGGTGAAGCGCCCGCCTACTGGTGCGCCATCCGCACGTTCCTGCGCGTCAGCGCGAGCGTGAGCGCGCCGGCCATCGCGAGGAGCAACCCGAGCCCGAAGCCGAGCGCCGCATCGCCGAGCTCGAACGAGCGCGGGTCGTGCGTCACGGAGACGGTCTCGCCGCCGCTCGACCGGATCTCGGAGCCCAGACCGTCGGGAACGTCGCGGACGAGCGCCCGCTCGTCGACGGCGAGCTGCGGTGCCTGGACCCCGTCGGGCGCTGCAACGCCCAGGTAGCGAGGCACGTAGACCCGGGCCAGGTTTGTCGGCGTGACGCCGCCGGCGACCTCGCCGGCGGGCTCCGAGGCGCCGTTGCCGTGGCTCAGGTACGGGATCTCGACCGAGGTCGAGGTCTTGCCCGCCGCCGCGTTGTCGTACTTCGCCGCCGCCGGCCCGGCGACGACCGCCGCCGACAGCACGGCGAACGCCAGCAGCTTCAGCCGGAGCCAGTGCCGCCCGTTCCGCTTGTGCATCCAACCCAGCATTTCCCTGCCCCCTTCTCGTCGTTGTCGTGGAACGAGCAGAGGGTCGACCGCGGCGCTTAACCCGCACTGGCCATCCGGCTAAACGCGCGCTAAAACTGTCCCGTGCAGTACGCCGTGCTCGGCCCGCTCGAAGTGCGGGACGCCGGCCGGACGATCCCCGTCGCCCGGGGCAAGCCGCGCGCTCTCCTCGCGCTGCTGCTGCTCGAGTCGGGCCGGGTCGTCCCCAGCGAGCGCTTGATCGACCAGCTCTGGGGTGAGGATCCGCCCGCGACCGCCGCGACCGCGCTCCAGGTCTACGTCTCGAAGCTGCGCAAGACGCTCGGCGAGGATGCGATCCGAACGCAGCCGCCCGGCTACGCGATCGACGCCGGACACGTCGACGTGCGGACGTTCGAGCAGCTGGTCGCGGAGGCGCAGGGCGCCGCGCCCGCCCGGGCCTCGGAGCTCCTTCGCGAGGCGCTCTCGCTCTGGCGCGGAGCGCCGCTCGGCGACGTCGACCTGCCGGTCGAGCGCGCGCGGCTCGAGGAGCTGCGCCTGGGCGCGGTGGAGCGGCGGATCGACGCGGAGCTGGCGCTCGGCCAGGGTGCGGAGCTCGTTGCCGACCTCGAAGCGCTCGTCGCCGAGGAGCCGCTGCGCGAGGCCTTCCGCGCGCAGCTGATGGTCGCCCTCTACCGGGCGGATCGTCAGGCGGACGCGCTCGAGGCGTACCGCGAGGCGCGGCGGACCCTCGTCGAGGAGCTCGGGATCGAGCCCGGGAACCGACTCCAGCAGGTCGAGCAGGCGATCCTCCGCCACGACGTCGCGCTGGCGCCGCGCGACGAGCGGACGACGACCGCCACAGTCGTGTTCCTCGACCTGGGCACCCGAGGCGAGGTGGAATCCGTGGCTCCGCGGGCGGCCGCGCTGGCGACCGAGGAGCTTGGGCGCGTGGCGGACTGCGTGGAGGCAGGGCTCGCGGACGCGATGGTGGGCGTGTTCGGCAGCGCCGACGACGCGATCCGGGCGGGGCTCGCGGCGGTCGCGCGGCTCAAGCGCGAGCTCGGGCCGAGCGTGGCCCCGCGGGCGGGGCTCAGCACAGGAGACGTGTCGCTGGGGCCGCGGGTCGCGGGGGTCGCAGTGGTCCTCGCGGCGCGACGCGTCCGGCAGGCGGAACCGGGCGAAGTGGTCGTCGGCGAGCGAACCGCCGCTGCGGCGTGCGACTGCGTGTTCACGCCGCGAGGGGACGGCTACGTGGCCGTCCGTTCGGGCTAGGGCGTCGGCTCGGGCTCCGGCGGCTGCATCGTCGCGCCGGGGAGCGGGAACGGACGCGGCCTCGGCGCGCGGCGCGGCTCGACGGCCGGCTCGTCCGCAGGCTCGGCCTCGGCCGCCGTGTCGTCCGGGAAGACCGTCTCCTCGGCCTCGCCCGCGAGCAGGCGGAGGAACTGGTCCTTGTCGATCGTCTCGCGCTCGATCAGGATGTTCGAGATCCGGTGGAGCTCCTCCATGTGCTCCCGGAGCACCTGGTGCGCCATGTCGTGCGCCTCCTCGATGATCCGGCGGATCTCGTCGTCGATCTCGCGCGCGACCTCCTGCGAGTAGTCGGCCTCGTGCCCCATCTCGCGGCCGAGGAACGGCTGGTCGTGGTTCCGGCCGAGGACGCGCGGGCCGAGCTTCTCGCTCATCCCGAAGCGCATCACCATCTGCTTCGAGGTGTGCGTGACCTTCTCGAGGTCGTTGGCGGCGCCGGTCGTGACCTCGTTGAAGACGATCTCCTCGGCGGCGCGGCCGCCGAGCGTCATCGCGAGGTTCCCCATCAGCGACTTCTTCGTCGTCAGGTAGCGGTCCTCGCGGGGAAGCGAGATCGTGTAGCCGAGCGCCTGGCCGCGGCCGATGATCGAGATCTTGTGGACGTCGGTGTCCTGGTCGAGGTAGTGCCCGACGATCGCGTGGCCGAGCTCGTGGTAGGCGGTGATGCGGCGCTCCTCCTCGGAGAAGAGGCGGGTCTTCTTCTCGGGCCCGGCGATCACGCGCATGACGCCCTCCTCGAGCTCCTCCTGCTCGATCGTCTTCTTGCCGCGCCGCGCCGCGAGCAGCGCGGCCTCGTTGATCAGGTTCGCCAGGTCGGCGCCGGTGAACCCGGGCGTGCCCGCCGCCAGCGTCTCGAGGTCGATCGTCGTGTCGAGCGGCTTGCCCTTCGAGTGCACCTCGAGGATCTTCTTGCGGCCGCTGCGGTCGGGCCGGTCGACCACGATCTGCCGGTCGAAGCGGCCGGGGCGCAGCAGCGCCGGGTCGAGGATGTCCGGCCGGTTCGTCGCCGCGATCAGGATGATGTTGTCCTTCAGCTCGAACCCGTCCATCTCGACGAGGAGCTGGTTCAGGGTCTGCTCGCGCTCGTCGTGACCGCCGCCGAGGCCGGCGCCGCGATGGCGGCCGACGGCGTCGATCTCGTCCATGAAGATGATGCAGGGGCTCGACTGCTTGGCCTGCTCGAAGAGGTCGCGCACGCGCGAGGCGCCGACTCCGACGAACATCTCGACGAAGTCCGAGCCGGAGATCGAGAAGAACGGCACGCCCGCCTCGCCGGCGACCGCGCGCGCGAGCAGCGTCTTGCCGGTGCCGGGCGGCCCGTAGAGCAGCACGCCCTTGGGGATGCGCGCGCCGAGCGCCTGGAACTTCTTCGGGTTCTCGAGGAACTCCTTGATCTCGTGCAGCTCCTCGACCGCCTCGTCCGCGCC
>JAICPI010000010.1 GCA_025929895.1 Thermoleophilia bacterium
AGGTCGAGGCGCTCCGCGCGGGCGGCGACGACTACGTGACCAAGCCGTTCAGCCTCGCGGAGATCGTCGCGCGCGCACAGGCGATCCTGCGGCGGACGCGCGGCGCGCTCCCGGGCGACGTGCTGCGCTTCGCCGACCTCGTGCTCGACGAGGCGAGGCACGAGGTGCACCGGGGCGACACGCCGATCGCGCTCACGGCGACCGAGTTCAGTCTCCTCCGCTACTTCATGCTCAACCCGCGCCGCGTGCTCTCGAAGGCGCAGATCCTCCAGAACGTGTGGCGCTACGACTTCGGCGGGAACTCGAACGTGGTCGAGACGTACGTGAGCTACCTGCGCAAGAAGCTCGACGCGGAGGGACCGCCGCTGATCAAGACGGTGCGGCAGGCGGGCTACATGCTCGAGACGCCGGGGCGATGATCCGGAGCCTCTCGCTCCGAGCGCGCCTCGTCCTCGGGGTGATCGTGCTGGGCGCGGCGGGGCTCGCGATCGCCGACGTCGCGACGTACATGTCGCTGCGCTCGTTTCTCTTCGAGCGCACGGACGCGTCGCTCCGCGAGTCCCACGCGTCGATCGCGCGGGAGGTCTTCCGCACGGGTTGCCCCGGCACCGGCGGCCGGGTCCCGCGGGGGACCGAGCCCGGCGACTACGTCGAGGTGCGCGCGGAGGACGGCGACCTCGTCTGCAGCTGGCAGGCGACGATGGTCGGCGAGTCCGCGTTGGCTCCGCCCCGCCTGCCGACGACGCTGGAGGTGCCCGCGCCGGACGAGGAAGGCGAGCCCGCACGGCGCTACCTCACGGTCCGGGCGGAGGACGGCAGGGGCCGCTACCGCGTGCGCGCGTCCGTCGAGCCCGTGACCGGAGCGACCCTGATCGTCGCGCGGTCGCTCGCCGACGTCGACGCGACGCTCCGCCGGCTCGTCCTGATCATGCTGCTCGTGACCGTCGGCGTGCTCGGGGCGCTCGCCGCGCTCGGGCTGTGGGTCGTTCGTCTGGGCCTGCGGCCGCTGGACGCGATCAGCGAGACTGCGGCCGCCATCGCCGGCGGCGACCTCTCGAGGCGCGTCGAGCGCGCGGAGCCCCGCACGGAGGTCGGTCGGCTCGGGATCGCGCTGAACGCGATGCTCGGCCACATCGAGTCCGCCTTCAAGGCGCGCGAGGCGTCGGAGCGGAGGCTCCGCCGGTTCGTCGCGGACGCGTCGCACGAGCTGCGCACGCCGCTCGCGGCCGTGCGCGCGTACGCCGAGCTCTTCGACCGCGGCGCCGACCGCAACCCGGCCGACCTCGAGCGAGCGATGTCGGGGATCACGCGCGAGTCCGAGCGCATGTCGCTGCTCGTCGACGACCTGCTCCTGCTCGCGCGGCTCGACGAGGGCCGGCCGCTCGAGCGCGGGCTCGTCGAGCTCGACGAGGTCGTCCGCGACGCCGTCGAGACCTCCGCGGCGCTCGAGCCCGAGCGCCCGATCGAGCTCGAGTCGGAGCCGGTGGCCGTGGTCGGCGACCGCGAGCGGCTGCGCCAGATCGTCGACAACCTGCTCAGCAATGTGCGCGCCCACACTCCCGCGGACGCGTCGGTGCGGGTGCGGGTCGGCGCGGTCGGCGGCGAGGCCCTGATCGAGGTCGAGGACTCGGGCCCCGGGATGAGCGCCGAGGCGGCCGAGCGCGTCTTCGAGCGCTTCTACCGTGCGGACGAGTCCCGGTCGCGCGCGAGCGGGGGCGTCGGGCTCGGCCTCTCGATCGTGGCCGCCGTTGCCCAGGCCCACGGCGGGACGGTCGCGGCGCGCTCGCAGCCGGGCGAGGGCGCGACGTTCACGATCGCGCTCCCGCTCGCCGACGATCCCGCTCTCAGCGGGCTCTTACCTCCGTCTGGTTCAGTTACGGCCTCAACCGAGACGAAGGAGCGCCCGTGACGCAGCCCGAGGACCGCACGGCCCCGACCCCGGCGGAGGCGAAGGAGCGCCTCGAGCAGGCGCTGATCGAGATCCGGCGCGTGATCGCGGGCCAGGACGCGATGCTCGAGCGGGTGCTCGTCTGCCTCCTGTCCCAGGGCCACCTCCTGCTCGAGGGCGTGCCCGGCCTCGCGAAGACGCTGACGGTGAAGACGGCGGCGAGCGTGCTCGGCGGCTCCTTCTCGCGCGTCCAGTTCACGCCCGACCTCGTCCCGTCGGACCTGGTCGGCACCCGCATCTTCCGGCCCGACTCCGGCGCGTTCGACACCGAGCTCGGCCCCGTCTTCTGCAACTTCCTGCTCGCCGACGAGATCAACCGCGCGCCCGCGAAGGTGCAGTCCGCGCTGCTCGAGGTGATGCAGGAGCGGCAGGTCACGATCGGGCACACGACGTATCCCGTCCCGTCGCCGTTCCTGGTGATGGCGACGCAGAACCCGATCGAGTCCGAGGGGACGTACCCGCTCCCGGAGGCGCAGGTCGACCGGTTCATGCTCAAGGTGCTGATCGGCTACCCGGAGCACGACGAGGAGCTGACGATCGTGCAGCGCCAGCTCGTCGACCCGCCCGAGCTGCGGCAGGCGCTCTCCCTCGACGAACTGGTCGAGCTCCAGCGCACCGTCGCCGGTGTCTACGTCGACCCGTCGCTCGTGAGCTACGCGGTCGCGCTCGCGACGGCGACGCGCGAGCCCGAGGCGCACGGGCTCGGCGAGCTGAAGGACTACGTCGCGTACGGCGTCAGCCCGCGCGGGCCGATCAGCCTCGTGCAGTCGGCGCGGGCCCTCGCGGTCGTCCGCGGGCGCGAGTACGCGCTCGTCGAGGACCTGCACGCGCTCGCCCGCGACGCGCTCCGGCACCGGCTCGTGCTCACGTACCAGGCGCTCGCCGAGGACGTCAGCGCGGACGACGTGCTCGGGCGGGTGCTCGCGGCCGTGCCCGCTCCCGAGCTCGACCTCGGGCGCACGAGCGTGGCGTGAGCGTGGAGCCCCTCTCACGATGAGACGCTGTGCCGCCGGGCCGCGCTGGACGGCGCGATTCTGCGTCCTCAGTCGCGCCCGTATCTGTTCGATACGAGCGCTCCCTGCGTCCTTGCCTCGCACTCGCCCAGCGCACCCCGGCGACGAGGCCTCACCATGAGAGGGGCTCTCCTGCGCACGGTTCGCGCCGACCCCACGCCCGAGCGGCCGGGCCCCGGGCCGATGCCCGACGCGCTCCTGCGCGCGCTCGACGTCACGATCGGCCGTCGAGTCGAGGGGCTGCTCGCGGGGGACTACCGTTCGTCGCTGCTCGGCAACGGCACCGAGCTCGCCCAGGTCCGGCCCTACGAGCTGGGCGACGACCCGCGCTGGATGGACTGGAACGTGACCGCGCGCACCGGGCAGCCGCACGTGCGCGTGCAGCTGGCGGAGCGGGTGATGGTGACGTGGCTCCTGCTCGACACGTCGGCATCGATGACCTTCGGCACGGCCGACCGGCGCAAGGCGGACGTCGCGGAAGGCGTCGCGCTCGCGGTGGGACACGTGGCGACGCGGCGTGGCAACCGGCTCGGGATCGCGACCTTCGGCGGCACGGCCCCGCGCGCCGTGCCCCCGCGGCAGGGTCGAGCCGGACTGCTCGGCCTGCTGCTCGCGCTGCGCGCGGACGACGAGCCGGCGCACGGACAGGCTTCCCTCGGCGAGGCGTTCCGCCGCGTCGGCGCCCTCGCGCGGCAGCGCTCGCTCGTGGTCGTCGTATCCGACTTCCGCGGGCCGATCGACTGGCGGCGTCCCCTGCTCGAGCTCGCCGGGCGCCACGACGTGCTCGCGGTCGAGGTGCGCGACCCGCGCGAGCAAGAGCTGCCGAACGTGGGGGAGCTGTGGCTCGTCGACCCCGAGACGGGGGAGCAGCTTCGGGTCGACACGCGCGACGCGCGGCTCCGCTCCCGCTTCGCGACGGCCGCGGCCGAGGAGCGCACCGGCCTCGAGCGCATGCTCACCGCCGTCGGCGTCCGCCACATCGCGCTCTCCACCTCGGGCGACTGGCTCCGCACGTTCGCGGTCTTCCTCCGCGGAGGGCGGCCGCGTTGAGGTTCGACTGGCCGCTGGCGCTGCTCGGGCTGCTCGCGGTGCCGCTGCTCATCGCGCTCTACGTCCGCCGCGACCGGCGCCGCGCGCTCTCCGCGGCCAGGTTCGCGACGCCGGCGCTGCTCCCGAACCTCGTCGAGCGCACCCCCGGTCGGCGGCGCCACCTGCCGCTCGCGCTGATGCTCGCCGCGCTCTCGGTGATGCTCGTCGGCGTCGCCCGACCGCACGCGATGGTGTCCGTTCCCCGCGAGGAAGCGACGATCGTGGTCGCGATCGACGTCTCGACCTCGATGACCGCGAAGGACGTCCCGCCGACGCGCCTCGTCGCCGCGCGCCGCGCCGCGCGGGAGTTCGTCGAGAGCGTTCCCGAGAAGTACCGCGTCGGGCTGGTCTCGTTCGCGGGCCGGCCGTTCGCCGTCGTGCCGCCGACGGTCGACCGGCGGGCGTTCGAGGACGGGCTCGCTGCGCTGACGCCGGCGGACGGCACGGCCGTCGGCGACGCGATCACGCTCGCGGTCGACTTCGCGCGCCGGGCGCCGCGCGGCAGCACCCCGCCGCCCGCCGCGATCGTCGTCGTCTCGGACGGGGCGTCGAACGTCGGGCGCGTGCAGGCGAACGCGGCCGCGCGCCGGGCGCGCTCGCTGCGCACGCCGGTGCACACCGTCGTGCTCGGGACGCCGGAGGGGACGATCGAGCGCACGCTGGTCGGCGGTTTCCGCGAGATCACGCGCGTGCCGCCGGAGCCCGCGACGCTCCAGGCCGTCTCGCGGACGTCGGGCGGCGAGCACTACCGGGCCGAGGACGCGGAGGGCCTCGAGCGGGTGCACGAGAAGCTGAAGTCGCGGCTCGGCACGCGCAAGGAGGACCGCGAGGTGACGGACGCGTTCGCGGCGGGGGCCGCCGGGCTCCTCCTCGCGGGCGGCGTGCTCTCGGCGCTCTGGTTCCGGAGGCTGCCCTGAGGTCCCTGCTCGCCGTCCTCGCGTGCCTCGTCGTCGCGGGGGCGGTCGGCGTCGAGCGTGCACGCGCGACGAACGAGTGCCGCGGGCTGATGGTCTGCGTGCCCGTCGCGGGCCCCTGGGTCGTCGTGCCGGCCGCCGCCCGCCGCGCCGAGTGGCAGGTGACCTGCCCGCGCGGCTACATCGTCGGCGGGCTCGACGCCGAGCTCGGCGCGCGCGCGATCGACCTCTCCTTCCGGGGACGGCTCGGAAGCCCCGTCAACCCGGGGATCACGACCGAGCGCTCGGCGGTCTTCGCGGCGCACTACACCGGGGCTGCGCGCCGCACCACGACGTTCCGGCCCCACGTCGGCTGCGTGCCCGCGTCCGGCGGAGGCGGCTCGCCGCCGCCGTACATCACCGCGCTGCGGCTCGCGGCGTTCCCGCCCGGGCGGCCGACGGTCCGCCGCGTCCGGACCGCGGCGATCGGGGCCGGGTCGCGGCAGATCGGCGTCTCCTGCCGAGCGAGCGAGCGCCTCGTCGGCGCCTCGCACGCGATCGGCTTCCGCACGCAGGTGACGCCCGCGCCGGCGATCGTCGCCGCGGTCCGCTCGTCGCGCGTGATCAGCGGGCGCCGCGTGCTCGTGCGCGTCCGCGTCGCCCCGGTCGCGCGGAACGCGCGCGCGGTCGTCCAGGTCCACGCGGTGTGCGCCGGAGCCGGCCGGTGACGTTCGGCCGCCCCTGGCTCCTGCTCGCGCTGCTCCTGGTGCCGCTGCTCGCCTGGCTGTACGTCCGCGTCCAGAGACGGCGCTCGCGCTACGCCGTCAACTTCACGAACCTCGCCGTCCTGCGCGACGTCGCCCGGACGCGGGCCTGGCGCCGCTGGGTGCCCGCAGTCCTGTTCCTGCTCGCCCTCTCCGCGCTGACGGCAGGCGTCGCGCGGCCGCACGTGCGCGGGCTCGTTCCGCAGGAACGCGCGACGGTCGTGCTCGTGCTCGACGTCTCGCGCTCGATGGAGGCGCGCGACGTCCGCCCGAACCGGATCGGCGCGGCGAAGGAAGCGATCAGGCTCTTCCTCGAACGTGCGCCCGAGCGCCTGCGCATCGGCCTCGTCGTCTTCGCCGGAATCCCGCAGGTCGTGACGCCGCCCACGCGCGACCGCGAGCAGGTGAGCGTGTCGCTCGACCACCTCGGCGAGTACGCGACCTTCGGCGGCACCGCGATCGGCGACGCGCTCGCGATGGCGGTCGAGGTCGGCCAGGACACGCTGCGGCGGGACGCGGTCGAGGCGCCGACGACCGGTGGCGTCGCCGACGGCAAGCTCGTGTCGATCCTGTTCCTCTCCGACGGCGCTCAGCACCAGGGCGTGCTCCAGCCGCTCGAGGGCGCCGCGCTCGCGAAGCAGGCGGGGATGCGCGTCTACACGGTCGCGCTCGGCACGCCCAGCGGGACGGTGCCCGGCTTCGGGAGCGGCGGGCAGTTCGGCGGCGGGAACGGGTTCTTCGAGCCGGAGCGGATCCCCGTCCCGCCCGATCCCGTCACGCTGAACGCGATCGCCCAGGAGACCGGGGGCGAGTTCGCGGACGCCCGCACCGCGGAGGCGCTGACGAAGGCCTACGAGGCGCTCGGGTCGAGCCTGGGCCGCACCGAGCAGGACAAGGAGGTCACGTACGCGTTCCTGGTCGCGGCCGCCGGGCTGCTGCTGGCGGCCGGAGTCCTCTCCAGCCTGTGGGCGGCGCGGTTGCCGTGAAGCGCGGTGGAGAACGACCGTCCGGGGGAGGAGTGAAGCGCTCCCCCGGGGTCACTATGCGGGCATGACCACTGCGGCCCAGCTCCTCACGGGGCTCGAGTCCTCCGGCTGGAAGGTCGAGCTCATCCCGGCGGGTCGGGGCGTCGGCGGGCTCGCGACGCTGCGCGAGGACGACCTCGACGCCGCGCCGATCCGCCTGACGGCCTGGGGCCTCGATCGCTCCAGCGTCATCCTGCTCCTGTTCGAGCAGGCCTGCGCGCGCCTCAGCGTTTCCTAGTTCGCCAGCCGGTTCCCCCGTCCGGGTATCGCTCGCTCGCGGCGACGCGTCGATCCAACGCGGGTGGAGCTCGTGACGCGCTACGCGGTCTCGCTCGTCGTCCTCCTCGTCGCGTTCTTGACCGTCGGCGGTGTCTTGGTGCTCGCCCGGCCCGAGTACCGCGACGCGAACGAGAGCGAGATGATCGAGCTCGCCGAGCGCGCGTTCGTCGCGCCGACGGCCGTCCGCTCGGCGTTCGCGGCGGAGGGCGTGCGCCTCCCGTACCGCTCGCGGTTCGCACGTCTAACGATGTTCAGCAGCGTTCCCCCCGCGCGGCAAGGGCAGCTGGGCAAGGTGATCGTCGTCGTCGGTCCCCGCACCGGGCGCATCAGCTTCGGGCCTGAGGTGGCGTCGTACGACGAGCGCTTCGAGAACGTGCTCGTGACGTACGACGGTACCGACGACGCGGTCGTCGATCGCCTCGATGCCGCGGTCGAAGCGCTGAAGCCCTAGCCGGGCCTCAGGTGCCGGACGTCGAAGCCGTGGCGCGACGCCAGGCGCTCGGCGATCAGCGACCGGTGGCAGGCCTCCGGATCGCGCTCGACGCAAAGCAGCGCCGAGCCGTCGGCGATCGAGCCGAGGTCGGCGCGCTCGAGGATCTCGCTCGTGTAGCGACGGCGGTACTCGTGCGCGAGCGCGGTGCGGGACCGCTTGCCGACGCCCGTCCGGTCGTCCTCGCGGTACTGGGCCTGCCGGAGCTCGGTCGTCGGCGCGAGCTCGACTCGATGCTCGTACGCGAAGCCGGCGCCGGCGAGCGCCGCCTCGAGCCGCTTCGCGTTCGCCCACGCGTATTCGCTGCCGCGCACGCCGCGCCGCTGGCGCACGTCGAGCACCTGCTCGATCCCGGCGCCGCGGAGCGCGGCGAGGAAGGTCTCGGCCGTCCACCCGTAGACGCCGATCGTGGCGACGCCCGGCACGAGCGGATTCTCTCACGGAGCGACGAGGCTCGCACGTGCTCATCGACCGAGAGGTAAGGACGCGTCGCGCGCCGTCACCAAGTCCTCTGACACCGAACGACGAGGAGGACGGAATGCCCTACGGCAGTTGGATCAACGAGTTCCCGACCGGGTTCTTCCTGGTCGTCCACATCGCCGGCTTCGCGCTCGGCGCGGGGTTCGCGTGGCTCGCGTTCAAGCGCGAGCTCGCCCTCCTCGGCGCGGGGTTCTCGCTCTTCGCCGCCGCGGAGCTCGTCTACATGACCTACCACCTCGACTGGACGGTCTTCCTGTTCGCGCACACGATCGCCGAGGTCCTCGACCTCTCCGCGTTCGTGCTCGTGTTCGCGGCGGCGGTCTACTCGGCCGTGCGCCGGCCGGCCCTCGAGGTGAGTCGCGGATGACCCTGCGCCTGCTCGTCCTCGGCCTCTTGCTCGCCGCGACCGGTTGCGGCGGGTCCGAGGAAGCGAGCGCTCCGGTCGCGACGACCGAGGTCGCGATGGTCAAGAGCTACCAGTTCGACCCGAAGACGATCGAGGTCGAGGCCGGCGAGACGGTCACGTGGACGAACGACGACAACTTCACGCACACCGTCCGCGTCGACGGGCAGGAAGACCATCGCGTCGAGCAGGGCGAGAGCGTGTCGATCGCGTTCGACACCCCCGGCACCTACCACTACGTCTGCACGCTGCACAGCCAGGACATGGACGGCGAGGTCGTCGTCAAGTGAGCCTCGCCGAGCTCAGGGGCGACGTCGTCATCCTGGCCTGCGCCGTCAGCGCCGGGATCCACGGCGCGCTCGCACCGGGCCACTTCGCCGAAGGGACCGCCGCAGGGCTCGGCTTCGTCGCGGCGGCAGTCGTCCTGGCGGTTCTGGCTCTCGTGCTCACGCGCTCTCCGGCGAACGCGCTCGCGCTCGCCGCTGCGGGTGCGGTCTTCGTCGGCCTGCTCGCGAGCTACGCGCTCGCGACGACGACGGGCCTGCCCGTTCTCCACCCCCACCCGGAGCCGGTCGACGGTCTCGCGCTCGCCACGAAGGCGATCGAGGCCGTCGGCCTGCTCGCGGCTCTCCCACTACGGAAAGGAATGTCATGGACACCGCACGCGTCTCACGTCCCATCCCGATCGCGCTGACCGCGCTCGTCGCGTTCTTCGCCGCGCTCGCCGCGCTGGCTGTCTCGAACGGCTCCGCGCACGCGCTCGACACCGCCACCCACGAGTCACATGCCGCCACGGTGACGAAGAAGCAGGCCGCTCTCCACAGCGGGATGCGGGTCCTCTGGGAGGACCACATCGTCTGGACGCGGCTCGCGATCATCAGCCTGACGACGGGCTCGCCCGACACCGAGGCGACCGTCGGCCGCCTGCTCCAGAACCAGGCCGACATCGGCAACGCGGTCAAGCCCTTCTACGGCGAGGCGGCGGGCGACAAGCTGACGGCCGAGCTCCGGAACCACATCCTGATCGCCGCCGACCTCATCGCCGCGGCCCAGGCCGGCGACGCGGCGAAGCTCGCCGAGGAGCAGGCCCGCTGGCAGCGGAACGCCGACGACATCGCGGCCGTGCTCGCGAGCGTCAACCCGCGCTTCTGGAAGCTGGCCGTCCTGAAGAAGGAGATGCAGACGCACCTGACGCTGACGACGAACGAGGCCGTCGCGCGGCTCCAGGCCGACTGGGACGCGGACGTCGCCGCCTACGACCAGATCCACGAGCACATCCTCCACATGTCCGACTACCTCGCCGCGGGGTTGATCAAGCAGTTCCCGAAGCGGTTCAAGTAGCGGCGTAAGAACGGGCCGCGAGGCGGCACGAAGAAGGCATGCAGACGAAGACCACACCGGCGGGCGAGCTCCAGGAGCTCGTCCGCTGGCGTCGCGAGCAGCTCGTCCAGTGCGGCTTCCCGCTGCCGTTGGCGGCGCGCCTGGCGAAGGACGGCAACTACGACCTGCACGCGCTGATCGAGCTCGTCGAGCGCCGTTGCCCACCCGAGCTGGCGGCTCGCATCCTGGCTCCGCTCGGGCGGGAAGACGCCGCGTGAGCGCGCTGAGCGCTACCGTGGGCTTCGTGGAGTCCAGCGGGCCCCTCTCGACGCTCGCGCCGTCGCCGGTGCTCGACCCCGACTCCCGCGAGTGGCTTCGCTGCCTCCACGCGGAGGGCGCCACACGGGAGGACGCGGTGGCGCGGCTGCACGCGCTGCTGCTCCGGGCGGCCCGCTTCGAGGTCGCGCGCCGGCGCCCGACGCTGCCGCACCTGCGCGGCGACGAGCTCGACGACATCGCGAACGAGGCGGCCGACGACGCGCTGATGAGCGTGCTGCGCCGGCTGGACGACTTCCGGGGCGCCAGCCGCTTCACGACCTGGGTCTACAAGTTCGCGCTCCTCGAAGCGGCGGTCAAGCTCCGCAAGCGCGCGTGGCAGGGTCGCGAGGTCCCGCTCGAGCCCGAGTCCTGGGCGCTGCTCTCGGGCGGCGGCCTCGGCCCCGACGCGGAGGCGGAGCAGAGCGAGCTCCTGTCCTCGCTCCAGAGCGCGATCGGCGACGTGCTGACGCCGCACCAGCGGCGCGTGCTCGTCGCGCTCGCGCTCAACGGCGTCCCGATCGACGTCCTCGCCGACCGGCTCGGCTCGACGCGCGGCGCCCTCTACAAGACCCTGCACGACGCGCGCCGCAAGCTGCGCGCGCACCTCGACGAACACGGTCTCTCTCCGGAGGAGATGTGATGGAACGTCCCGACCTGAAGCAGGCACTCGGACGGCTGCTCGGCCCCGCTGGCCCCGAGGTCGGCTGCGACGAGTGCTTCGACCGGCTCGACCGCTACGTGGAGCTCGAGGTCGCCGGCCGCGACGCCGACGTGGCGCTGCCCGGCCTGCGCGCGCACCTGGACGGTTGCCCCGCCTGCCGCGAGGAGCACGAGAGCCTCCTCGCGCTCGTCGGCGGCGAGCAGGCGCTCTAGCCCCGCCACCCCCGCCTCAGGAGTGCAGCTTGAGCGTGCTCGCGTAGCCGAGGCCGAGCGGCTCCTGGATCGAGATGTGCAGGAAGCCGAGCTGCTCGAGCTGCTGCGCCCTGCTCAGCGGCCCGACGTCGAGCGGCCGTAGCCCCGCGTCCGACGCGAGCTGGGCGACCTTCTTCTTCGCGGCCTCGTCGTCGCCGGCGATCAGCACGTCGAGCGCGTGCCCCGCGACCTCGCCGGCCGCGAGCGTCGGCGCGAACGTCGTGTTGAACGCCTTCACGACCGACGTCCCCTCGGGCACGAGCCCCGCGACCTCCTCCGCCGACGAGCTTCCCGGCTTCGTCGCGAGCCGATCCCACGTCTGCGTGTCGACCGGGTTCGTGATGTCGACGACGACCTTGCCGGCGATGCGGTCCGAGTACTGCGAGACGGCGTCCTTGATCCCCGGGTAGTAGAGCGCGAAGACGACGACGTCCCCGCCGAACGGTGCGTCCCCCTCGAGCGCCGTGGCGCCCCCGCCGAGCTCCTCCGCGAGCTTGCCGGCCTCGGCCGGGTCGCGGTCGACGACCTCCACCTCGTGGCCGCCCGCGACGGCGCGCGTCCCGATCGCACGCCCCATCTTCCCTGCTCCGACGATCGTGACCTTCATGCTGCCTCCTTCGCGCGCCCGCGGAGATCACGTGCCCGCCGACCGCCCTCGCGAACCACGCGTCAGCGGCGGAGGACGCGCTTGGCGACCTCCAGCACCGGCACGATCGTGAAGGCGACGCCGCCGACGATCGCCCAATCGCGCGCGGACAGGCCGGTCGTCCCGAACGCGTCCTGGAGGAACGGCACGTTCACGACGAGCGCGAGCACGAGGACCTCCCACGCGATCGCGAGGTTGAGCCAGCGGTTCGCGAACGGCCGCGCGAGCACCGAGTAGTGGTCGGAGCGGTAGCTGTAGGCCTTGAAGAACTCGACGAGCACGAGCGCGGCGAAGGTCATCGTCATCGCCTTCGACAGCGTCCGGTCGGTGGTGAGCGCCCACGTGAACAGCCCGAGCGTGGCGAGCGCCGACCACGTGCCTCCGACGACGATCAGCGAGACGACGCGCTTCGTGAAGATCCCCTCGCCCCGCTTGCGCGGTGGCCGGTCCATCAGGTCCGGCTCCGCCGGGTCGACCGAGAGCGCCAGCGCCGGGAGGCCGTCGGTGGCGAGGTTGATGTACAGGATCTGGACCGCGCTCAGCGGGAGCGGCTTGCCGAGCAGCGACGCGCCGACGAGGAGGCCGATCTCGCCGAGGTTCGCCGAGAGCAGGTACATCAAGTACTTCTTGATGTTCCCGAAGACGGAGCGTCCTTCCTCGACGGCCGCCACGATCGAGGCGAAGTTGTCGTCGGTGAGCGTGATCTCCGCAGCCTCCTTGGTGACGTCGGTCCCGGTGATGCCCATCGCGACGCCGATGTCGGCCTGCTTCAGCGCCGGCGCGTCGTTCACGCCGTCCCCCGTCATCGCGACCGAGTGGCCCTGTCGCTGGAGCGCGGTGACGACGCGGAGCTTGTGCTCCGGCGAGACGCGCGCGTAGACCTGCGTGGTCGCCGTCCGGCGCTCGAGCTCGTCGTCGTCCATCGACTCGAGCTCGGGCCCGGTCAGCGTGCCGCCGTCCGTGAGGATGCCGAGCTCGCGGGCGATCGCCTGCGCCGTCAGCGGGTGGTCGCCGGTGATCATCAGCGGCCGGATCCCCGCATGCAGGCACGTGCGGACCGCTGCCTTCGCCTCGGGCCTCGGCGGATCGATCATCGCCACGAGCCCGAGGAAGGTCAGGTCGCGCTCGGCGTTCTCGAGCGTCGCGTCGGGCCGACGGGCGACGGCGAGCACGCGCATCGCCTCGCCGGCCAGCTCGCGCGCGACGCCGAGCAGCGACTCGCGTCCGGCCGCGTCCAGCGCGGTGACGCCCGACGGCCCGCGTTGCCGCGTGCAGGCGGCGAGCACGACCTCGGGCGCGCCCTTCTCGTAGGCCACGGTGCCGTTCGGTGCCCGGTGCAGCGTCGTCATCCGCTTTGTCTCCGAGGTGAAGGGGATCTCGTTCGCACGCGGGAACCGGCTCTCGACCTCCTCCCGGTGCACCCCCGCCTTCTCCGCCGCCACGACGAGCGCGCCTTCGGTCGGGTCGCCGCGGAGCTCCCACTTTCCGTCGTCGTCGCTCCGAACGAGGTGCGCGTCCGAGGAGAGCACGGCCGCGCGCAGGGTCTCGATCAGCTCGTTCGGCGGCTCCACGTGCGAGCCGTCGAGGGAGTACTCGCCGACCGGCTCGTAGCCGGCGCCGGAGACCTCGAACATCCGCCCCGCGACGAAGAGCTTCCGAACGGTCATCTCGTCCTTCGTCAGCGTCCCCGTCTTGTCCGCGCAGATGACCGAGACGCTCCCGAGCGTCTCGGTCGCGGGGAGCCGCCGGATCAGGGCGTTTCGCTTGACCATCCGCTGCGCGGCCAGCGTCAGCGAGATCGTGATCACGGCCGGTAGGGCCTCCGGGACGACGGCGACGGCCAGCGCCGCGCCGAAGAGGAGCATCTCGAGGAACGGCTGACCGCGCAGGAGGCCGAGGCCGACGACGAGCAGCACGATCACGATCGCAGCGCGCGCGAGCGTCAGCGCAAGCTTGTCGAGGCTTTGCTGGAGCGGCGTCCTGCCGCGCTCGATCGCGTCGAGCATCCTCGCAATGGCGCCGAACTCGGTCTCCATGCCCGTCGCGACCACGAGCGCGCGCCCGCGTCCATACGTGACCGCCGTCCCGGCGTAGGCCATGTTGGTGCGGTCGCCGACCGGAGCGTCGCTCCGCTCGAGTGCCGAGGCCTGCTTCTCGACCGGCAGCGACTCGCCGGTCAGCGCCGACTCCTCGGCCTGGAGGCGCGCGACCTCGGTCAGCCGCACGTCGGCCGGGACCTTGTCGCCGGCGTGGAGGAGCACGACGTCGCCGGGCACGAGCTCCCGCGCGGGAATCGTGCGCTCGGCGTCGTCGCGCACCACGGCGGCGGTCGGCGCGGCCATCCGGCCGAGCGCCTCGATCGCGCGTTCCGCCCGGTACTCCTGGACGAAGCCGAGCACGGCCGCGAGCAGCACGATCACCCCGATCACGACGGCCTCCGTGGCATGCCCGAGCGCGACCGAGAGGCCCACGGCCACGAGCAGGATCAGGATCAGCACGTTCTTGAACTGGTCCAACAGCAGGCGCCACGGCGAGATCCCCTCTGCGGCCTGGAGCTCGTTCGGGCCGTGCTCCTCGAGCCGACGCGTCGCTTCGGGCTCGGTCAGGCCCGAGCTCGACGACGTGCCGAGCCGGGCCTCGACCTCCGAGGCCTCGAGTGCGTGCCAGGCGCGCTCGGTGCTCGGCGATGCGCTGCGTTCACGAACGCCCAGGCTCACGCCACGTGCCTGACCACGAGCACGGAGCAGCGCGCCTCGTGGGCGACATGCGCGCAGACTCTTCCCGGCCGCTCTCCGGCGCGGCCCCCGAGCACGACCAGGCTGTCTTCGGGAGCCATGGCCAAGGCAGCGCACGCGTCCCGCGGATCGAGCAGCGCATCGTCGCGTTCCGCGCGCAGGAGCGCGTTCTCGACCGGCTTGCCGCCGAGGGCGATCACGGGCATGAGCTCACAGTCGAAGCGGCCCGCCAGCGCGCGCGCGGCCTCCTCGGCCACGGCCGACTCGGGCGACCCGTCGACTCCGACCAGGATGCGGGCGGGCTTGCGGCCGCCCCAGCCCGGACGAGCGACGAGCACGGAGCACGGAGCGTCGCGGAGCAGCGGCAGGTCGGGCCCTCCGAAGAGCCGGGACGTCAGGCGCCGGTGCCGCGACGCGCCGAGCGCGACGAGCGTGGCGGACTGGCGCTTCGCCTCCGCGACGAGCGCCTCGGCGATCGACCCCTCGACGAGACGGAAGGAGTCGGGCTCGACGAGATCCCGGACGATGTCGAGCTCGTCGCGAGCCGCCGCGACGAGCTCGTCCCGCGCGTGCGGAGCGTTGAAGCCGGCGTGCGCCGCCAGATGGGTCTCGGCAATCGCCAGCAGCTCGAGATACCCCTCGGGCGCGCAGAGGCATCTCGCCTGCGAGGCCGCGACGACGCTCTGCGCAGTCGTGTCGACGCCGACGAGCACGAAGCCGAAGATCGGGTCCGCGGTGGCCGCACGGCTCGCCGCGGTTGGGGACGGGGTTGCGCTCACGAGCGACACCTCCGGGAGTCGTTGACGTCCTCGGTAGGTCTCTCCCGTCCCGACTCGGGGCCGCTCCACCGGGCCGTGAGGCCGAGGATGACGACGGAGCGCGCGGGGATACTCCCCTACACGCTTCGAACGATAGCGTACGTTCGCCGCATGCGACCCGCTGACTACGGCCAGGCGATCGTCACGACGGTCGTGGGGAGCTACCCGCAGCCCGAGTGGCTGATCGACAGGAAGCGGCTCGGCGAGCGGCTCCCCCCGCGCGTCCGCGCCCGCGAGCTCTGGCGCGTGCCCGAGCCGTTCCTCGAGGAGGCCCAGGACGACGCGACGCGCATCGCGGTCCAGGACATGGAGCGCGCGGGCGTCGACGTGATCACCGACGGCGAGATGCGGCGGGAGAGCTACTCGAACCGCTTCGCGACCGCGCTCGACGGGATCGACCTCGACGAGCCCGGCGTCGCGCTCGACCGCACCGGCCACGAGAACCCCGTCCCGCGGATCGTCGGGCCGATCCGCCGCGCGCGGCCGGTCGAGGTGCGCGACGTCGAGTTCCTCCGCTCGGCCACCGATCGCCGGATCAAGATCACGGTGCCGGGCCCGTTCACGATGACGCAGCAGGCGCAGAACGACCACTACGCCGACGAGCGCTCGCTCGCGTTCGCGTACGCCGAGGCCGTCAACGAGGAGCTCCACGACCTGAAGGCGGCGGGCGCCGACGTCGTCCAGATCGACGAGCCGTACCTCCAGGCGCGCCCGGAGCGGGCGAGGGAGTACGCGCTCGAGGCGATCGACCGGGCACTCGAGGGCATCGAGGGCGACACGGTGCTGCACACGTGCTTCGGTTACGCGCACATCGTCCACGACCGCCTGCCGGGCTACCCGTTCCTGCGCGAGTTGAACGACTGCGCCGCCACGCACGTCTCGCTCGAGGCGGCGCAGCCGGACCTCGATCCCGAGCTGCTGCGCGATCTGCCCGACAAGACGATCCTGCTCGGGGTGCTCGACCTCGGCTCGCAGCAGGCGGAGACTCCGGAGGGCGTCGCGGAGCGGCTCCGTCGCGCGCTCGAGGTCGTCCCGCCCGAGCGGCTCGTCGCGGCTCCCGACTGCGGGATGAAGTACCTCCCGCGGGAGCTCGCGTTCCGCAAGCTCGAGGCGATGGTCGCCGGAGCGCGTCTTGTCCGGTGACGTGACGCGCATCTCGCGTGCGTTTCCCGATCGCGTCGAGGTGCGCGGTCGCGACCTGACCGGCGACCTGATGGGCCGCCTCACCTTCACCGAGTACTTCCACCTCCTGCTCACGGGGCGCGAGCCGACGGAGGATCAGCGATTCTTCCTCGACGTGCTGCTCGTCGCGATCGCCGAGCACGGGCTGATGCCGGCGAACGTCGCCGCCCGGATGACGCTCGCCGCCGATCCCGACTCACTCCAGGGCGCCGTTGCAGCCGGGATCCTCGGCGCGGGGCGCGTGGTGCTCGGCACGTCGGAGGAGTGCGCGCGGCTGCTCGAGCGGGCTGCCGGCCGTGACCCGGTCGAGGTCGTCCGCGAGCTCCGCGCGGCGGGAGCGAAGGTGCCTGGTTTCGGCCACCCGGTCCACGCGCCGCTCGACCCGCGCGCCGAGCGCATCCTCGAGCTCGCGGACGCGCGGGGAGTCAGTGGGCCGAACGTCGCGCTCGCCCGGGGGCTCCGCGACGCCGTCGCGGAGGTCTGGGGGAAGCCGCTGACGATGAACGTCGCGCTGCCGATCGCCGCGGTCCTGCTCGACCTCGGCTTCTCGGCCGACGTCGTCAAGGCGGTGCCGATCCTCGCGCGCACTGCGGGCCTGCTCGCGCACCTCGCCGAGGAGCGGGAGCACCCGATCGGCTTCCGGCTCGCCGCGGCGGCCGAGGAGTCCGTCGAGTACGAGTGATGCTCGACCCCGAGGTCGAAGCGAGGCCGTGGGACGAGCAGCTCGAGCTCGACGACGCGAGCTATCGGGCGCAGCTCGCGTACCTGCTCGAGCGCTCGGCCTTCTACCGCGAGAAGCTCAACGGCCTCGACCCCCGTGGGCTCGCGGAGATCGCGGAGCTCCCGCTGACGGAGAAGGCGGAGCTGAAGGCGACGTGCACGCCCGAGAACCCGATCGGTACGCACCTGTGCGCAGAGCGCCGGGAGCTCGTGCGCATCTACTCGACGAGCGGCACGACGGGCACTCCCAGCTACATCCCGCTGACGGCGGGCGACCTCGACAACTGGGTGACGGGCTCGGCGCGGAGCTACGCGGCCTCGGGCATCGCGCCGGGCCAGCGGATCGTCTCGACCTACAACGCCGGCCCGTTCGTCGCCGGCGCCGCGCTCGCGTCCTTCGAGCGCATCGGGCTGACGCACATCCCGGTCGGGACGGGGAACAGCGAGCGCCTGCTGCGGGCGCTCGAGCTGCTCGCGCCCGAGGCCGTCGTGCTGACGCCGTCGTACGCCGCGTATCTGCTCGAGTCGGCGGACCTGCGGGCGTCGAGCGTGCAGCGTGTGCTCGTGGCCGGCGAGCCGGGCGGAGGCGAGCCGGCCTTCCGGGCGATGCTGGAGGAGGGCTGGGGCGCGAAGGTGACGGAGGCGATGGGCATCGGCGACATCGGCGTCTCGCTCTGGGGCGAGTGCGAGGAGCAGGACGGCATGCACCTCGGCGCCCGCGGCTTCGTGCACGCCGAGTTGATCGACCCGGGGTCGGGCGCCGCGCTCGAGCTCGAGGACGGCGCCGGCGGCGAGCTCGTGCTGACGCACCTCCGGCACCGCGCGGCGCCGCTCCTCCGCTTCCGCACGCGCGACCACGTCGAGGTGCGGACGAGCCCGTGCGCGTGCGGCCGTACCGGGCCGCGCATCCGCTGCATCGGCCGGACCGACGACATGCTGATCGTCCGCGGCGTCAACGTCTTCCCGTCGGCCATCCGCGAGGTCGTCGGCGCGTTCGCGCCGCAGGTCACCGGCCGCATCCTCGTGAAGCCGACCGCTCGGGGCGTGAAGCAGGAGCCCCCGCTGCCCGTCGCGGTCGAGCTCGCTCTCGACGTCGCCGGGCCGGCGTCGCTCGCCGAAGCGATCAGCGAGCGGCTGCGCGACGCGCTGGTCGTTCAGACGCGCGTGGAGCTCGTGCCGTGGGGAAGCCTCCAGCGAAGCGAGTACAAGTCGAACCTGGTCGAGCCGTAGCAGCAGCCAGCCGCGCAAGGTCGCGGGCTTGACATATTCCTATATCGGTATATATGCTGCGGCCATGGCCCGAGCAGCGACGACGGCTGATGCGTTCAACGCCCTGGCCGAGCCCAGGCGCCGGCAGATCGTGGACGCCCTGGCGGGCGGCGAGCGACCGGTGAACGAGCTCGTGCGCGCGCTCCGGCTGGCCCAGCCGCAGGTGTCGAAGCACCTCAGGGTGCTCCGCGACGTCGGCGTCGTCGCCGTGCGCGAGGACGGGAGGCGGCGGCTGTACCGGCTGAACGGGCGGGCGCTGAAGCCCATCCACGACTGGGTGAAGCCGTACGAGCGCACGTGGTCGGAGCGGTTCGACGAGCTGGATTCGGTGTTGCACGAGCTCAAGGAGAAGGAGGAGGGAGATGGCAGCAGTGACGCATAGCGGCAAGGCGACGGTGACGCTTCCCGCCGACGATCAGATCCTGATCACGCGGGAGTTCGACGCCCCGAAGCACCTGGTGTTCCGGGCGTTCACGACGCCGGAGCTGGTCAGGCGCTGGTGGAGCGGGCAGCGCGGCGAGGTCACGCTCGCCGAGATCGACCTGCACGTCGGCGGCAAGTGGCGCTACGTGATGAACGCCCACGGCGACATCGAGGTGGGCTTCCACGGCGAGTACCTCGAGCTCGTGCCGAACGAGCGGATCGTCTCGACCGAGGTGTACGAGGGCGTCCCTCAGCCCGAGGACGGGCCCGAGCAGGGGACCGTGAACACCGCGACGTTCACCGAGGCCGACGGGCGCACGACCCTGACGATCCTCGTGCAGGCGCCGAGCAAGGAGATCCGCGACGCGATCATCGACTCCGGCATGGAAGGCGGCATGCAGGAGGCGATGGACCTGCTCGAGCAGGTCGCGCGCTCGCTGCGCTGAGCCGAGCGCTGTGAGGCGCGGCCGGATCGGTTCGCCGACCCGGCCGGGCCTCACGGCTCGCTCGCCGGAACCGCTCGGATTCGCGTGGCACCGTCCGGGGCAAACCCAGGGGGATGGAGGCCTGGGACGGCTGGCCGTTCGCGCGGCTCTACATGCTGCTCGTCGCGCTCGCGTTCGTCGTGATCGGCCTCCAGGTGCTGCTGTTCCACTGGCGGGCCGCATTTCACCGCGTCACCATGTACGGCCCGGTGCTGCTCGCGCCCGTGCTCGTGGCGGCGGGGATCGTCGGCGCGGTCCAGCGAGACGGCCTGGTCGGCTGGCTCGTGCTCGGCGTCTTCGGGCTCGGCATCGTCGACGGGCTGGTCGGCGTGTTCGAGCACTGGCGCGGGATCGCCGGGCGAATCGGCGGCTTCTCGCTGCGGAACCTGATGAGCGGGCCCCCGCCCATGCTGCCGGTCGCGTTTCTCGCGCTCGCGCTCACCGGCACGCTGGCGCTTCTCTGGGAGTCGGTGTGAAGCGGCCCGAGCAGCTCGGGCAGAAGGAGCGCGCGGTCGTCGAGGAGCGGCGCCGCAGCGGATACCGGCGCGAGGAGCTCGAGCGCTACGGCGGCGAGCTCGAGCGCGAGCTGCGCTCGCTCGTCTCGAGACTGCTGCCGGGCGTCCCCGACGCGATCGACCTGTCCGCGTTCGTCGACGCCCACGCGGAGAATCCGATCGGACGCGGCGACCGCTCTCCGGGACTGCCCCCGGCCGCGGAGCTGCTGCGGCTCGGGCTCGAGGCGCTCCACGCTCGCGGCTTCGCCGACGCGCCCGCCGAGGAGCAGGATCGGTTGATCGAGCGCATGCGCCGCGGGCAGGCCGACGACGAGCTGGGCTTGCCGGCGAAGGAGTTCGTCGACCGGCTGCTGGTGAAGGCGCTCGCGGGCTACCTCGCCCACCCGGACACCTGGGAGCGAATCGGCTTCAACGGTCCGGCCTACCCCGACGGCTACGCCTGGATCACGCCGTCGACCGTGGCACGGCGACACGAGGGCTTTCCCGGATCCGGCCGGCTGTGAGCGCGCCGCCGCTTCGCGTCGACGAGCTGAAGCGGATCATGCGGCGCCACGACGGGCGCGTCGACGCCTGCATCGTCGGGTGTGGCGCGGCCGGCTCGGTCCTCGCGAAGGAGCTCGCGGAGGGCGGCCTGAGCGTCGTCGTCCTCGAGGCCGGCGACTGGGTCGACTCGCGCAAGGACATGGTCAACGACGAGCTCTCGATGCTCGGTCCGCTCGACTGGGACGACCTCCGCATCACCGACGGCGACGACCCGATCAAGACTGGGCGGGTGAACACGGGGCGCGCGGTGGGCGGCACGACCGTGCACTTCACGGCGATGTCGCTTCGCCTCGATCCGGGCGACTTCGAGACGGCGACGCGCGACGGCGTCGGCGTCGATTGGCCCTTCGGCTACGACGAGCTGGCGCCGTACTACGCCGAGGTCGAGGGCGCGCTCCCGGTCTCCGGCCCGCGCCGGTCGGCGTGGCCCTCCGGCGCACCGTATCCGCACGGCGCACTGCCGTGGTCGGCGAAGGACCTGATCCTCGGACCGGGCTTCGACCAGTTGGGGCTCCACGTCGAGATGACGCCGCACGCGATCGCGACCGGCAACGTCGACGGGCGCAGCGCGTGCATGTACTACGGCTTCTGCATGGACGGCTGCAAGAGCGACGCCAAGGGCGCGATGCACGTCACCTACGTGCCGAGGGCCGTCGCCGCAGGTGCGGAGATCCGCGCCAACTGCTTCGCCGTCAGGATCGAGGCAGAGCAGGGACGCGCGACCGGCGTGACCTACCTCGATGAAGGCGAGGAGCGATTCCAGTCCGCCGAGCGCGTGTTCGTCTGCTGCTACGCGATCGAGACGCCGCGCCTGCTCCTGAACTCGGGCAACCTCGCCAACTCGAGCGACCAGGTCGGGCGTAACTTCATGGTCCACAGCGGCCCGATCGTGTACGGCCGCTTCGACCGCCCGCTCGACAGCTTCGTCACGCCGCCCGTCGGGATCATGACCCGCGACCCGTATCGATCCGATCCTTCCCGCGGGTTCGCGCGCGGCTTCCTGCTCAACACCTACTGCCAGTTTCCGATCAACTTCGCCCAGGCGCTCGTCGGCAGCAACCCCGACCTCTGGGGACAGGAGCTGATGGACGTGCTCGACGAGTACGCGCACTGGGGGCTCGTCGCCACGCTCGGGGAGGTGCTGCCCAGCCCGGAGAACCGGGTCACGCTCGCCGACGAGGTGGACGACAACGGTGTCCCCGTGGCTCGGATCACCTTCTCCTACGGCGAGAACGACAAGGCGATCATCGAGGCCGAGCGCCGGCTCGCCCAGGACGTGGTCGAGGGGGCGGGCGCGACACGCGTGCTCACGAGCGACGGCACGCACCACGTCCTCGGCACGGCGCGGATGGGCACCGACCCCGCGACATCTGTCGTCGGGCCTGACTGCCGCACGCACGACGTCTCCAACCTGTGGGTGTGCGACGGCTCCGTCTGGCCGACGGTCGGCGCCGTCAACCCGAGCTTGACGATCGAGGCGCTGGCCCTGCGCACCGCGCGACTCGAGCTGGCGCGTTCGACTTGACCGCGAGTCGGGAAGGAGGAGCCCGATGAACGTCGCCGACTTCCTGGTCCACCGCCTCTCCGAGTGGGGCGTCAGACGGATCTACGGCTACCCGGGCGACGGCATCAACGGGATCATGGGAGCGCTCGACCGGGCGAGCGACCAGGTCGAGTTCATCCAGGTCCGCCACGAGGAGATGGCCGCCTTCATGGCGTGCGCGCACGCGAAGTTCACCGGCGAGGTCGGCGTCTGCCTCGCCACGTCGGGGCCCGGCGCGATCCACCTCCTGAACGGGCTCTACGACGCCAAGCTCGACCATCAGCCGGTGGTCGCGATCGTCGGCCAGCAGGCTCGCTCGGCGCTCGGCGGCGACTACCAGCAGGAGGTCGACCTGCCCGCGCTGTTCAAGGACGTCGCGCACGAGTACGTCCACATGGCGTCGGACCCCGAGCAGGTGCGCCACCTCGTCGACCGGGCGCTTCGGATCGCGCAGGCGGAGCGGACCGTCACCTGCGTGATCCTCCCGAACGACGTCCAGACGATGGACGCGGTCGAGCGACCCGAGCACGCGCACGGGACGATCCACTCGGGCGTCGGCCACGTGTCCGCGCGGGTCGTGCCGCACGAGGAGGACCTGCGGCGCGCGGCCGACGTGCTGAACGCCGGCGAGCGCGTGGCGATGCTCGTCGGCCAGGGTGCCCTGCACGCGACCGACGAGGTGCTCGAGGTCGCCGAGTTGCTCGGCGCCGGGATCGCGAAGGCGCTGCTCGGCAAGGCCGCCGTTCCCGACGACCTGCCCTTCGTGACCGGCTCGATCGGGCTCCTCGGGACGAAGCCGAGCTACGACCTGATGATGGGCTGCGACACGCTGCTGATGGTGGGCTCGAGCTTCCCCTACTCGGAGTTCCTGCCCGAGGAGGGCAAGGCGCGCGGCGTCCAGGTCGACATCTCGGGTCGGATGATCGGGATCCGCTACCCGATGGAGGTGAACCTCGTCGGCGACAGCGTCGAGACCCTGCGTGCGCTGATCCCGAGGCTCGAGCGAAAGCTCGACCGCGCCTGGCGCGACGAGATCGAGGAGAACGTCGCCGACTGGTGGCGCCTGATGGAGGACCGGGCGATGATCGACGCCGACCCGATCAACCCGCAGCGCGTCTTCTGGGAGCTGTCGCCGCGGCTGCCGGACGACTGCATCCTCACGGCGGACTCGGGCTCGGCGGCGAACTGGTACGCGCGCGACCTCAAGCTGCGGCGCGGGATGATGGCGTCCCTCTCCGGGACGCTCGCCACGATGGGCTCGGGCGTTCCCTACGCGATCGCCGCGAAGTTCGCGCATCCCGACCGCGTCGCGATCGCGCTCGTCGGCGACGGCGCGATGCAGATGAACGGGATCAACGAGCTGATCACGATCGCCAAGTACTGGCGGCGCTGGAGCGACCCGCGCCTGGTCGTGCTCGTCCTGAACAACCGCGACCTCAACCAGGTGACCTGGGAGCAGCGCGCGCTCGAGGGCGACCCGAGGTTCGACGCGGCGCAGGACATCCCCGACTTCCCCTACGCGCGCTACGCGGAGCTCGTCGGGCTCGAGGGAGTTCGGGTCGACTCGCCCGACCAGATCGGCGACGCGTGGGACGAGGTTCTCGCCGCCGACCGGCCGGCCGTCCTCGAGGCGGTGACCGACCCCGAGGTTCCGCCGCTGCCGCCGCACATCACCTTCGAGCAGGCGAGGCACTTCCTCCTCTCGGTCGCGAGAGGCGACAGCGGACGGCGCGGCATGATCGAGCAGTCGCTCAAGGCGAAGCTGAAGGAGTTCTTGCCGGGTCGCTAGTCGCCGCCCGGCTCATCGCTCCTGTTGGCGCAGGGGCGCGATGCGGCGGCCGTGCGTCGAATCCTCGATCAGCGTCGCGAGCCGCCGCTCGCGCGTCTCCTCGCGTTTCGCGCTCACCACCCAGAAGATCGCGTTCTGCCGGTACCCCGGCGGCTGCGCCTCGAAGAACTTCCAGGCCCGCTCGTTCGCACGGAACCGTTGCTGCTGCGCCCGGCTGAGCTTGGCCTCGTGCCGGTTCTCGTACGTGTAGACGCCCGGCTTCGGCGGGGTTCGGGCCTCGAAGGCCGCGATCCCGGCCGGGTGCATGCGCCCTTCGCGGAGGAGCTCCTGGACGTGCCGCACGTTGACCGCGCTCCAGTTGCTGCGCGGCTTGCGCGGCGTGAACCGGATGCAGTAGGCGTCGTCGTCGATCCGCCGCGTGAGCCCGTCGATCCAGCCGAAGCAGAGCGCCTCGCGCACGGTCTCCTCCCAGGTCGGCGAGCGGCGGCCGGTGTGCTGCTTGTAGAAGCCGACGAAGACCTCGCTCTCGGTCGCGTGGTTCGCCTCGAGCCAGGCGCGGAACTCCTCGTGGTGGGCGAAGAACTGCGGCTTCATACCTCGTAGTGTGGCCGCTGCAATGGCCGAGCTGATCTACCCGGCGCTCGCGTCGCATCGAGGACGACGACGGCCGTTTCGACTGGGCCGAGCCGGACGAGGACGTGCACGCGTTCGTCAACGACCTCGAGCGGCCGATCGGCACGCACCTCTACGGTCGGCGCCTCTACGAGACCACCGCGAGGACGCGGATCGTGCGGGAGTTCGAGCCCGAGCAGGTCCGGCAGCTGAAGGCGGCTGCGGAGCGCGACTCTCGCGCCGATCGTGGTGGGCGGCGGCAAGCGGGCTCTTCCGCGACACGTCCGCGTCGAGCCCGAGTTGCTGGACGAACGCCGTTTCGGCAACCGCACGGTCTACCTCCGCTAAGCACTGAAATGCTCAACTCGGCAGAGCTCCCGGTTCTTACCCCGGGGGGATGCAGGTTCGACGCCTGCCGGGGCCACTCGCGGAAGGACTGCCACCGGCGCGGTACCCCGTCTCGAAAACGGGTGGGTCCTGGCATCGCCGGCTGCGCGAGTGGGCGGGAATGTCCCTTGAGCAGTCAGCGAACCGTGTCGGCTGCGCCCGAGTGCGATACTCGCCCGTCACCGTGTCGACGGCTTCTACGCGTACAGGGACGGTTCCGGCCGTGGGCACAGAGCTCGCGTACCAGCGGATCGGCGAAGGCCCGCCGCTCGTGGTCGTCCCGGGAGGGCCGCGCTTCGGATTCGCGCACGTGCGGCCCGCCCTCGACGTACTCGCGAACGGCCGCGAGCTCATCTACTTCGACGAGCGCGGAAGTGGCTCGAGCCCTGCGGGCGACCCAGCCAGCATCTCGACTGCCGGCACGCTCTCGGACCTCGATGCCTTTCTCGACGGGCTCGAGTTGGAACAGGTCGCTCTCGCCGGACACTCGCTTGCTGCGCACATGGTCGCTCTCTATGCGGCGACTCGACCCGAGCGTGTTCGTGCTCTCGTGCTCTTGAACCCCGCGCCACCCTTCGCTCCCGAACACCGAGAGCAGTTTGGGAAAGAGATGACCGCGCGGCGAACGCCCGAAGACGCCGATGAGCTGGAGCGCATCAAGGCATCCGCCGAGTACGAGGCGGGTGACGTCTCCGCCGTCGAGCATTACTACCAGGTGCTGTACGTCCCGTTCTTCAATGATCGCCGGGTCGCTCTGAGCACGCAGTACCGGCTCACCGAGCACAGATCGAAGAACCGCGACACCGCACAGCGGCTCTTCGCCGACTTCGGCGAGTACGCATTGCCCATGAAGCTTGGCAGCATCGCGTGCCCGACCGTGGTCATCCATTGCGAGCATGATCCAGTTCCCGTTGCGTCATCTGCAGCGATCGCCGATGCGGTTCCACAGGGCAAGCTCGTCGTGATTCCTGGCTCGAGCCACTACGGATTCCTCGAAAGCCCGGAGACCGTCGCGGCCGCCGTCGAGCCGTTTCTCGTCGCTCACGCTTCCTAGCGGAGCCCCCGAGCATCCTCTCGGTGGCCGGGGCTTCAGCCACGACGTGCACGACCCGTACAAGGACTGAGGGCCGCGCGAGCGGCCCTCAGTCGTTTGCGTGCCACCCGAACCGGTCGCATACGATCACCGCGGTGGCGTACGACGAGGCACTTGCGGGTCGCATCCGCGAGCTGATCGGCAGCGAGCCCGGGCTGACCGAACAGAAGATGTTCGGCGGTCTCGCGTTTCTCATCGGCGGCAACATGGCGATCGCGGCCAGCGGCCAGGGCGGCGTCCTGGTCCGCGTCGACCCAACCCGCTCGGACGCGCTCGTCGCGACGACGAGCGCCAGCCCGATGGAGATGCGCGGACGGCAGATGCGGGGGTGGCTGCGGATCGACGCCGGCGACGTGCGGACGAAGCGCCAGCTCGCGAGCTGGGTGGAGCTCGGCACGTCGTATGCCCGCGGACTGCCGGCGAAGCCAGCGAGGGGTTGACATCCCAGACCCTGGGCCCACTGGCACACTCGGGGAGGACCGGCAGCGACAGGAGGAGCAGGACGTGAACGGATCAGTCGAGAAGGCCATCCTCGCAGGAGGTTGTTTCTGGGGGATGCAGGACCTCATCCGGAAGCAGCCAGGCGTCGTGTCCACGAGGGTCGGCTACTCGGGCGGCGACGTCGCGAACGCGACCTACCGCAACCACGGGACGCACGCCGAAGCGATCGAGATCACCTTCGATCCCGAGCACGTCTCGTACCGCGACCTGCTCGCACTCTTCTTCCAGATCCACGACCCGACGACGCTGAACCGCCAAGGCAACGACGTCGGGACGAGCTACCGCTCGGCGATCTTCTATGGGGACGAGGATCAGCGCCGCGTCGCGGAGGAGACGATCGCCGACGTCGAGGCGTCGGGCCTGTGGCCCGGGAAGGTCGTCACCGAGGTGACCCCCGCGGGGCCGTTCTGGGAGGCCGAGCCCGAGCACCAGGACTATCTCGAGCGGTATCCGAACGGATACACCTGCCACTTCCCCCGTCGCGACTGGGTTCTGCCGCGACGAGCCGAATCCGTAGCTCGTTAGCTCGTCAGCCGACGAGCCGCCACGTCTCGACCTTCCCCTTGCCCTTCACCTCGACGAGCCCGATCCGCTCGATCGCGAAGTCGTCCCGCAACAGCTCGAAGGTCGAGCGGGTGATCTGGATCTCGTCCGGCGTCCCGTGCGACTCCATGCGGCTCGCCATGTTCACGGTGTCGCCCCACAGGTCGTAGAGGAAGCGGCGACGTCCGATCACGCCGGCCACGACCGGCCCCGAGCTGATCCCGATCCGTAGGCGCAGGTCGCGGTCGTGGTCGGGAAGGCAGCGCTTCGCGCACTCGCGCATCTCGAGCGCGAGCCCGGCCAGCGCCTGCGCGTGGTCCGGCCGTTGCGTGGGGACGCCCGCCGCGACCATGTAGCAGTCGCCGATCGTCTTGATCTTCTCCACGTCGTAGCGGTCGACAAGCTCGTCGAAGCTCGTGAAGAGGCGATCGAGGAGGCCGACCACCTCGCGCGCATCCAGCCGGCTCGAGAGCGGCGTGAAGTCGACGACGTCGGCGAAGAGGATGCTCACGTCGTCGAAGTGGTCCGCGATCGAGTTCGGGTCGGACTGGAGCCGCTGCGCGATCTCGTCGGGGAGGACGTTGCGCAGCAGCGTCTCGACCCGCGCGTGCGCGGCGTCCCGCCCTCGCGCGAAGGTGACGAGCAGGATCATCGCGACGAGGAACACGACGAGGATGTTGAGGACGTCGAAGGTCAGCACGAACGCCCCGGGCAGGTCGGCGGCGTCCGGCCGGACGACCTCGGCGAGAGCGAGCGCCACCAGGGTCGTGGCGACGAAGGCCGCAAACCACGGCCAGGCCCGGCCGGGACGGTCGAACGCGACCGCTCCGAGCGGCGCGAGCAGCGACCACAGGATCACCGAGCTGGATTCGTCGAGGCCGCCGAGCATGACCATCCCCGCCGCAGGGGCAACGAGGATCAGCAGCAGCTGCGCGGTCCGCAGGAACGCGAAGTTCCTGGTCCGCGCGAAGACGACGAGGCTGATCGCCGATCCGGCGACGTAACCCCACGGCGTGAGCGCAACCCCGTGCTCGCCCACCGCCCAGTACAGGCAGCCCCAGAGGAACCCGACCGGGAGGATGACGAGCGCCACGCCGACGAGCAGGCGCTTCCGGAAGCGCTCGTCGGCCGTGTCGCGCGGATCGGCACCGATGGACAGCAGTCGCGTCACGGAGACAGGATGCCCTCCTGGCGCCGTAGGCTGCTCGGATGACGACGCTCACGGGAGTCTCGCCCGTCTTGCTGGTAGCCGACCTCGATCGCTCCGTGGGGTTCTACCGGGACGAGCTCGGCTTCCAGTGCGCTGTCCATGGCGACCCCCCGGACTTCGCCGTGCCGAGTCGGGACGCGGCAGTCATTCTCCTCGCGCTCGCCGCCGAGTCGGAGCGGCTCGTTCCGAACTGGCAGATCCGCGACAATACGTGGGAACGCGCACATCCGCGTCGACGACGCGGACGCGATCTACGCCGAGGTGCAGGCGCGGGGCGCCTCGATCGACTACACGATCTAAGACGCGCCGCACGGGTTCCGGGAGTTCGGAGTCCAGGATCCGGACGGACACGACATCGCGTACGGCCAGCCGCTCCGCGGCCGGCACGAAGGAGGTGCTTCCAATGGCTGAGAGGAAACCTGGGAAGAAGGCGAGCGGCAAGAAGTCCGAGGGATTCACGCCCGAGGAACGAGCCGCGATGAAGGAGCGCGCCCGAGAGCTGAAGGCGGAGGCGGAGAAGGCGGACCTGGAGAGCGCCCTGCTCGAGAAGATCGCCGAGATGCCGCCGCCGGATCGCGCCATGGCCAAACGGATCCACGCGATCGTGAAGGCCGGCGCCCCCTCGCTGACGCCGAAGACCTGGTACGGGATGCCCGCGTACGCCAACGACGACGGCAAAGTCGTCTGCTACTTCCAGGCCGCGTCGAAGTTCAATGCCAGGTACGCGACGTTCGGCTTCAACGACACCGCCAAGCTGGACCAGGGCGCCATGTGGCCGACCTCGTTCGCGCTGACGGAACTGACCGCCGCCGAGGAGAAAAAGATCGCCGCGCTCGTGAGGAAGGCGGTGCGCTGAGGCTCCGGCCGGCCCGCCGCAGGTCGGTGCTAGTTCTCGCCGGGCGGCCGGAGCGAGCGCGCCAGCTCGATTGCGTCAGGCACGTCCATTGCTCGACCACGCTCGGCGGCGGCTCCGTAGGCGGCGTCGCCGAGATTCGTTCGGGCTGCATCCTCGAGCTGGGCCAGGAGATACTGGTCGTCCAGATCGAGCACCGCGCCGGCCTCTGAGCACAAGCGCAGTGCGCACGATGTCAGCGCTACGCCAACCTCGACCTGCTCGAGCAGCAACCCCGCGACCAGACCGCTCAGGAGAAGGTTGAGGCGCAGCGTACGACCCAGCGCGATCTCGCTCTCGAGCGAGATGCGAGCTTGGTCCAAGGCCTCCATCGCATGGCCTAGCCCAAGGTGGGCATAGGCAAGATCGTAGGCGAGGACGCCGCGTTCCAGGGCTGAGCCGGACGCCTCGACCCGCCCGGAGATCTCAGCGCCAAGACGGAGGCATTCTTCGAGGAGCGAGAGGTCAGGCGGCCCGTCAGCGTGCGCAGCGAACCGCATGACCTGGATCCGGTAGCCGACGGTCTGCAGCTCGAAGTCGGAGAGGCCATGCTCGCGTGCGCCCTCCGTGGCAACGCGGAGCTGCTCGAGCGCTTCCGCGAACTGAGCCCGTCGTGCCAGCGTCACGGCGCGCGTCCGCATTGCATTGAGGCGGAGCGTTGCGTCCCCGATTGCTCCCGCGATCGCTTCAGCTTCCACCAAACGGCGATCCGTCCGCTCGTCCAGATGAAGCACCTGGAGTCCCATGGCCGCCCAAGCCGAGGCATAGCCGCGGTCCCGCTCACCGCCGCCTTGCAGCGCGAGCGCCTCTTCGATCAAGGCGATGCTGTCGGTGTACTCGCCGCCGGCGTCCATCCACACGCGACCGAGGCCCGCGGCGAGAGCGAGTGCGGTGTCTGCATCTCGATTCCGCAACGCATCCAGCACGACCACGCGGAAGTTCGACCGATCCGCCGCATACTCGCCGAACTCGTGACCCCGGAGAGGAGTCTCAGCCGGAGCGAGACCTCTGGCTTTGTCGACAAAGAACCGGCGATGAGCATCGTGCGCCGAACTGGTCTCGTCCGCTCGTTCAAGCTGCTCGCCGGCGTATTCGCGGATGGTCTCGAGCATCCAGTAGCGGTCGTGCCCCGCCTCGTCGACGCGGTGGCGGAGCAGGCTCTTGTCGAGCAGTGACTCGAGCAGGTCGAGGTCGGCGCCGGTGACCTGCTCCGCCGCGTCCAGCGTGCAGCCGCCGGCGAACACCGAGAGCGCGCGCAGTGCGGTCTGCTCTTCGTCGTCGAGGAGCTCGTAGGACCAGCCGATCGTGGCCCGCAGCGTTCGGTGGCGCTCGTCGGCATCGCGGTCGCGCGTTGCGAGTAGCGACAGGCGCTCGCCGAGGCGTTCGCGGATCGTCTGGGTCGACAGCGAGCGCACTCTGGCCGCGGCCAGCTCGACGGCCAGCGGCAGCCGGTCGACCGCCTCGCAGATCGCCGTCACGTGGTGGTCGGGTTCGACATCGCCGCGTATCGCCCGTGCGCGCTCGGCGAAGAGCGCCTCCGCGTCCGCGAGCTCGAGTGACGCTACCGCGTACGCCCGCTCGCCCCGTAGGCCGAGGCGCTCGCGACTCGTCGCCGCGACGACCAGCTCGGGACAGCGCGCCAGCAGACCGGCCACGAGGCGGGCAACCGCATCGATGAGGTGTTCGCAGTTGTCGACCAGCAAGATCGTGCGGGTCCCGCGCAAGGCGTCCGCGATCACGTCGAGCAGCTCCCGGCCCGGTTCGTCCCTCACCTCGAGCGCGAGCGCCACCGTGCGCTCCAGCAGCGATGCATCCCGCAGCGGTGCCAGCGCCACCCAGAACAATCCGCCCGGGAACCCATCCCCGATCTCGGCCGCTGCCTGCAACGCCAGCCGGGTCTTGCCGCTGCCTCCCGGGCCAAGCAGGCTGACCAGTCGCGCCCCCTCGGCGAGCATCGCGCCCAGCTCGCCGAGCTCCCGCTCACGGCCCACGAACGGCGTCGCGGGCACCGGCAGGTTCGAGCGGTGAAGCGTCTTCAGCGGTGGGAGCTCGGCGGGCTGCCCGTCGACCACCAGTTGGTGCAAGCGGACCGGTGCGGACAGGTCCTTGAGCCGGTGCTCGCCGAGGTCGCGGAGGCGAAACGAGTCGGCCGCCAGCAGGCTCACCGTGGTGGGCGACAACAGCACCTGGCCGCCGTGTGCAGCGCTCATGATCCGCGCCGCACGGTGCACGTCGATGCCGACGTACTTGGGCGGGTCGAGCAGCGGCTCGCCGGTGTGGACCCCGATGCGTACTCGGATCGGGCCCCGGGCGAGCGCCGCCTGGGCAGCCTCGGCGGCTGCGACGCCTCCATCGGCAGTGGGAAACGCCACGAAGAACGCATCGCCCTCGTAGTCCACCTCGTACCCGCCATGCCGTGCGAACGCGTCGCGCATTGCCCGTCGATGCTCGGCCAACGCCTCGCGATACGCCTCCGGCCCGAGTTCTTCGAGCAGCCGCGTCGACCCCTCGATGTCCGAGAAGAGCAGCGTCACCGTCCCCGATGGCTGCTCGGTCACGGCCCGATACTCACCTACCGAGCGAGCGTTGACAAGAGCCGTGACGTGAAGAAGGTGGCGCCCTCAGGCTCGCGTCAGCGGAGCACGAATCCGGTACCGAGGTCGTCGCGCGGGTCGAGCACGAACCGGTGCTCGCCCGTGCGGAACGCGGTGCCCTCGACCTCGGTGAGGACGCCTCGGGGCTCGCGCCCGATCACGCGCGCGGTGAACGACGTCCCGACGATCGAGTCGTTGCGCCAGCTCTCGCCGTCGCCGAGCTCGCCGGCCTCCGCCAGGAGAGCGGTCCGCGCGGAGGTCGCCGAGCCGGTCGGGGAGCGATCGACCTCGCCGTCCGCGAAGACGACGACGTTGCGGTGGTGCGCCGGACCGACCTGCTCGTGGATGACGGTGCCGTAGATGCCCGAGAGCCTGGGATCTTCGGGATGCGCTGCCACCTCGGTGCCGGCGAGCGCCGCCTTGATCCGCCGGCCCGCGTCGACCAGCTCCGGGAGCGCGTCCGGCGCGATCGTGAGCCCGAGCTCGCTCGCCGGCACGAAGGCGTAGATTGCGCCGCCGTAGGCGACGTCGACGCGGACGGCGCCTGCCGGCACGTCTCGGGCGATCACGTACGACGGCACGTTGCGGAACGCGACGCTCCGCACGTCCCCGCCGCGCCGCTCGACGCGCGCGACCACGCGACCGGACGGGACGTCGATCGTCACGTCGACTGCGCCGTCCGCGGGCGCGTCCACCCGCCCGGACTCGACCGCCCAGGCGCCGAGCGCGATCGTTCCGTGGCCGCACGCGGTCGAGTAGCCGTCCTTGTGCCAGAACAACACGCCGAAGTCGGCCCCGTCGTCGTCCGGCGGGACGATGAATCCCCCGTACATGTCGGCGTGCCCGCGTGGCTCGTGGCACAGCAGCCGACGCACCGACTCGACCGCCTCCGACGAGCGAGCGTACTCGCGACGCGCGAGCACCGACTCGCCCGGGATGTCGACCGCGCCTTCGGCCACGATGCGAAACGGCTCGCCTGCGGTGTGGTAGTCCGTCGCGGCGATCTCCACCGCGCGATGATGGCAGTCAGAATGCGTTCGCGGCCGACCTCCACTCGCGCAGGCGCTGCGCGATGAGCTGGGCCCGCTGCTCCTCGCTCCCGCCGTCCAGCACCTGGAGGTCCGAGGGATCGGCCCGGAGGTAGACGCCGGCGGTTCGGGCATTCAGCCCGGCGTCGCGATCCGACCGTGTCGTCCAGTACCCGGTCGCGCGGTCGGCGGTCTCCAGCCTGATCTCGCCGGTGCCCTCGAGCTGCGGAGCGTTCGAGTGCCGAGGACGCTCGCCTTTCCAGAAGTAGAGGATGCCGCCAGGATCCCTGCGCTCCTTCGCAGCCTCGCTCCAGTAGCGGGCCGACAGGGTGCCGTCCTCCTGCCAGGCCCGGCCGTTCACGGTCAGTCCGCCGTCGCGGTCCCGCGAGATGAGCAGCAGGCCGACCGCCGACGGTTCGTCCTCGGTCCGCTCGGTGAGCGAGAGCTGCCACCACACCCCCTCGACCGGGCCGCGGCGACCCTCGGTCTCGATCGCCTTGCGGAGCTTCTGGTTGATCGCGCGAACCTCCGCCGGGCCGGCGGCGGGCTCGTAGCGGACCGAGGTCAGCCCGAGCAGGTCGCTCGGCAGCTTCGAACCGTTCGCGTGGAGGATGAACGTGCGCCGGATGCCGAGCGCGCCGCCGAACAGCCCGGCCTCGAACACGACGTTGTCGCGTGGCGACGCCTCGCCGGACGAGGACGCATCCGTCTTCGTCCAGTCGTCCTGGGCGAACACGAACGCGGCGAAATCGACCTCCTGCGAGAGCTCGACGAGCCGGTCGAGGGTGGACCGCCCGGGGTTGAACGTGGTCGTCCAGGGCTCGACGTCGGCAACGCCCTCGAGCCCGCGCGTGATCGCCTGGAGCAGCTTGGCCTGCTTGCCCGACGATCCGAGGAAGATGCGTGGCTTGTTCACGCGCGACTCATGATGACGGAGAGGCGGTTCAGACAGTCCGACGGGTGAACGTCAGGTGCGTGACCCCGCTCGGCGAGGAGACGGCCTCGACCTCGTAGTCCCGCTCGAGACCCTCCAGCCCGTCCCAGAGGCGTACGCCTCGACCGAGCAGGATCGGGACCACCACGACGTGCAGGTGGTCCACGAGCCGGGCGGCGAGGAAGTCGCGGATCACGGTCGCGCCTCCGCCGATGCGGACGTCCCGGCCGTCCGCAGCCTCGCGGGCAGTCTCGAGCGCCTCGGCGGGCGACGCCTCGACGAAGTGGAACGTCGTGCCGCCCTCCAGCTCGATCGGCGGGCGCGGGTGATGCGTGAGGACGAAGACCGGTGTGTGGAACGGCGGGTTCGGCCCCCACCAACCCTTCCACTCCGGGTCCCGGTGCCAGCCGGGCGGGCCGAACTTGTTCGCACCCATGATCTCGGCGCCGATCCCGACGTCGTGCAGCCGCGCGAAGGCGTCGTCGATGCCACCGGTGCCGCCTGGCTCGCCGACCCGCTCGCGCCACGACCGGGTGGCGAACATCCATTCGTGCAGCCGCTCGCCGGCGTGGCCGAACGGCGCGTCACGGCTCTGAACGTCGCCGGTGCCGAAACCGTCGAGCGAGATCGAGAAGAACTGGACGCGGACGAGTGACATAACTGATGCTCCTTTTCGGTGATCGGCGGTCAGTTCTGGTCGAGCACCTCGCGCAGTCTGCGTGCGAACGCTTCAGGTTGGCCGGCGTACCCGAACTCGCCGCCCAGGAAGCCGCCGTGGTGGCTCGGGAACACGGTCGCCTGGTGGCCGAGCAGCTCGGCGGTCGCCACAGCGGTCCGTCCGGTGAACGTGTCCAGCGACTCCTCGCCCACGGCGATGACGATGCGCGTGGGCGCCGCGGCCAACGCGTCGACGTCGGGTCGGTAGCTGCTGACCGCCCAGGAGCGGTCGGAGAGCAGCGGGTCGTCGCGGGAGCCATCGTCAGCTGCCGGCATCCCGAAATGGGCGGGGTCCGGCACTCGTTGCGCGAAGTACTCGTCGGTGAACTCGCCTCGCCAGGAGGTCATCGCGATGAAGGCCGCCATGCCGGCGCCCCGGCCGTTCGCCTCGTACGCGTCGCGAACGTCGTTGCGGGCACGCTCGGCCGCCGCGGCGTCGGGGAGCACCGGGATGAGCGGCGGCTCGTGGGCGACCAGCGTCGTCACGTCGCCAGGATGCGCAGCCACGAGCGCGAGCGCGGCGACTGCGCCGCCACTGCTCGCGAACAGCTCGACGGGGCCGGCGCCGAGCGCCTCGATGACGCCGTGCACGTCGTCGGCCTGGACCGTGGGGGAGTGGTCGAGCCGCCCGTCCTTGCGAACGCTGCGGCCGAGACCGCGCGGGTCGTAGGTGACGACGGTCCGGTCCGGGAAGTGCGACGCCAACGTGGCGAAGCCTCCGGCCTCCATCGGCTGGCCGATCATGAGCAGCGGTGGGCGCCCGTCGGCCGTCGGCAGCGGGCCACGGACGTCGTAGGCGATGTCGGCCTCGACGGCCTCGAGAATGCGTGTTGTCGTCATGACCGTTTTGACCGGTCGCGCGGCGAGAACTCATCGGCCTCCCGTGCCGCCGGGAGCGTTTGAGCGGGCTCCCTGGCGGGGTACGTAGGGAGCCCAGCCCCGGACCCTGGCGCTTCGGATCTCAGCGGACACGAGGTGGGGCAAGGTGGCAGCTTCAGCGCACAGCACGAGCGGGGACCGGAAGCTCGTCGCTCGACGCGGACCTGCTGGTGGATCTGGGGCTCCAGGTGGAGCGAACCGGGTCCACGTCGCGCATGGACGTGCGTTGTTCGGCGTGCGGCTACGGCGCGGTCGTGAAGTCGATGCCCTCCCGTTGCCCGATGTGCACGGGGTCGACGTGGGACTTCGCGGATTGGAGCCCGCTCGCAGCAGCACGACGCAATCCGTAACGGGCGACGCGGATCCCGCGCACCAACGCGACGGGCATGCCCAGGCGTACGAGGCGTCCGCCGCTCACGAGCTCCGAAGCCGCCCGGCAATCGCTCGAGACGAGCGGTCGCTCGAAGTTCACTGGCTCCGTCGAGCCCGACCGGCTCGTCAGCTCGCTGCCGTACAGACCGCCACACCAGGGAACCGGTACTCACCCCCGGCGGCGAACGGTGCGAAGCGCTCGTCGAGGTCGGCCGCGAACGCGGCGCGCTCGCTCTCGTCGAAGCCCCGGAGCACCACCGCGAGCGCGCCGGCGGTATTGGTCGCCCAGGCCACGTAGTCGTTCACGCTCGGGAACCGGAACGTGACGGGGACCTGCTGCACCCGCACGCTCGTGAAGCCCGCGTCGCCGAGCAGCATTCGCAGCCGATCCTCGTCGGCGAGCGCGAAGATGCCGGGCGCGCCCGGCTCGGGCGTTGGGAGCTGCCCGCGCTCGACCAGGAGCCGTCCGGCGATGGATGCCCACGGGTTGTCCTCGGCAGAGCTCCACACCGCGAGCGCGAGGCGACCCCCTGGTCGGAGCACACGCCGGGTCTCTGCGAACGCACGCGCCGCATCGGCGACAAGCATGTACCCGTACCTGCAGACGACGCCGTCCACCGAGTTGTCCGGCAACCCGACCCGTTCAGCGTCGATCACTCGGTACTCGACGTTCCGTAGGCCAAGCTCGTTGCCTCGGCGTTGCGCGACGTCCACCATCTCGGAGGCGAAGTCGCTCGAGATCAATCGTCCGTCATCACCGAGGTGGCCGGCGACCTCGAACCCGGTCGCACCCGCACCCGCCGAGAGCTCGAGCATCGTTTCGCCCGGCCTCGGGTCGAGCTCGCGGAGGAGCCAGGCGCGGACGGGAGCGTTGGCGGTCTCCATCTCCGCCGCCCACTCGCCCCATCCGGGAGCCATCGCCTCCCAGACCTCGCGGCTGGCGCGGCGATACTCCTCGAGCTCCATCGCAGCTGGATTGTAGGAGGCGGGCGCGCCGGGCGCCGTGATTGAGAGGCGGGGCCACGCGAGGGAAGCCGCGGCCAAAACGCCGTCAATAGACGAGATCGCTCGAGAGAGAGTGACCGCGGATGGAGGAGCATGCCGCCGCTGGTGTTCCCTCAGTCTTCCCTCGGCCGGCAGCTTCGGCCGGTCGTCGTCCTGGCAGTGGCCATGCAGTCCTGGTTCCGGCGAGAGGACGCCCGCACAGGCGGTGTTTATCTCCCCAAACGCTAGGACCTTCGTCGCGTGTGCGCAACCGTCGAGCGATTGACACGAATCGCACGATCTGCCATCGTCGTGAGCGCATCCAAGCGCTCTAGGTGTTCACACGAGTAGTCGCTCGCCGGTCTTAGTCGAGCGGATCCAACTTCCGGATTGGAGTGGAGTGTGGTGCACCTACGGTCCAATAGACATGGGACAGTCCCCACCGCGGCTGAGTTCGGTCGGTCGCTGGTCGCGTGGCTGCCGATAGCCGCATCGGTCGCGATAACGGTGACCGCGTGCGGCGGCGGTAGAGGTGACGAGCCTGTGGTGCCGGAGGAGCTCGTCGGCACGTATGAGGCTGACATCTCCGACGCCGCGGGAACGAGAGCAATCTCGATCGGCGCCGATCGTTCGTTTCAGATCAAGAACCCTGGTCGTCGCCCGTTTTCGACCGGCCCCATCACGGTCGACGACGGCGAGCTCGTGCTCGCCCCGGACGAGTTCGGCGACTGCGCCAAGAGAGGAACGTACGCGTACCGCGTCGCAAACGCCACGCTGACGTTGGCAGCGCTGAACGACCCTTGCCGACGACGAGTCAACGAGCTCGGTAGAACGTGGACGCGTCGGAGCGCTGTCCCGCCGGGAATCGCCGCGGAGCGCCGCGTGCTCGAGCGGTATCGGATGCAGCGCAACGCGATCTGCAAGAAGCGGACCGCCGACGCTGAAGCGGTCAACGCTACCGCGGCGAGCGTTGGCGAAGATGTTGCGTTGCGCAAAGGCGCAGCGGTGATGCGCACTACCCAGGCCGATCTCGACAAGCTCGCGGTACCCGGGCGGTTCACGGCTTTCGTCGGTCGTGACCGGGAGCTGCGTACAGAGCGCATCCGCCTCCATGAGCGGCTTGCCGAAGCGCTCGAAGCGAGTGCACCGGAAGCAGGCCCGATCGGAAAAGAGCTAACCGAGGGCAACGTCATCCCGACGGAACAGGCCGAGGATCAGTACTTCCTAACCCACTGCCCATGACGACGCCTCACGAACGTGGCGGCCGCTCTCGCCTCCTCTGCGTGGACGCTGTGGAGCCTTCGGACGGGCGCGCACGAATCGTTGCGGCGCAACAGCTGGCCGCATTGGCCCAAATCGGGGCGCTTCTCGATCGGCGTGGCTTCGAGAGCTGGCTTTTTGGTGGCTGGGCAGTCGACTTCTACGCCGGCGCGGTCACGCGAGGACACGGCGATATCGACCTTGCGGTGTGGGCCCGCGACGCCGAAGCGCTCGGATCGTTGCTGGAGGACGCGGGGTGGGGGCACGAGCGAGCTCCGGCTGAAAACGGCGGAACCGGCTACATCCAAAGGGGCGTGCGGGTTGAACTGACGTACCTCGTTCGCGACCTCGGCGGCCGGATCGTCATTCCGCTCCGAGAGCAGAACACGGTCTGGTCTGACCAACCGCTCGGGAACGAAGTACGCGAACTGCACGGCGTCCGTGCGCGCGTAATCCCTCTGGCTCTGCTTCAGTCCGGCAAGGCCTCACCACGAGACGATCCCGACGACGCGGCGAAAGATCGCGCCGACTCCCACGTGCTGTCGCGTCTCCCGCCGTAGCGCGTCCGCTATCGGGGGACATTCCCGAACGCTCGCCCAGCCAACGCTCCTAACGGGCGGCGATCACTGACTCGGAGAACCAGTGCGGCGGTTCAAGGCACGACAATTCGTCTCCGCCTGCGGCGGTCTCGGGCGATCCTTCGCAGTAGTCGACGAGCCGCGCGTACTCGCGCACTGCGAGGAACGAAAGAAGCGCGGTCCCGATGTCAGAAGGACCGAAGCGAGACGGACCGATGGCATGACCGCAACGGTAAGTGACTCACGGACGCGAGCGCACGAGCGTCAGGGGACATCGCTCAACGCTGGCTCAAGCTACGTGAGTGCCGCTTCCAGCAGAAGGACCCGTCGACCTGTCTGCGCCGGAGCGCGTCGTGCTCGCGGTCGAAGCGCCTGAACCGCGCGCATTATTGAAGGCGCACTAGCGGTCCTCGGCCTCCGTCCAGACTGGACCGACGCGCAGATCTCAGTCGCTGCTGCTCACATGCCGGACGACCAGCTGGTGAAGCTCGAGCCGCTGGACGCCGCGTTCTTTCGCGTACCCCGACCCGATCGAGGTTCGCCTGCTGGCATTCATACGCGCCAACTCCCGAACGCTGGCCACGCAGCGACGCTCCTGCTTCGGCCCGGTGCATACAGGGTGGGTAGCCCAAAATCGCCGAAGTACGTAGCGGAACCGCCTCCGCGCCTGCAAGCACGGAAACCCCTTTCGACTCCTGACGCTGTCCCGGCCGGAGGACTACGCTTTGCGCGCGAATGGCGCGATACGGCAGCTTGGGATGGATGAAGCATCCCGTCGCCCCGCTTCCAGCGCAGTAGCGTCCATCGGAAGCGGGGGCAGATGTGGGCGCGAGCCGGACCCGCTCGGACGAGCGTGTCATCGATGGCTCGGCGCCATATGCCTGCTCCTGAGCGAAAGGCATCATGTTTTCGTATCTGCGTCGGCACATGCTCGTTGGTGTCGCAGTCGCCGCTTTGGGTTTCGTTGCGATCGGCAGCGCAAGTGGCGCAATGCCGACGAGGGAGGTTTTCGGCCCTTTCCCGCATGAGTTCTCGGTCGATTGCGGTCCGTACGGACTCGATTTCGCAATCGAGGTTCAGGGACAGGAAACGTGTGGGTGGAGACGTTCTCTGACGTAGCGGGTGAGCCGGTGAAGGTCGTCATTCACAGCACGTTCAGGGAGACGGACGCCAACTCCGTTACCGGAAAGACCCTTCCGGTTCGCGGTCTCCTGGTCAGGACGCTGGACCTGGTCGCCGGAACGCGTACCGACGTCGGGACCATGTTCTTGATGACGGATCCCGGAAGCGGGATCGTCATTCAGGACATAGGTCGGGTCGTTTTCGACGCTTCGTTCCAAGTCGCGTTCGAAGCAGGACACCATGAGGTCCTGCATGGAGGCGTTGGGTCGCACCTGGACCGGCTCGTCTGCAGCGCCCTGTCTGGCGAGTAGCCCGCGTCACGCGAGAGCCGTCCGTCCGAGGATTGGTGGAGGCGCTTCCCCGCGTCTCCACCGAATCCCCGGCCGCGGACCCGCCTCGTCGTTGCGGGCAGCACGCTCGTCGGCGCGACGCGCTGAGGTCTCAGCTCACGCTCGTTCCGGCTCGTAGCGAAGCAGCACCACACCCGAGTCGTACGCCTCCGTCCCGAGCAGCGTCAGCCGAAGCTTCTCCTCCTCCCAGAACGGCCGCTCGCCCTTGCCCCACACGGCCGGGTGCACCGAGAACCAGAGTTCGTCGACGAGGCCGGCAGCGAGGAGATTCCGCGTCAGCTCACCGCAGCCGTTCGTGATCAGGTTGCCGTCGCGCTCCGCCTTCAGCTTCGCCACGGCGTCCTCGAGCTCGCCTTTCAGCAGCGTCGCGTTCCAGGTCAGCGGCTCTTGGAGCGTGCGCGACGCGACGAACTTGGGCATGGGGTTGAGCCGGTCCGCCCACTCTCCTTCGGCCGCCATCCAGTAGGGGGCGAGCCCCTCGTAGTTCTTGCGCCCGTACAGAAGCGCTGTGTCGCCCTCGAACATCCGCAGCGACGCCTCCATGTGGTCGCCTTCCGGCACGAACCACTCCTCGACGGTCATGACGCCGTCGACCGTCATCGCCGTCAAGACGATCAGCCTGCTCATTGGTCCTCCCCCGGGTGCACGTCGATTGGATTCAGCACTTCCTGAGACGGCCCGGGAGTCTGGAATTCATCGCCGCTCTTGCAGAGCCCTCTGACGGACTCGAACCGTCGACCCCCTCCTTACCATGGAGGTGCTCTACCAACTGAGCTAAGAGGGCAGCGGGCCACAGGGTACCAAGGCGTTTTCGTAGGCTCGCCTGCGTGGAGGGGTTCCTCGAACGGGCCGTCGGTCGGACGTGGTACCGCGTCTGCGGCGAGCGGGGGCGCACGCCGCTCGTCTGCCTGCACGGCGGGCCCGGATCGACGCACAACTACTTCCGGCCGCTCGAACGGCTCGCGGACGAACGGCCGGTCGTGCTCTACGACCAGCTCGGCTGCGGACGCTCCGACCGGCCCGACGAGCTCGAGTGGCGCCTCGAGGTGTTCACCGAGGAGCTCGACGCCCTCCGCGAGCACCTCGAGCTCGAAGAGATCCACCTGCTCGGCACGTCGTGGGGCGGGATGCTCGCGCTCGAGCACGCGCTCGCGCAGCCCGGCTCGGTCCGGAGCCTCGTCCTCAGCTCCACGCTCGCGAGCGCGGACGAGTGGGTCGTCGAGGCGAAACGTCTGCGCGACGCGATCGAGGGCGACGACGACGAGGTGCTGGCGGAGTTCGAGCGGCGCCACTTCTTCCGCGGCGGCACGGAACCGCTCGAGCTCGAGCGCATGCGCGAGGAGAGGAGCGTTCTCGTGTACGAGGCGATGTGGGGCAGGAACGAGTGGACGATGAGCGGTGCGCTCGCGGGGTGGGACGTCCGCGCACGGCTTCCCGAGCTGACGATGCCGACCCTGATCCTGCGCGGCGCGCACGACCTCTCGACCGCCGCGATCTCGAAGACGCTCACCGGCGGCATCCCGAACGCGCACGAGGTCGTGTTCGCCGAGAGCTCGCACACGCCCGTGCTCGAGGAGACGGAGCGCTACCTCCGGGTCGTTCGCGACTTCCTGTACGCGGTCGAGGCGCGTTAAACGAGCTCGGCGATCAGCTTCGCTGCGCGCGCGGCCCCGTCGGTCTCGACCGGCCGGTAGTCCACGTCGCGGCCGATCTCCTCCGCGATCGCGGTGGCGATCTCGGTCGGGCCGTCGGACTCGAAGTCCATGCAGCGCCCGGCCCCGTAGCGCTCGAGCCGGTGCCGCACGTGGAAGTTCTGCTCGAAGTGGTGGCGGAGCGGGAAGTAGAGAAACGGGCGCCGGTTCGCCGTCAGCTCCATCGACGTCGTCAGACCGCCCTGGACGATCGCGAGGTCGCAGGCGGCGAGGTGGCGGTAGAGCTCGTGGACGTAGGCGCGAACCTCGAGGCCTTCTGGCGCCGGCAGCGTCGCGGGGTCGATCCGCGGGCCGGCGACCACGATCATGCGCAGCTCGGGCACGAGCGGCTTCGCCGCCGGAAACGCGTCGATCACGCGGCGGAGCAAGTGGCCGCCGACGCCGGAGCCGCCGACCGTCACGATGCAGACCTGCTCGCGGGGCCGGTACCCGAGCTCGTGACGCAGCTTCTCCCGGTCGGCGACGGGCTCGAACCCCGTCACGTACCCGGCGAAGTCGTAGTGCTGCTCCGTCCAGTCGCGGATCCCGGGCAGCTCCGCACCGAAGGAGTCGGGCACGACGTCGTCCGGGTTCCCGACGAAGACGGCGCGGTCGCGGATGCGCGGGAAGCGCGCAATGTGCTCGATCATCTCCGCGTTGTAGTCGGCGGTGAGGAACTCCTCGTGCTCGCCGCCGTCGCCCATCGGCAGCCAGCCGACGAAGTCCGTCAGCCAGACGTACGCGGACGACTTCAGCTCGGGGTTCTCGTGCAGGAAGTAGTCGACCTCCCAGGCCTCGTCGCCGATCCAGAGGTCGTAGTGCTCCTCGCGCACGACGTCGAGGAAGAGCATGAAGTTGGCGACGAGGATCTCGTCCATGCGCCGGATCGCCTGGAACGCGTGCAGGTCGTGCTCGGCCGACTCGCTCTCGATGTGCGTCGACTCGTTCGCGAGGAGCGCGCTCGCCGGGTGGATGCGCTCCCCCTCGGCCTCGAGCACCGCTGTGACCGGGTGCTGCGCGAGCCAGTCGATCTCGAGGTCGGGATGGAGCTTCCGGAGCTCCTTCGCGATCGCGACGTCACGGCGAGCGTGGCCGAGCCCGATCGGGGACGAGACGTAGAGCGCGCGCCGGCGGCGGCTGAGCGCGCGCGTCCACGTCTTCACTTTCGGCGCGGGCGGCGCGACCTCGTCGGCGAACTCCTTCAGGAGGCCGTTGACCTTCACCGGGTGGCGCGCCGTCGGGATGTGGCCCGCGCCTTCGAGCCCGACGAACGTCCCGCGCGTGAGCTCCGCGACCGCGAGCGCGCGCTCCCGCGTCTGGCAGTTGTCCAGCTCGCCGTGGACGACGAGCACCGGGCACCGAACGCGGGCGACGAGCTCGCGGGCCTCCTCCGCGCTCGCGAACGGCGGCGGTGCCTCCTCGTCGGCCAGGACGAGCGAGTCGACCCCTCCGTCGAGCCCCCAGAGGACGCAGTCCTCGATCTGCTTCGTCGAGTGCGGCTCGGGAAGCTGCTGCGAGAAGAAGAACTCGAGGAACCCGCGGAAGTCACGCCGCCAGTAGTGGACGTTCCACTTGGCCCAGCCCTCGTCGGTGTCGAGCGGCTCGGTGGACGGATAGCGGCGATAGTTCGGATGCCCGGGGGTCAGGCCCGGAACGCAGGGCGAGATCGCCGCGACGCCGAGCGCGAGTGCCGGGTCCGTCGCGGCGAGCATGAGCGCGTAGCCGCCGCCGTCGCAGAGCCCGCCCAGGAGCGCGGTCTCCGCCCCGGTTGCCTCGAGGACGGCGCGACCGTCCTTCACGACCTCCCAGTACGAGTACGCCTCGGCGTCGTCCGGCCGGTCCGACTTCCCGTTCCCTCGCGGATCGAAGACGACCACGCGGAAGTGGCGCGACAGGTACGGGATCTGCCCCTTCCACATGCGCGAGTGCGAGATCGGGGAGGTCGGGAAGAGCAGGAAGGTCGTCGGCGCGTCCCCGTAGACCTCGTAGAAGACGCGCACGCCGTCGCGCTCGACGTAGCCGTCCTCGTCCGGGTAGCGGGCGCGCGACTGCTCGCGCTCGGGCGCGGCGACGATCACGCGAGCTTCCGGACGAACTCGCGCAGGAGCAAGTTGACCGCGACCGGGTCGCGCGCATGCGGACCGTGGCCGGAGCCTTCGAGCAGGACGAGCTCGCCCCCCGTTGCCTCGGCGAGCGCGGTCCCGCGGCCGAGACCGGTGATCGCGTCGTTGGTGCCCTGGATCACGAGCACGGGGCTTCGCACTCGGCCGCAGAGCTCGCGCTGAGCCTCGGCGTCGAGCGGGTCGCGCCCATGCGTCGCGATCAGCACCTCGGGCGTCGTCTCGAGCCCCCAGCCGACACAGTCCTCGATCGGCTTCGTCGAGTGCCGCTCGTTGAACATCTGCGAGAAGAAGAACTCGAGGAACCCGCGGTAGTCGCGCAGCCAGTACCAGCGGTTGTACTTCGCCCAGCCCTCGTCGGTGTCGAGCTCGTCGTCCCAACTGTACGTGCCCCGCCACGGCAAGCCGTCCCCGAGCGCCACGGCCGGGCAGATGAAGACGGAGCCGTCGACGCGCTCGGGACTGTCGGCTGCGAGGAGAAGCGCGCGTTGGGCGCCCTGCGAGAGCGAGACGAGTACGGCGCGCTCGGTGCCCGTCGCGTCCATCACGGCAAGGGCGTCGGCGGCGAACTCGCGCTCCTCGTAGCCGCCCGCGGGTCGGTCGGAGCGGCCGTTGCCGCGGCCGTCGAACGTGAGCACTCGGTGGTGCCGAGCGAAGTAGGGGATCTGGCCCTTCCAGTGGCGCGAGTGGATGATCGACCAGGTCGGGAGCAGGAAGATCGTCGGCTCGCCGGAGCCGTAGACCTCCCAGTGGATCCGCACGCCGTCGCGAACGACCTCGCCCGATTCGTCCGGGTAGCGGGCCTGCGTCTGCTCCCGTCCGATCAGCTCGACAGCCATCCGTCGATCCACTCGAGGAGCTCGGCGTGCCCGGTCTCGATCCCGCCGAGGCGCTCCACCATGATCCCGACGTTGAACGTGATCACGAGCGAGACGAGCGCTTCCAGCGGCATCTCGATCCCGAGCTCGCGGTGCGGCTCCGCGAACGCCTCCGTGAGCACGGCGCGCCACTCGGCGTTCACCTTCGCGAGACGCTCGCGCAGGCCCGGGTCGTTCCAGCCGAGCGCCTGCAGCTCGAGCCACGCCTTCTCGTAGGTGACGTCCTCGCTCACGAGGTAGCGCATCGCGGTGCGCCACTTCTCGACGAAGGGCAGGTCGGCGGTGTAGAGCTCGCGCTGGCGGGCGACCAGCCGCTCGGTGAACCGCTCGAGCGCGCGCACGAGCAGGTTCTCGTTCGAGCCGAAGTAGTAGTGGACGAGCCCGTGGTTGACGCCCGCCTCCTCGGCGAGGCGGCGCGTGGTGATCCGCGCGTAGCCGATGTCGACCAGGAGCCGCTCGGCGGCGTCGAGCAACGCCTTCTCCGCGGCGGCCCGGGCGTCCGTCTGTCGCGCAGGTTCGGCCACGGAGCTTGACAGCGTACCACAGATCTGGTCAAATGACCTAGTCAAATGACTAAGACAGGCCGAGCACCGAGGAGGTCCACGATGCACTCGCACAGCGCCGCCCCTTCGTTCTACGGCTCGCCGCAGGAAGCCCTGCAGGCGCCGGTGGAGGACTACCTCTATCTCGCGTGCCTCCACGAGGGCACGGGCGTGAACGCGCCGGACTTCCTCGCGGTCGTCGATGCCGAGAGCGGACAGATCGTCCACGAGACGCCGATGCCCAACGTCGGCGACGAGCTCCACCATTTCGGCTGGAACCGGTGCAGCTCCGCGTGCCACGGTCCCGACCGCTCGCACCTGATCATGCCGGGCTTCCGCTCGTCGCGGATCCACATCCTGAACGTCGCGGACGACCCGCGCCGGCCGCGGGTCGAGAAGGTGATCGAGCCCGACGAGCTCGTGGCGAAGACCGGCTACACGCGCCCGCACACCGTCCACTGCATGCCCGGCGAGAACGTCGTCGTCAGCATGCTCGGCAACGCCGAGGGCGGGGGAGCCGGCGGCTTCGCAGTCCTCGACGCGAAGACGTTCGAGGTCAAAGGCCGCTGGGAGAACGGTGGGCCGACACCGCCGTTCAACTACGACTTCTGGTACCAGCCGCGCAAGAACGTCCTCGTCTCCTCCGAGTTCGGGGAGCCGAACGCGTTCGAGCCCGGCTTCGATCTCGACGACGTCGCTGCCGGCCGGTACGGGAGCCGCCTGCACTTCTGGAACCTTGCGGAGCGGAGCGTGCAGCAGACGATCGATCTCGGCGAGAGCGGGCTCGTCCCACTCGAGGTGCGCTGGCTGCACGACCCCGATGCCGAGGAGGGCTTCGTCGGCGCGGCGCTCTCGAGCACGATGTGGCGCTTCCACCGCGCGAACGGATCGTTCGCGGCCGAGCAGGTGATCGCCGTCGACGGCGTCGAGCTCGAGGGGTGGCCGTTCCCCGTTCCGGGCCTGATCACCGACCTGCTCGTCTCGATGGACGACCGCTTCCTCTACTTCTCGAACTGGCTGCACGGCGATCTGCGCCAGTACGACATCTCCGACCCGTCGAACCCGAAGCTGACCGGACAGCTCCAGCTCGGCGGCGTGCTCGGCCGGCCGAACGACACGGACCGCGATCTCAACGGCGGGCCGCAGATGCTGCAGCTCTCGCTCGACGGCCGCCGGCTCTACGTCACGAACTCGCTCTACTCGACCTGGGACAACCAGTTCTACCCGGGTCTCCGCTCGTGGTTGCTCCGCGTGAACTGCAAGCCGGACGGCGGGATGGAGCTCGACTCGGACTTCTTCGTCGATCTGAGCGACCGGCCGGGCGGCCCCGCGCGCGCACACGAGGTGCGACTGCCGGGCGGCGACTGCACGACGGAGATCTTCCAGTGATCGTCGCGCATCACGGCGGCGAGCCCGCACTGCTCCTTGGGCTCGCCACCTCGTTGGCGGCGGCGCCGCTGCTGCTCACGGTCGGTCGTGTTCGAGTGCTGCGGCTCGTCGATCGATTGCGGCGGCGACCATGAACACGCCGGTAACGGTCCGGGGCTAGCGCAGCACCCGGTAGTCGATGAACGTCGCGTAGCGCGACTGGCGCGCGCCGAGGTGCTCGAGCTCGACGTCGTGCTCGAAGCCGTCGAACAGGTGCTTGCCGCCGCCGAGGATGAACGGCGCGACGACGAGCGTCAGCTCGTCGACAAGGCCCGCCTCCAGCGCCTGCCTGATCACGTCGGCGCCGCCCATCACGCTCACGTTCTTCTCGCCGGCCGCGGCCTTCGCCCGCTCGATCGCCTCGGCGACGCCGTCGACGAACGTGAAGTGGTCTCCCGGCGGCTGCTCCTCGGGGCGATGCGTGACGATGAAGAACGGCAAGCCCCACGGGTTCTTGTCGCCCCAGTGCTCGGCCGCCTCGTACGTCGCCCGCCCGCCGACGACCGCGCCCAGATCGGCCATCGCCTGCTCCATCCACGCCGCGTCCTCGGGCAGCATCTCGCCCGTCGGATCGGCGTCGTATGACCACGGGCCGCCGAACACCCAGTAGTGCAGGCGCTCGCCGCCCTCGCCGAGCCCCTTGCCGGGGCCGTCGTTCGGGCCCGCCACGTACCCGTCCACCGACGTCGTGATCGCTGCGGTCACCTTGCTCATGCCCTGCTCCTCTCGTTCGCTGTCCCTGTTCAGACTCCGGGTGCGGGGGAACCTCATCGCTCCTCAGGGGAACCGCGACGAGCCCGGGTCGAGGTCGAGCGCGCCGCCGTCGCGGCACTCCTCGGGCACCAGGTACTCCACGCTGCCGCGGCCGCGGAGCTGGTTCTCGGCGAGCTGCTGGCGCATCATCCTGCGCGCCGTGTCCTCGTCGAGACCGAGCCGCGTGCCGAGCTCGACGCCCGACTGGAGCGCGTAGCACTCGGTCACACCCTCGTTGCGCTCGCCGCGCAGGTGCCAGGCCTCGTGCGCGAGCACCGCGATCGCGCGTGCGGTCCGGCTGAACGTGACGTCGTCGCGGAACGCGAGCCGGTAGAGGTCGTGGCAGATCTCCGGCGTGAGGTACGCGAGCCGTCCGCCGACCGCGGCGACCCCGTCAGCGTGCTGGACCGCGCCGACGAACTCGCCGGCCTCGTCGCAGCGGATCTCAACCGGACGGCCGACGATCCGCGACGCCTCCTCCGAGAAGCGCGCGGTCGCCTCCGCGCGCGTCTCCTCGTCGAGCCCGTCCCAGCCGCGGTTGCCCGCGAGCCAAACGACCGCGGCGAGCGCGCCGGCGATCGCGACTCCGGCGAGGAGGCGGCGAAGCGCGCGGCGCGGTTGCGGAACGTCGTCGTCCTCGTCCTCGTCCGCCTCCTCCTCGTCGTCGAGGTCCGCGTATCCGTACCGCTCGTAGTCGATGCTCTGAGGCAGGCGGTGGCCGCCACCCGGCTCCGGCGGCGCCGACCGCGATGCGCCGACGAAGAGCTGGAGCTCCAGCCCGAGCGCGACCAGGAACGGCAGCCAGACCGGGACGTACGAGCGCAGCCCGAGGAGGTCGAAGATCCACGCGACGACGAAGAGCGCGAGGCCCAGTCGAGCTGCGAGCACGAGTCGAAGCTAGAGGCTCGATGCGAAACGGCGCGGGCCGTGGAGCCGCCTCAGACGCGGCGCCAGACCGTCTCGTCGCCCTTGCGCAGGCTCACCAGCCTGCGACTGCGGGCACCGAGCCGCCCTGGCTTGGTCTGAGACGCCTCCACAGCGCGCGAGTTCCACATCAAGCCTCTAGCGCCAGATCGCGCCGATGCGCGCGGTGTGACCCTCGGGGAGCGGCAGGGCCTGCCCGAGCGCGTAGCGGCGCGCAGTCCACGCCGCGACGGTCGCGTCGAGCAGGTCCGGCTCCGCGATCCGCGGCGCCGACTCGGGCACCTCGAGGCTCGCCTCCTCGAGCAGGCGGCGCCGCTCGACGAGGCCCTCGAGCCGATGCTTCGAGTGCAGCGGCCGGTGCGCGAGCTCGCGGAACGAGACCTCGGGATGGACCTCGATCACGCGCTCGTCGCGGTGCGCGTACTCGTCGACCTCCATGATCCGCCGCCGCAGCGCGTACGTCTGCGCGGGGATCGACTTGCCGGTCAGCTCGGTCGCGACCGTGCGCGCGTCGCCGTACGTCTGCGCCTGGAGCACCGCGCGGATCGGCGTCGTGAAGACGCTCGAGCTCCGGGGGCCGACGAACCGTCTCGCCGCGACGTCCGCCTGCCTTGCCCCCGTGTCGGGGATCCCGATCGGAATGTCGACCGCCACCACCACGGCGTCGACGAGGAGCGCGTCCGCAAACGTCTCGCAGCGGAACGCCTCCACGACGCGGTCGCCCTCGAGGACGACCACGGCGAGCGCACCGCCTGCGAGGTCCACACCGGCGACCCGCAGCGTGCGCGGTAGCTGCGACAGGGTGACGACGTTCCCGTCCGGGTCGAGGTACGCGGCGGCACCTTCCTCGGGCTCGCGGACGATCCGCGCGCCTGCCGCGAGCGCGCGGGCGTGCGCGGCGTCGAGGTCGCCGACGGAGAGGCCGAGCTCCGTGCCCGGCTTCGACACCTGTCCCGCCGGCACCGGTTCGAATCGGACGCTCGCGCCTGTGCCCGCCTCGAAGCCGAAGGCCTCCCGGTAGAACCGCGCGGCGGCCGCGACGTCGCGGACGCGGACGACGACGAAGCCGAGGCGCGTGTCGCTCACCGCGGGATTGACCAGGCCCTAGCGCCCGGGCCGGCCGCCCTCGGCGTGCTGGCGCCCGAGGTCGAGCGCCACGGAGAGCAGGAGCGCCCCCGCCCAGAAGTTGACGGGAGCGAACTCGAGCGGCTCCCGGTCGCCCACCAAATTCCAGATCAACCACACGACGAACCAGAGAATGGTCATACGACGAACCCTCTCATGAACGCCGCCGCAGATGCCGGCTTAGCCGGCGTGTGCGGCTCACCCGAGCAGGAAAGCGGGAGCGGCGCGCTCTTTGCGCCGCGAAGCGGTGCGAGGGACAACATGGGGGCGGGAGGATTCGAACCTCCGTAGGCTGAGCCGACGGGTTTACAGCCCGTTCCCTTTGGCCGCTCGGGCACACCCCCGGGGAGCGCAGTGTAGCCACGCTCAAGCGCCCTGACCCGCATGCCGACAAGGGTTCCATGGACCTCGACGCCCTGTTGCGGCGTGCCGTCGAGCTCGGCGCGACCGACCTGCACCTGAAGCAGGACCAGCCGCCCTTCCTCCGCCGGGACGGCTCGCTCGCGCCGCTCGTCGAGCACCCGCCGCTGACCTCGAGCGACCTCGAGCAGGCGCTGAACACGGTCGGGATCGCGGCGCCGGCGCGGCTCCAGCACTTCCACAACTCGGGCGACCTCGACCTCGCGTACCAGCCGGTCGGCCTGCCGCGCTTCCGCGTGAACGCCTTCCGCCAGCGCGGCGCGATCTCGTTCGCCTTCCGCGTGATCCCGAAGAACGTGCCGACGTTCGCCGACCTCCGGCTCCCACCGGGAGTCGCGAGGCTCACCACCGAGCATCGCGGCCTGATCCTCGTCACCGGGGCGACCGGCTCCGGCAAGACGACGACGCTCGCGGCGATGATCGGCGAGATCAACCGCACCCGCCGACAGCACATCGTCACGATCGAGGACCCGATCGAGATCGTGCACGCCGACGAGGGCTGCATCGTCAACCAGCGCGAGGTCGGCCTGGACACCGAGTCGTTCGGCCAGGCGCTCCGCCGCGCCCTCCGCCAGGACCCCGACGTGATCCTGATCGGCGAGCTCCGCGACAGCGAGACCGCGCAGACGGCGCTCCAGGCCGCGGAGTCGGGCCACCTCGTGCTCTCGACGATGCACACGGTGGACTCGGCCGAGACGATCGCCCGGATGATCGAGTTCTTCCCCGAGGGCAAGCAGCAGCAGATCCGCTCGATCATGGCCGGCGTCCTCCGCGGCGTCGTCAGCCAGCGGCTCCTGCCGAGGGCCGACGGCGGGCGGATCGCAGCGATCGAGGTGATGGTCAACAACGTCCGGATCGCCGACCTGATCCGAGAGAACAAGGTCGAGGAGATCGTCGAGGCGATGGCGGAGGGCTCCTTCTTCGACATGCAGACCTTCGAGAAGGCTCTGATCGACCTCGTGCTCGCGGGGACGGTCGACCGCGAGGTCGCCGCGGACGCGTCCACCAACCGCCACGACTTCGTCGTCGCGCTCGAGCGCGCGATGAAGCAGCAGAGCGCCGACGTCCGCCAGGCCGAGGCCGAGGTCGCGAAGGCCGAGGCCGACGAGCGCGGGCCCGAGCTGCGCGTCGTCCAGTTGGACGGATGAAGCGCGTCGTTCTCGCTGCGGCGCTCGTCCTCGCGGTGACGGGCGGAACGGCCCGCGCCGACGTCTTCGCGGTCGAGCCCGCCGGCGGAGCGGCGCTGCCCGTCGTCCTGCCGAGCGCGGAGACCCCGAACGCGCCGGGCTCGCTCCTGCTCCCGGTCGCCTGGACGGAACGTGCGGTCGCGAGCCCGCAGATCGCGTATCCGGAGCTCCAGGCCCTCTGGCGCCGCGCCGGCTCGGCGTACGGGATCCCGTGGCAGATCCTGGCCGCGATCAACAAGATCGAGTCGAACTTCGGACGGAACATGGGCCCGAGCTCGGCGGGGGCCGTCGGGTGGATGCAGTTCATGCCGGACACGTGGCTGCGCTGGGGCACCGACGGGGACGGCGACCGGATCGCGAACCCGTGGGATCCCGAGGACGGCGTCTACTCGGCCGCGCGCTACCTCGCCGCCGCGGGCGGCTCGGCCGACCTGCGCCGCGCGGTCTTCGCCTACAACCACGCGAACTGGTACGTCGACGACGTGCTCGAGCTGGCCGCCGTGTTCGGCAGCGGCGGCGGCGAGGCGACGCTCGAGTACGACGGCCTTCAGGTCGACCTCGCGGCGGCGCAGCTCGCGATCGTGCAGGCGAGCGAGTCGCTGACCGCGGCGCTCGCCGGGCAGCGGCGCGCGGCGCGCGTCGAGGCGAGGCTCCTCGCGCAGGTCGGTCGCGAGCGGCTCCTCTCCGACCGGCTCGGCGCGCAGAAGCTCGCGACGCTCGCGGGCGTCGAGCACGCGGCGCTGACGGGGAAGGTCGAGAGCCTGCGCGCGATCCTCGCCGAGGCCGAGGACGCGCTCGCCGCGGCGCGCGAGCGCTCGCTCGCGGCCGCCTTCGCGCCGGCCGCCGGAACCCTGCTCGCAGCGCCGAGCTACTCCGGCAGCTACGTCTTCCCGGTCGGCGGCGGTCCGAGCGTCGTCTCGGTCGCGGCGACCCACCACGACTACCCGGCCGCGGACATCGCGGCGCCGGAAGGCTCGCCGCTCTACGCTCTCGCCGACGCGGTCGTCACGCGCGCGTGGGCCTACGACTCGCGCTGCGGGATCGGGTTCACGATGCGCGCCGCGGACGGGCTCACCTGGACGTACTGCCACCTCGCCTACCGCGAGCCCACGGTCGCGGAGGGCGCATCGCTCGCCGCCGGCGACGCCGTCGGCCTCGTCGGCTCGACCGGTCACTCGACGGGCCCGCACCTCCACCTCCAGCTCCAGCCGGCCTCGCTCTACCCGCAGCAGCAGGCGTGGTTCCAGTCGTTCGCCGGGACCGCGTTCCGGTGGCAGGGCGACCCGCCCGCGCTCGCCGCTCCCGCAGTCCCCCGGACGGGTGACGTCTTCGCCGAGGTCGGCGAGGACGAGGTCGTCTTCTTCAACCGCTAGAGGCTGACGCGCGCTCAACCCGCGGGCGGTTTCTGCCGATCTGACGTCTATGGCCGGACGGCTGGCGTCACTCCTGCCGCGCTTCGTCGCGCTGCCTCTGCTCGCGGTGCTCGGCACCGCGACGATCACGCTCGCCGCCAACCGCCAGCTCTCGGCGCCCCAGGCGCCGCCCCAGCCCGCCGCGGCCGCCGTTCCCTCCGTGCTCGTGGTTCCCGACGTGCGCCGCCAGGCGTTCGTCTTCGCCAAGGGCACGCTCGAGGACGCGGGCTTCTCGTGGGCCGTCGCCGGCCCCGTCAAGGGCTACGCCGCCAACACCGTCGCAACCCAGTCCCCGCAGCCCGGGACCCGCGTCGTCGACACCGGCTCGCCGACCGTGCAGGTCACGCTGACGGCCAACGCCGGCTACGGCGAGACGGGCTCGCCCGAGGACTCCGCGCCCTACGGGGGGACCAAGATCGAGCTCGCCGGCGGCACGCCCGCCGTCGAGCCTGAGCCCGTGGCGCAGCAGCCGAAGCCCAAGCCGAAGGCGAAGCCGAAGGTGAAGGCGAAGGCGAAGCCCGCCGGCGCCCGGCCGCCCGCGTTCGTCGTCCCCGGCGCCAAGACGGAGCCGCTCGACGAGCTGCCGCTGACCGACCGCGCCCGCCTGCTCGGGCGCTACCTCGCCGCGCACCCGAAGCCCACGGATGCCTCCGTGGCCCACTTCCTCTACCAGCACGCCTGGATCGTCACCGGGGCCGAGTTCGGCTGGTGGAAGGGAGCGGAGGCGCTCGAGCTGCTCGTCGACGTCGACCGCCGCGCGCAGCGCGCGTGGGGGATCGGCGCGAAGAGCGAGGCGACCGCGCGCGCGGCGCTCGCTCGGGTCAGGGCCGCGGCCAAGTGATCCGGGCACGCCTGCGGGCGCAGGCGGGCTTCACGCTCGTCGAGCTCCTCACCGTGCTCGTCATCTTCACCGTCGTCCTGACGTCGCTCGTCGCGCTCTTCGTCCAGGGCTCGACCGCCCAGGCAGAGCTCGGCAGCCGCTTCGAGGCACAGCAGGACGCGCGGCTCGCGCTCGACAAGCTCCGGCGCGAGATCCACTGCGCCAAGGAGGCCGAGACCTCCGGCGGAACCGGTGCGGCCGCCGAGTTGACGCTGAGGCTCCCGAGCCATTGCCCCACGTCGGGAGGCTCCCCCGTCGACGTCCGCTGGTGCACCGTCTCGGTGGCGACGAACCGCTATGCCCTCTACCGGACGCCGAGCGCGCCCTGCAATGCAACGGGCGTCAAGTGGGCCGACCATCTCACCCTCGCGACCGTGTTCGACTACCAGGCGCAGGCGCCGACGCGCCGGGCCCGCGTTCGGCTCGAACTCCAGGTGGACACGGACACCACCGACGCCGTCCCGGCCTATGCGCTCTGCGACGCGATCATCCTGAGGAACAGCCTCAGGGAGACGCCAACGACCGCTCAGCTCGGCTACGCCGACACCGCGGACTTCGCCCCCTGCTGACCCCGAACGAGGGATGCGAGCCCGCAACTCGCAGGCCGACATGAGAACAGGCGTGGAACGTCTTCGACTTCGTCTGCGGCTGTCGAGCGAGCGTGGGATGGTTCTGCCGATCGCGCTCGGCCTGCTCTCGGTGCTCACCGTGAGCGTCGTCGTGGTCCTCGAGCAGTCGACCGCGAGCCAACGCCACGCCGTCCGGAGCAAGGGCGACCAGAACGCCTTCGTCCTCGCCGAGGCGGGGATCAACAACGTGATGGCGGTGCTCGCAAACCCGTCGAACAACGCCCTCAAGCAGCAAACCCTCGTCTCCTGCGCCGGCGACGCCGAGACGACCTGGAACAAGTCCGAGTACGTGGGCGGCTACGTGCTCTGGTGCGGCACGTTCAATGCCTCCTCGGCACTCTGGGACGTCACCGCGATCGGCAAGGTGCGCAACCCCGCCGGGCCGCAGATGATCACGCGGAAGCTCACCGCGCGCGTCGTCGTGACGCCGACCTACACCCAGCCGCTCAACAACCCGGCCTGGAACTACATCTACTCGAAGCGCACCGGGAACGCCTGCGACCAGTACGTGAGCAACAACGTCGGCGGCGGCTCCCGCTTCTACGTGACCGGCAACCTCTGCCTGAACAACAACGCGGGGATCACCTCCTCGACCCTGATCGTCGGCGGCAATCTCGACCTCGCGAACAACTCCTTCGTCGGCGCGTCCACGAGCATGACCACGCGCGTCGAGACGTACGTCGGCGGCAACTGCAAGTACGCGAACGGCAGTTGGGACGCGTGCGGCGGCAACCAGGACGCCAAGCGCATCTACTCGAAGATGACGCCGCCGGACTACGTGCTCGGGGTGGCGAGCCCCGCCCCGGTGATCGCGGCCCCCGTTGCGGACTTCGCGACCTGGTACACGAACGCGATCCCCGGCCCGAGCTCGGCGTGCACGACCACGAGCGGCACGACGCCCGTCTTCGACAACGACACGGTTCGCAACAACAGCGTCGCGACGATCTTCGACCTCACGCCTGCGAACTCGTACACCTGCCGCGTCGGCCCCTCGGACGACCCGAGCGGCGAGCTCTCGTGGAACGCGACGACCAAGGTGCTGACGACGTCGGGGACGATCTACATCGACGGGAGCGTGAAGGTCGGCAACGGCGCGCTCAACCAGTACAACGGCCAGGCGACGCTCTACCTCTCGGGGACGTTCCTGCTCGACGGCAAGCTCTGCGGAGGCATCTCGGGCTCGCAGTGCGACTTCAACGCCTGGAACCCCAACACGGAGATGCTCACCATCGTGGCCGACGGCAGCGGCGGCCAGGCGGGCGACGGGAACAGCATCACCGTCACGAACAACGGGATGTTCCAGGGCGGCCTCTTCGCGACGGAGGCGGTCAACTTCTCGAACAACTCGAAGTCGGACGGCCCGATCGTCGGGTCGGAGGTGATCATGGCGAACAACATGACCAGCGACTCGTTCCCGACGATCACCGTCGTGCCGGTCGGCATGCCCGGCAATCCTGCCGTGTACGCGCAGCCGAACCCGCCGCAGATGTTCAGCGGCTAGCGGCTCAACCTTTCCGGACACTTCGCCGATATCCCTAGCGTGGACGCCGCGGCCCTCCTCTGGCTCGCCCCCGGGCTGGCGCTCGGGAGCTTCCTGAACGTCGTCGCCGCCCGGATCCCGCTCCGGCGGTCGATCGTCAGCCCCGCCTCCGCCTGCATGTCGTGCGGCGAGCGGATCGCGTGGTACGACAACGTCCCCGTGGTCTCGTGGCTCCTTCTCCGCGGCCGCTGCCGCAGCTGCGGCACTGCGATCCCGCCGGTCTATCCCGCCGTCGAGCTGGCGACCGCGGCGCTCGTGGCCGGCTGCGTGCTCGCGTTCGGCGTCACGCTCGACGCGCTCGTGGCGGCCTTCTTCTGCGCCGTCCTCGTCGTCGTCTCCGCCACCGACCTCGCGCACCGGATCATCCCGAACCGCGTCGTCGTCCCGGCCACCGTCGTCGTCCTCGTCGCGCAGACCGCGCTGCACCCGAGCCCCGAGTGGGCGATCGCGGCCCTCGGCGCGTCGGCGTTCCTGTTCGCCGCGGCGGTCGCGTACCCGGCCGGGATGGGCATGGGCGACGTCAAGCTGGCGCTCCTGATGGGGGCGATGCTCGGCCGGACCGTGCCCGTGGCGATGATGATCGGGATGGTCGTCGCGCTCGTCCCGAGCGTCGTCCTGCTCGCCCGGCACGGGGGCGCCGCCCGCAAGATGGGCATCCCGTTCGGGCCGTTCCTGGCTCTGGGCTCGGTTCTGGCCCTGTTCTGGGGGGACGAGCTGCTCGATGGGTATCTAGCTCTGCTCTGATCCTGCCGATACCTCGTTCGAGGGATCCCCTCTTCCCATGAACGAGTTCGAGCAACAGCCTCCCGCGCTGCGGACGATCGGCGGCGAGGGCCTCCAGAGCGGCACTCCTGCCGGCCCGCTCGGCGGCGGCATGCCCGTGAACCCGGTCGCCGAGCTCGTCGTCGACCTGCTCGCGGCGACGGGGCTGATCGCCCCCGACAAGCTCGCGCTCGTCCGGGGCCGCGCGCAGCAGGGCGTGGGTCTCGGCCAGGCGATCCTCGAGGAGGGCGCGGCCACGAGCGAGGGGATCGCCCGCGCGCTCGCGACGAAGTTCCAGCTGCCGCTGGTCGACCTCGCCGCGCAGGAACTCGACGCCGAAGCGGCCAAGCTCGTCCCGCTGCACGTGCTGGAGCGCGTGATCGCTATCCCGTACGGGCTCAGCGGCGACACCCTCCGCGTGGCGATCGCCGACCCCGCGAACGTCCACGGGATCGACGAGCTCCGCCTCGCGACGAGGTACGCGCTCGAGATCGGCGTCGCCGGCCGGGAGGACATCGAGGCCGAGATCCGCCGGCTCGTCCGCGCCTCCGAGGCCTTCGGGGCCCGGGCCGCGGTCGACGAGGAGCTCACCGTCGAGGAGGAGGACGAGACCGACGACCTCGAGGTCGACGACGGCATCTCCGACGCGCCGCTCGTCCGGCTCGTCAACTCCGTGATCTTCCAGGCGGCCGAGGACGGCGCCTCCGACATCCACTTCGAGCCGCAGGAGGACTCGCTCGTCGTCCGCTTCCGGATCGACGGCGTGCTCCAGGAGGTGCAGCGGATCCCCAAGCGGATGATGCCCGGCGTCACGACGCGCCTGAAGGTGCTCGCGAAGCTCGACATCGCCGAGCGGCGCAAGCCGCAGGACGGCCGCATCTCGCTGAACGCCGCCGCCGCCGGCCGCATGCTCGACGTCCGCGTCGCGACCCTGCCGACCGTCGAGGGCGAGTCGATCGTGATGCGCCTCCTCGACAAGTCGAAGAAGGCGCCGACGCTCGTCGAGCTCGGGCTCTCGGAGGAGATGCAGATGAAGCTCTCGGAGATGATCCGCCGGCCGACGGGCGCGCTGCTCGTGACCGGGCCGACGGGCTCCGGCAAGTCGACGACGCTGTACGCGTCGCTGTCGGAGATCAACCGCCCGGAGATCAACATCATCACGGTCGAGGATCCGGTCGAGTACCGGCTTCCGGGCGTCAACCAGGTGCAGATCAACCCGCGCGCGGGGCTGACGTTCGCGGCCGCGCTCCGCTCGATCCTGCGCTCCGACCCCGACGTGGTCATGGTCGGCGAGATCCGCGACGGCGAGACCGCCAAGATGGCGATCGAGGCGGCGCTCACCGGTCACTTCGTGCTCTCCACGCTGCACACGAACGACGCGCCGGCCGCGCTGACGCGCCTGAACGAGATGGGCGTCGAGCCGTTCCTGACGGGCGCCGCCGTCACCGGCGTGCTCGCGCAGCGGCTCGCGCGGAAGCTCTGCTCCCACTGCTGCGAGATGTACACGCCGTCGGTCGACGAGCTGCTGAAGGCGCGCGTCTCCCCGGAGGTCGCCGCCGCCTCGGACGGGATGGGTTTCTACCGCAAGCGCGGCTGCCCGCGCTGCAACCAGACGGGCTACAAGGGCCGGATCGGGATCTACCAGCTCCTCTCGATGTCGGAGCAGCTCGAGACGCTCGCCGTGCAGAAGGCCTCGCGCGAGGACCTCGAGCGCGCAGCGCTCGGCGAGGGCATGCGGACGCTCTGGGACGACGGCCTCTCGAAGGTCGCCGCCGGCCTGACGTCGATCGAAGAGCTCGCTCGCGTCAGCATCTGAGAAGTCGCCGGCTTCGCCGGCTCGACTCCTCAGGTTTCGTCTCCTAGACGCTCTCTGAGCGAGGACGGACAAAGCCCGCCCTCGCGGCGAGCGAGGGTTCTCGCGCGAGCGCTCTCCCGTCGAGGGCCCTCGCGAGGCCGACCGCTACGAACGGGACGAAGGCGAGCTCCAGGCGGAAGCCGCTCGCGACCGGGTAGAGCGCGAGGTACGCGACGCACGCGACGGCGCCGGCGCGATGCAGCCGGAAGAACGGGTCGTCGCGGGACCCCAGCAGCAGGAGCCCCAGCCCGGCGATGAGCACGAGGCCGACGGGGAGCTGGTGCTCGGGCTCCACGCGCCGCACGTCCAGCACGGCCGCCGCGACGAGCGTGACCGCGATCTGCGCGCCGCAGGCCCACAGCGCGATCCGCCGCGCGCGCGAGAGCGACGCCGGGACGGCCAGGAGCGAGAGCACCACGGCCAGCGCGAAGGCGATCGCCGTGAGGCGGTGCTCGCCGCCGAAGACCTGTGAGGTGACGTCGACGCGAATCGCCTCGGCGACGCGGTCCCAGTAGCGACCCGCGTCCGCCGCGGCGGCACCGACCGTTCCGCCGACCGGCGCTCCGAGCAGCAGCGGGACGGGCGCGGCGGCGAGCGCCCCCGAGACCGCGAGCGCGACCGCGGTCCGGGTCCGCTCGGCGAGCGCGACCCACGCGGCCGCGAGCACGACGACGACCGTCGCGTCCCGGGTCAGCGAGAGCGCGACGACGGAGGCGACCCAGAGCGCGAGCCAGCGCGGCCCGCGGTCGAGTGCCAGCACGGCGGCGAGCAGGCACGCCACCTCGAGCGCGAGGCCCCAGCTGTCGGTGAGCGGGTGGAACGACCACTCGCGGAGCGGCGGCAGCAGCGCCGCGCCCGCGGCGACCACCAGGCTCGCCCGCGGGCCGAACCGGCGGCGGAGCAGCAGGAAGAGCAGCGGCGCGACGAGCACGTAGCCGAGCAGCGAGGCTGCTTGAAGGCTGCGGTCGCCGAGCACGGGAGTCGCGACCGCCGCGAGGCCGGGTACGAGCAGGCGGCGCTGCGTGATCTCCGTGGTGTGCGCGACCCACTCGGGGTCGCGCAGCAGATCTCGCTGCGGCCCGTCGATCGCCGCGTCCGCGACCAGCGGCCCCTCGAGCACGCGCGAGACTGCGGCGTCCTCGTCGGCACCGCGCAGGACGAGCACGCGCGCCTGGTAGAAGAGCCCGTCCGGCGTCCAGCGCACGGGCGAGAACCACGCCGGCAGCGTCGACGCGATCCCGAGGACGAGCAGCGCCACGATCGGCAAGCCGCGCCGCATCCAAGCCCTCCAAGGAGGGCTCGGCGAAACAGGCGCTGTGCCGTCGGGCCGCGCTGGACGCCGCGATGCCGCGTCCTCAGTCGCCCCCGTACCTCCTGGTACGAGGGCTCCCTGCGTCCTTGCCTCGCGCCGCCCATCGCACCCCGACGACGAGGCCCGTTCCACCAAGCCCTCCTAGCCGGCGGTGATGTCGCAGCCGAGGTACATCAGCGCCTCGACCGCCTCGGTCACGAACGCCGTCGCCTCGAGCGCGCTCGCGAACGTGTACGGGCCGGCGCGGGTCGGCTCCGCGCTGAAGCCCCCGAGCCCCGTGGGGTAGACCTCGGCCTCGACGACGCACGACGAGCCGTGGTCGACGGCGCGCAGGACGGCGATCGAGCGGCCGTCCTTGCTCGCATGGCGCACGAAGAGCTCGCGCGCCGCGGTCTGGACCGTCTCGGTCACCGCAGTGCGTCGAGCGCCGCCTGCGCGACCGTCTCGCGATCGCGGAAGCCGTCCAGCCGCAGGGCGAGGTCGCCGGAGCCGGTGAAGAAGAGGACCGTCGGCGCCCGCAGGACGACGCCGAGCTTGAGCGTGAGCGCCTCCGCCTCGCGGTTGCTCTGGAGCACGTTGAGGGGGACGAAGCCGACTCCGGCGGCCGCCGCGCCGGCAGCGGCCTCGTCGAGCGCGAGCCGGTCGATCTTCCCGCCCGAGCCCCAGAGCGCGAGCACGACGACGTTCTCGCGCCGGAGCGTCGAGACGACGCGGTAGGGGAGGCCGTTCGCCGCGATCAGCGGCGCCCGCACGGGCTTCGCCGGCTTCTGCACCGGCTTCGGCTTCGCGGCCACGGGCTTCGGCTTCGGCTTCGCCGCCGCCGGCTTCGGCGTCGCCGCGGGCTTCGTCGGGAGGGCCGGGACCGCGGTCGCCTTCTTCGGCAGCACGATCGCCGCCGGCTCGGCCTCGACGCCGCCGCCGAGGAACATCATCCCGCCGCCGAGCACGACCGCAGCAAGGACGCCGGCGAGGGCGAAGATCTTCACGGGAGCAGAGACGGTCACGCCCACGGTTCTCTATCGGCACGCGGACCGGCCCGCTAAAGCGAAAAGGGCGCGGTCGCCCGCGCCCTTCCCAAGCCGATTCGGGCAGGTCTTACGGGCCCGAGCAGGCAGCGGTGACGATGTCCGCACCGGGGCCCTGCTTGTACCAGCTCTTCGTGCCGACGGTGCTCGAGATGCAGTACGACGTCTGGTTCGGCGTGCCGAGGATGAGGATGTTCTTGACGCCCTGGTCGTAAGCCTGGAGCTTCGAGAGGGTCATCCCGGAGTAGCCGGCCGAGTTGTCGGCGTTGTAGGCCTCGACGGCCGGGATCGCTGCGCGCACGTTCGCCCGCGCGGCCGAGTTGTTCGCCCGGTCGCGGAAGCTGAGGTACGACGGC
>JAICPI010000102.1 GCA_025929895.1 Thermoleophilia bacterium
GACCGCCGCCTCGCAGTACGCGATCCCGTTCGCGATCATGAACGCGAGCTCCTGCGCCGCGGTCGAGCCGGCCTCGCGGATGTGGTAGCCGGAGATGGAGATCGTGTTCCAGCGCGGCAGCCGCACGGCGCAGTACGCGAACAGGTCCGTCGTGATCCGCATCGAAGGGCGCGGCGGGAAGATGTAGTTGCCGCGTGCGATGTACTCCTTGAGGATGTCGTTCTGCACCGTCCCGCGGAGGCGCTCGCCGCCGACGCCCTGCTCCTCTCCGACCAGCTCGTAGAGCAGCAGGAGCAGCGCCGCGGGCGCGTTGATCGTCATCGACGTGGACACCTCGCCGAGCGGGATCCCGTCGAAGAGCAGCTCGAGGTCCACGATCGAGTCGATCGCGACCCCGGTGCGGCCGACCTCGCCCTCCGCGCGCGGATCGTCGGAGTCGTAGCCGAGCTGCGTCGGCAGGTCGAACGCGACGCTCAGGCCCGTCTGCCCGCGGTCGAGGAGGTAGCGGAAGCGCACGTTCGTCTCCTCCGCCGACGCGAAGCCCGCGTACTGCCGAATCGTCCACGGCCTGCCTCGGTACATGTCGGCGTAGGGGCCGCGGGTGAACGGGAACTCGCCGGGGAGCTCGAGCTCGCGGGCCGCGTCGTCCGCGGTGTAGACGGGCTTGAGCTCGATCCCGGACTCGGTCTCGCGCCCGTCCGCCGTCGACGCCACGCACGCATCGTACGTTGGTGCGAGGAGGCGCCGGTGACCCCGATCCTCGCGAACTCGTGGTGCCGGGCAGCCCGACAGTCCAAGCGAGAGCCGACGCCTCCTCGTCACCGCCACGTACCCGCCTTTCCAGCTTCAAACACATAAGACTGCGTGAGTACCCTTGGCGCCGTGCGGGTGGTGGTGAAGCTGTTCGCCGCGCTCCGTGAGCGCGCCGGCACCGGCGAGCAGGTGCTCGAGCTCGGCGCGGGAAGCCGCCTCGCCGACGTCTGGCCCGCCCTCGGCCTCGGGGAGGAGCCGGAGGGGCTGCTCTACGCGCTCAACCGGGACTACGCGCAACCGGACGCGACCCTGAGGGACGGCGACGAGGTCGCGCTGATCCCGCCCGTCTCCGGCGGCGCCTTCCTCGTGACCGAGAGCCCCCTCTCGCTCGACGAGGTGGTCGCCGAGGTCGCCGACGAGCGCGCCGGCGCGATCGTGACGTTCACGGGCACGGTGCGGAGCAACTCCCGCGGCCGCGACGTCGAGCGCCTCGAGTACGAGGCCTACACCGAGATGGCCGAGTCGGTGATGACGGGCATCGCGACGGTGCTGAAGGCGCGGTACGACCTGCACGAGGTCGCGATCCACCATCGCGTCGGCAACGTCGGCATCGGCGAGGCCTCCGTCGTGATCGCGGTCTCCGCCCCGCACCGAGCCGATGCCCTCGCGGCGTGCAAGGACGCGATCGACACGCTGAAGGAGACCGTGCCGCTCTGGAAGAAGGAGGTGTACGAGAGCGGAGAGGAATGGATCGGCCGGGGTTCGTAACCGCTCGATTCAGCTACAACGAGAGCGTGAGCGACTACCGGCAGGAGGAGCGCGAGGACGCCGTCGACTGGGCGGAGCGCTCCCGCGCGGCCGAGGAGGAGTACCTCGCGCAGCTCCGCGGCTACGAGCCCGTCCACCCCGAGCCCGCGTGGCGCTCGGTCGTGCGCAAGCTCTGGGTGCCGCTCGCGTTCCTCGGCGCGCTCTTCTGGAAGTTCAAGGCGGCGGTCTTCGTCGTCTTCAAGTTCAAGTTCGTCGGCACGGCGCTCTCCGGCCTCGTCTCGATCGCGGCGTACGCGCTCCTCTGGAGCTGGTGGTTCGCGGTCGGGCTCGTCGTGCTGCTCTTCGTGCACGAGATGGGCCACGTGCTCGAAGCGCGCAGGCAGGGGCTGCCCACGAGCGCGCCGATGTTCATCCCTTTCATGGGGGCGCTGATCACGATGAAGCAGCTGCCCGACGACGTCTGGCGCGAGGCGCGCGTCGCGCTCGCGGGCCCGATCATCGGGACGATCGGCGCGATCGCGTTCTGGATCGTCGGAGCGGCCACGGATCGCGACTTCTTCACCGCGATGGCGTACGTCGGCTTCTTCCTCAACCTCTTCAACCTGCTCCCGATCGTGCCGCTCGACGGGGGGCGTGCGGTCGCGGCGATCCATCCCGCGTTCTGGCTGGTCGGCCTGCTCGGGCTCGTCGCGCTCATGGTCGTGTTCCCGAACCCGATCCTGATCCTGATCCTCGTGATCGGCGGGCTGGAGCTCTGGTCGAGGTGGCGGCACCGCGGCAGCGCGGAGTCGCGTGCGTACTACTCGATCACGCGCGGGCGCCGGCTCGCGGTCGGCGTGACCTACCTGGGGCTCGCAGCGTTCCTCGCCCTCGCCATGGGCGCGACCCACATCGAGCGCGACCTGTGAACGATCGCCGCGTCGACGAGCGCAGGATCCTCGAGAACGTCGAGCACAACGTGCACAAGAGCGTGCTCGCGATCGCGCGCGAGTTCGAGATGGGCTTCGAAGCCGTCGAGCGGATCCCGCTCCCCGCCGTGACGCTGTTCGGCTCGGCGCGCGTGCGCGAGGGCAACCCGGTCTACGAGGCCGCGCGCGCGACCGGCCGCCTGTTCGCCGAGGCCGGCTGGTCGGTGATCACGGGCGGCGGTCCCGGCGCGATGGAGGCGGCAAACCGCGGCGCGAAGGACGGCGGCGGCTTCTCGGTCGGCTTCAACATCGAGCTGCCGCACGAGCAGCACGCGAACCCGTACCTCGACATCGACGTCACGTTCGACCACTTCTACGCGCGCAAGGTGTGCTTCGTGAAGCCGGCGGAGGCGTTCGTCATCTTCCCCGGCGGCTTCGGAACGATGGACGAGCTGTTCGAGGCGCTGACGCTGATCCAGACCGACAAGGTGCTGAACTTCCCCGTCGTCCTGTTCGGCTCGGACTTCTGGGAGGAACTGCTCCACTTCATCCGCGGCGAGGTGCTCGCGGACGGGCTCATCTCCCCCGAGGACCTGGAGCTGCTGCGCGTGGTGGACACGCCCGCGGACGCGGTGCAGTTCGTGCTCGAGTGCTACGTCACCCGCTGCGCGCACCTGACATCCGAGCCCGCCAAGGCAGATGCCCAATAGCTACTCGGGCGGCGGCAGCGTGAAGTCGACGCGCGGCGGGCTCGTGCCCGGGCCGTAGATCAACGTCGGGCCGACGGGGATGTAGCGGCTCGTGAAGGCGTCCTTGCGCAGCACCTTCCCGCGCTCGTAGACGGTGCGGCTCACGGTGACGTCGAAGCCGCTCTGGTGGTCGCCGGACGACGAGCGGACCGAGCCGCGCGGCGCGTACGGGTCGTACGCGTAGCTCGTCTGCGGCGAGCGCCAGTTCGTCTGCGGGCTCGTCGCCGACTCGACCCGCCGGTGGGTCGGCCCGCCGTAGAACGTGAACGTCAGCGTGTCGCTCGTGTAGGACGCCTTGATCAGGAGCGCGGTCTTCAGGTCGTTTCGGAAGACCAGGTCCGGGCCGCCCCACGAGACGGTCGCGTCTCGGCCCATCGGGTAGTGGCTGATGTAGAAGCTGTGGTTGTAGCGGCGCACGATCGGGAGGCCGAGCTCGAACGCGTTGTTGAAGAGCGTCGTCGCGGTCTGGCAGACCCCGCCGCCGATCGAGGGCAGCAGGATCGAGCCGACGATCATCTGGCCCTCGCGGAAGCCGCGCTCCGCGGTCCGCTCGCCGACGACGCGGTTGAAGGAGAACGTCTGGCCGGGCTCGATGATCGTGCCGTCGATGTAGCGCGCCATCAGCTGCACGTTCCAGATCCGGTTCGACGAGGAGACGCCCATGTCGGTCGTGAAGCTCGACACCCTGCGCGTGATCCCGAGCGAGCGCAGGTCGGGCGCCGTGACTCGTGCGGGCACCTCGCCGAGCCCCACGTGCGCGACTCTCCGGTCGGCCGTGTACGCCGCAGCGGTCACGTGCGCAGCCGCGGTCTCGGTGTCGAGGCCGATCCCGGGCCGGTCGGGCACAACTCGCACGCGACTGCCGTCGATCTGGAAGCGGGCGTCGGTCGCCGGCTGCTCGTGCGGCGCGATCGCCGGGTGCAGGACGCGTGCGAGCCGCTCGGCGTCGAAGGTGACGAGGAAGCGGCTGTCGCGCTCCTCGAAGAGCAGGAGCCTCGCGAGCTCGCCCGGTTGAAGCGTGCGAAGCGGTCGCCCATCGAAGAACACGTACACGGGTGCCGCGACGAGGTCGCGCGCCAGGTCGGCGGCGCGCTCGGCGTCCGCGGTGTTGATCGTCGGCTCGGCCGGCGTGAAACGCGCGGTGACGGCGCCGCCCTCGAACGTCGCGCGGCGGATGTCGGCGAGGAGCGCGCGCCGGTCGAGGAACAGGCCGGCGACGCTCGGCACGACGACGGGCTCCACGCCCGCCATCCGCACCGCGCTCGTCCGCGCGGGGCGCCCGCCCGCGTCGCGAACGCGCGCGACGACGTTCGCAAGGCCCTCGCGGCGCACGAGCAGCACCGGGTCGACCTCCTCGCCGCGCAGGCCGAGGAGCGCCGCGACGCGCGCGGGCTCGGTGCGGCGCGAAGCGGCGAGCGCGGCGTCCGCTGTCGAGACGGCGTCGAGCGCGAGCAGCTCTCCCGGTTCGACCCGCAGCTCGTTCGACCCGGCCCGCACGACCACGGGGCGGTGCAGGCGTGGGACGAGCACGGACTGCACCGCGGCGACGAGCTCGCCGCGATCGCGCCCGGCGACTTCGACGCTGGCGACGGTCGTGCCCGGCAGCGCCTCGTCCCGGAACTCGACGGCACGGACGTAGGGCGCCGCGACGGCGGCGACGAGCGCGAGCGCCGCCACGCTCGACGCGCGCGGCCAGGTCCTCGAGACGAGCCTCGTGGCGAGCTCGGCCATGTGCCGAACGTAGCAGCCCCGACTTACACTCCGTATGTGCGCCTCCGCGACCTGCCGTCGGTGGACGAGTTGGCCCGCGAGACCGGCGATCCGCTCGCGGTCGAGGCGGCCCGTGCCGTGCTCGCCCGCGCCCGCGAGGAGATCGCGGCCGGCGTCGATCCCGGCGACCTGCGAGTCCGGCTCCGCGAGGAGCTCACGGGGGCGCGGCAGCACTCGCTCAGGCGCGTCCTGAACGCGACGGGAGTGGTCGTGCACACGAACCTCGGCCGGGCGCCGCTCGCGGCCGAGGCGCTCGAACGGGTACGCGAGGCCGCGGCGGGCTACTCGAACCTGGAGTACGACCTGACCACCGGGTCGCGCGGCTCGCGCCAGGACCACGTCGCCGCGATCCTCCGCCGGCTGACGGGCGCCGAGGCCGCGCTCGTCGTGAACAACAACGCGGCGGCCGTGCTGCTCGCACTCGCCGCGCTCGCGGAGGGCCGGGAGGTCGTCGTCTCGCGGGGCGAGCTGATCGAGATCGGCGACGGCTTCCGGATCCCCGACGTGCTCGCTCGCTCCGGCGCGCGTCTCGTCGAGGTCGGGACGACGAACAGGACGCGCGCGGCCGACTACGAGCGGGCGGTCGGCCCCGAGACGGGCGCGCTCCTGCGCGTGCACCAGTCGAACTTCCGCGTCGTCGGGTTCA
>JAICPI010000046.1 GCA_025929895.1 Thermoleophilia bacterium
GCCAGCGTCGCGCTCGCGTACTGGTCGGTCTCAGAGTTCGTCTAGCCGCCCGCAGCGACGTACGTCGCGCCGCGCTCGGCGAGCGCTGCCTGCGCCGCCGCGAGCCGCGCGAGCGGGACGCGGAACGGCGAGCACGACACGTAGTCGAGGCCGAGGTCGTGGCAGAACGCGACCGAGGCCGGGTCGCCGCCGTGCTCGCCGCAGATCCCGAGCTTGAGGCTTTCCTTGGCGCTGCGGCCACGCTCGACCGCGATTCGCATCAGGTCGCCGACGCCGCTCTCGTCGAGGTGCTCGAACGGGTTGGTGTCGAGCACCCGCTCGTGGAGGTAGTGCGTCAGGAACTTGCCCTCCGCGTCGTCGCGCGAGAAGCCGAGCGCCGTCTGGGTCAGGTCGTTCGTGCCGAAGGAGAAGAAGTCGGCGTGCTCGGCGATCTCGTCGGCGCGGATGCACGCGCGCGGGAGCTCGATCATCGTCCCGCACAGATACTCGACGTCGTTCTCCTCGGCCGCGACCGCCACGGTCAGCTCGCGCAGCCGCCGGAGCTCCTCGGCGAAGCCGACGAGCGGGTGCATGATCTCGACGAGCGGCGCGTCACCCGTCCGGTCCTGCACCGCGCGGGCCGCCCGGACGATCGCGCGCACCTGCATCTCGTAGATCTCGGGGAACTGGAGCCCGAGCCGGCAGCCGCGCGTGCCGAGCATCGGGTTCGCCTCCTGGAGCTGCCTGATGCGCGCCCGCATCTCCTCGGACGCCTCCTCGGGCGCGGGCAGGAACTCGTGCAGCGGCGGGTCGAGCAGCCGGATCGTGACGGGCAGGCCCGCCATCGCCTCGAAGATCCCCTCGAAGTCGGCCTGCTGCATCGGGAGGAGCCGATCGAGCGCGCGGCGGCGGCCCTCCTCGTCCCGCGCCATGATCATCTCCTGCATCACCGGCAGCCGCTCGTCGCCGAAGAACATGTGCTCGGTGCGGCAGAGGCCGATCCCCTCGGCGCCGAACTCGCGGGCGCGCGCCGCGTCGTCCGGCGTGTCCGCGTTTGCGCGAACCTTGAGGCGGCGAACGTCGTCGGCCCACGCGAGGACCGTCTGGAAGTCCTCGTTGATCCGCGGCGGCACGAGGTCGACGGCGCCGACGATCACGCGGCCGGTGCCGCCGTCGATCGTGATCACGTCGCCCTCGCGCAGATCCTGGTCGCCGATGCGAGCGGTTCGGGCCTTCAGGTCGAGCGAGAGGTCCTCGCAGCCCGCGACGCACGGCGTGCCCATGCCCCGCGCGACGACGGCCGCGTGCGAGGTCATGCCGCCGTGGACGGTGAGGATCCCCTTCGCGGCGATCATCCCGTGGATGTCGTCGGGCGTCGTCTCCCAGCGCACGAGGATCACGTCCTCTCGCTCCCCCCGGTCGGCAGCCGTGTCCGCGTCGAAGACGATCACGCCGCACGCCGCGCCGGGGCTCGCGTTCAGGCCCTGCGCCGCGACGGCGTAGCTCGCGCGCGGGTCGAGCATCGGGTGGAGCAGCTGGTCGAGCTGCGCCGGGTCGATCCGCGCGATCGCCTCGTCGCGCGTGATCAGGCCGTCGTCGACCATGTCGACCGCCGCCTTCAGCGCCGCGGCGGCCGTGCGCTTCGCCGAGCGCGTCTGGAGGAGGTACAGCGCGCCCTCCTCGACGGTGAACTCGATGTCCTGGATGTCGCGGTAGTGCTCCTCGAGGCGGCGCATCGTGTCGAGCAGCTGCCGAAAGGCGTCGGGGAGCCGCGACTCCATCGCCTCGAGCGGCTCCGGGGTGCGAATCCCGGCAACGACGTCCTCACCCTGCGCGTTCGCGAGGAACTCGCCGTACAGGCCCTGCTCGCCGGTCGAGGGGTCGCGCGTGAAGCACACCCCGGTTCCGCAGTCGTCGCCCTTGTTCCCGAAGACCATCTGGACGACGTTGACGGCGGTGCCGATGTCGTCGGGGATGCCGTGCGCGCGGCGGTACACCTGCGCTCGAGGGTTCTCCCAGGAGTCGAAGACGGCCCGCACCGCGCGCCGGAGCTGCTCGCGCGCGTCCTGCGGGAACTCGTCGCCCGTCTCGTCGCGGTAGGTCCGCTTGTACGACTCGATCAGCTCGGCGAGGTCGTCCGCCGTCAGGTCGGTGTCCTGCGAGGTTCCGCGCTTCGCCTTCAGGTCGGCAAGCGAGCGCTCGAAGCGGTGCCCGTCGATCCCGTCCACCACCTCCCCGTACATCTGGATCAGGCGGCGGTACGAGTCGCGCGCGAAGCGGGCGTTGCCCGTCGCGCGGGCGAGACCCTCCACGGCGACGTCGTTCAGCCCGAGGTTCAGGATCGTGTCCATCATCCCCGGCATCGAGACCGCCGCCCCGGAGCGCACCGAGACGAGGAGCGGGTCGTCGGGGTCGCCGAAGCGCTTGCCCGAGCTCTGCTCGAGTCGCGCGAGGTGCTCGTCGACCTCCGCGTCCAGGCCCTCGGGGACCGGGCCGCTCATCGCAGCGCGTGACGCGTCGGTCGTGATCGTGAACCCCGCGGGCACCGGGATCCCGAGCTGCGTCATCTCGGCGAGGCCGACGCCCTTCCCGCCGAGCAGCTCGCGGCCGCCCGGCGCCGGCTCGTCGAACGAGTAGACGTACGTGGCCACTCGGCGGGAATACTCCCACACGGTGGCGGAACGGCACATCGTGGCGATGGGCGGGTACGGCCTGGGAACCGCCCTGGACGACTACATCCTCGGGCTCGCCCGGGGACGGCGTGTCTGCTTCGTCCCGACCGCGAGCTCGGAGGACGACTCGTTCGTGGTCCGCTTCTACTCGACCTTCGCGCCGAAGGCGGAGGCGTCCCACCTCTCGTTCTTCCCCTGGCCGCCCGAGGACCTGCGCCGGTTCGTGTGCTCGCAGGACGTGATCTACGTCGGCGGGGGCAACACCGCGAACATGCTCGCGATCTGGCGCGTGCACGGGATGGACGAGGCGCTGCGCGAGGCCTGGGAGCAGGGCGTCGTCCTCTGCGGCTCGAGCGCCGGGATGATCTGCTGGTTCGAGGCGGCGCTGACCGACTCGTTCGGGCCGCAGCTCGAGGGCATGCGCGACGGGCTCGGCTTCCTCCCCGGGAGCGCGTGCCCGCACTACGACGGCGAGGAGCTGCGCCGGCCCCGCTACCGGCAGCTCGTGGACGACGGCTTCCCCGCGGGCTGGGCGGCGGAGGACGGCGTCGGGCTCCACTTCGAAGGCACCGAGCTCGCGGAGGTCGTGAGCGCGCTCCGGGGCAAGCGCGCCTACCGCGTCGAGCCGGGCTCGGAGACGCCGCACGACGCGCGCGAGCTCTAGGCTCGGCGCGCGGCCAGCCAGCCCGCCACCCTGATCCCGATCCAGATCGGGGTCAGGACGACGTAGAACGCCACCATCGCGACCGCGAGGGCGAACCACCACATCGCCCAGTAGCGGAGCGGCACCGTGCCCTTCTCGCGCAGGTCGCGGCTCACGCGCGCACACCCTCGGCGTCGAGGCGGCGCTGCTCGACCGTGCGGATCACGCGCTGTGCGGTCTCCTCGATCGAGAGGTCGGAGACGTCGATCACCGGGCAGCCGAGCCGGCGGTGCACGACCTCGGCGAGCGCGAGCTCCTCGTAGATCTTCACGAGCTCCGAGTACTGCCGCGCGGTCCCGCCGAAGCTCCGCGCCCGCGCCTGGCGGATCTCCGCGAGCCGGTTCGCGTCGATCGTGAGCCCGACGACCTTCGCCTGGTCGACCGTGAACAGATCCTGCGGCGGCTCGATGCCCGCGACGATCGGGACGTTCGAGGTCTTGTAGCCGAGGTAGCCGAGGTAGATCGAGAGCGGGGTCTTCGAGGTCCGCGACACGCCGACCAGCACGACGTCCGCGTCGTCGAGGCCGCCGCCGACCCCGTCGTCGTACTTGACCGCGAACTCGATCGCCTCGATCCGGCGGAAGTAGCCGGCGTCGAGCGGCGCCCGCGCCCCCGCTCGGCCCTGCGACGCGACGCCCGCCACCCGCGAGACCGCGTCGATCGGCTGCCCGAGCAGGTCGCAGTAGTGGACGCGCGCCCGCCGGCAGGCCCGGCGCATCGCGTCGCGCAGCTCCGGCTTGACGAGCGTGTAGAAGACGACCGCCGGACGTCCGCGGGCACGCCGCACGGCGAGCTCGAGGTCGTCGACCGACTCCACGCGCGGGTGCCGGACCTCCTCGAACGGCTGGTCGGGGAACTGCGCCTCGAGCGCGTGGACGAGCCGCGTGGCCGTCTCCCCCGTGGAGTCCGACACGATGTGGAGCTCCACGGGCGCGACGACCACGCGCACAGTCTGACGGAGCTACCCCGTCGGCCTCGTGCCCAGCTCGACCTGGACGGTGCGCTCGTTCCCGTCGGAGCGCACGCGCAGCTCGAGCTGCTCGCCCGGCTCGCGGTCCGCCACCGCGGTGCGGAGGTCGTCCGACGAGCCGATCGCCTCGCCGTTCACCTCGACGACCACGTCGCCCGGCTCCAGGCCGGCCTCGGCCGCGGGGCTCCCGCTCGAGACCTCGATGATCTGCGCGCCGTCGTCGGCGTCGGTCATGCGCACGCCCAGGTACGGCCGCTCGATCGTGCGCCCGGCCTCGAGCGCGGTCACGACCTTGCGGATCGTCTCGGCCGGGACGGCGTAGCCGATCCCGTCGTTGGCACCGGACTCCGACGTGATCTGCGAGTTGACGCCGACGACGCGCCCCTGCCCGTCCAGCAGCGGGCCGCCGCTGTTGCCGGGGTTGATCGCGGCGTCGGTCTGGACCGCCCCGTCGATCGTGAAGCCGTCGGGCGCAGTCAGCTCGCGGTCGAGCGCGCTGACGATCCCCGCGGTGACCGTCCCCTCGAGGCCGAACGGGCTCCCGATCGCGACGACGAGGTCGCCGATCTCGAGGTCCTCCGCGGAGCCGAGGTCGAGCGGCTTCAGGTCGGCCGGCGGGTTCTGGAGCTCGAGCAGCGCGACGTCGGTGGAGGGGTCGGTGCCGACGACGCGGGCGCGGAACTCCTCGCCGCTCGCGAAGCGCACCTCCACGGTCCGCGCATCGGCGACGACGTGCTGGTTCGTGACGATGTGGCCCTCCTGGTCGATCACGAAGCCGCTCCCGGTCGCCCCGCCCTGCGGCGAGAACGGGTCGGAACCGCCCACCTGCGTCGTGATGTGCACGACGCCGTCCTTCGCGCGCTCGTAGATCTCGTTGATGGTGAGGTCGCCGTCGCTGCTCGCGACGGGTGTCGTCGACGGCGAGGCCTCCGTCGTCTCGGCCGCCTCGTCGTCGGACTGCGTGGCCTCCCAGACCCCGATCCCCGCGCCGGCGCCGATCGCGACGGCGGCGGTGAGGGCGAGGAAGCCGATGAGGAATCTCCGGAACATCACTGTCTCCTGGGCTCGTGTGGCTTCCATCAAACCCAACGGGTCTGGGACCGGGCTGAGAGGTCGGTTGGGGATCGGTTAACGGCTTCTCAGCGGGGACCCAGGTTCTGAGGCGACACTTCGCGTATGCGCGTCCTGGTGGTCGACGACGAGCCCGCGGTCCGGAGCGCCCTCGAGCGGGCGCTCAAGCTCGAGGGCTACGACGTCGAGCTGGCCGCGGACGGGGACGAGGCGCTCCGGCGGCTCTCCGCGCACAGCGCGGACGCGGTCGTCCTGGACGTGCTGATGCCGCAGGTGGACGGCCTCGAGGTCTGCCGCCGGCTCCGCGCCGCCGACGACCGGACGCCCGTGCTGATGCTGACCGCGCGCGACGCCGTCGGCGACCGCGTCGCGGGGCTCGACGCCGGCGCCGACGACTACCTCGTGAAGCCGTTCGCGCTCGAGGAGCTCCACGCGCGGCTCCGGGCGCTCCTGCGCCGCACGACGAGCGCCGAGCACGACGTGCTCCGCTTTGCGGACCTCGTCATCGACCTGGCGGCCCGCGACGTCCACCGCGGCCCGCGCCGGATCGAGCTCACCCGCACCGAGTTCCTGCTGCTCGAGCTCTTCCTCCGCAACCCGCGGCAGGTGCTGACGCGCGCGGTCATCTTCGACCGCGTCTGGGACTACGACTTCGGCCCGCGCTCGAACGCGCTCGAGGTGTACGTCAGCTACCTGCGCCGCAAGCTGGAGGCCGACGGCGAGCCTCGGTTGATCCACACCGTGCGCGGCGTGGGCTACGTTCTCCGCGACCCGTGACCTTCCGCACGCGCCTCGCGCTCGCGTCGGCCGCCGCCGTCGCCGCCGCGATCGTCGCCTCCTCGCTCGTGGCGTACGGCCTCGTCCGCGCGCAGCTCCGCGACGAGATCGACGACGCGCTCCGCGCTCGGGCTCAGCAGGTGACCGTCCCGCCCGATTCGCCGATCGACTTCCAGCTCGAGGAGCCGCCGCTCGGCGGCGCGGGCGGCTACGCCCAGCTCGTGACGGGCGGCGGCGAGGTGTACCGCCTGCCGAACGCGACGATCCCGCTCCCGGCGGAAGGCGCGCGGGCCGTCGCCGACGGCACCCGCGAGCCGTTCTTCGAGGACGCCACGGTCGCCGACGTGCACGTCCGCATTCTCACCGTGCGCTACGCGCCCGGTCTGGCGGTCCAGATCGCGCGCCCGCTCGACGAGGTCGACCGCACGCTCGACCGGCTCGCCGGCTTCCTCGCGCTGATCTCCGCCGGAGGCATCGCGCTCGCGGCGGTGCTCGGCCTGCTCGTCTCGCGCACGGCGGTGTCGCCGGTGCGACGGCTGACGGAGACCGCGGAGCGCGTGGCCGCCACGCGCGACCTGACGCAACGGATCGAGGCGACCAACCGTGACGAGATCGGCCGCCTCGCCGACAGCTTCAACTCGATGCTGAGCGAGCTCGACGACTCGTTGCGCACGCAGGCGCGCTTCGTCGCCGACGCGTCGCACGAGCTGCGGACGCCGCTGACGAGCATGCGCATGAACGTCGAGGTGCTCCAGCGGGGCAACGGGCTCCCCGAGGACGAGCGGGCGCGGATCCTCGACGAGATCCGCTCGCAGGCCGAGCAGCTGACCGACGTCGTTGCCGACCTGCTCGACCTCTCGCGCGGCGAGGAGGCGAGCCCCGAGCCCGTGCTGCTCGACGAGGTCGTCGAGAACGCGCTCGAGCGGAGCCGGAGGACGGCGAACGGCGTCGTGTTCGACGTGCGCCTCGAGCCGACGCCGGTCGAGGGCGTCCCCGGGCGGCTCGAGCGGGCGATCGGGAACCTCCTCGACAACGCGGCGAAGTGGAGCCCGCCCGGCGCGACCGTCGAGGTCGCGCTCGCGGGCGGCGAGCTCACGGTCCGCGACCACGGGCCCGGGATCGACCCGGACGACCTCCCCCACGTCTTCGACCGCTTCTACCGCGCGCCGAGCGCGCGCTCGGTCCCGGGCTCCGGCCTCGGGCTCGCGATCGTGCGCCAGGTCGTCGACGAGCACGGCGGCAGCGTCAGCGCCGAGAACGCCGCGGACGGGGGAGCGCGCTTCCGGCTCCGGCTTCAGGAAGTCCCTAGCCCTTCTTCAGGCAACTCTCAGGCGGGTCCGCTTGAGTTGAAGACGCACCACTCCTCCAGGTAGATGCACCAAGCTCGAGGGCGGCCGGCGGGGCCGCTCTCGTGCGTTCGGGGTCGGGCGATGTCGGGCGATAACCTCTTCCGTCCGATGACGGAGCACGCCGTGACGATGGAGAAGATCGTGTCGCTCTGCCGCCGGCGCGGGTTCGTCTTCCCCTCGTCGGAGATCTACGGCGGGCTCGGCTCCTCGTACGACTACGGCCACTACGGGGTGCTGCTGAAGAACAACCTCCGCGCGCGCTGGCTCGAGGCGATGGTCCAGGAGCGCGAGGACGTCGTCGTCCTCGACACCGCGATCATCCTCAACCCGCGCGTCTGGGAGGCGTCCGGGCACGTCGCGGGCTTCACCGACCCGCTCGTGGACTGCCGCCACTGCAAGCTCCGGTTCCGTGCGGACAAGCTCGACGAGGAGCACTGCGGCGCGCGACCGTCGAAGCGACCCGGCGAGACGGAGCTCTGCGACCTGACCGAGGCCCGGCAGTTCAACCTGATGTTCGAGACGACCGTCGGCCCCGTCCAGGAGACGGGCTCCAAGGTCTACCTCCGCCCGGAGACGGCGCAGGGGATCTTCGTCAACTTCAAGAACGTGGCGCAGCTCGCGCGGCGAAAGCCGCCGTTCGGGATCGCCAACGTCGGTGGGAAGTCGTTCCGCAACGAGATCACGCCCGGGAACTTCCTCTTCCGCGTGCTCGAGTTCGAGCAGATGGAGATGGAGTACTTCGTGCCGCCGGCCGACGCCGACCGGTGGTACCGCACGTGGATCGACGAGCGCGTCGCGTGGTACCGGCGCTACGGCCTCCGCGACAGCCATCTCCGAGTTCGCGAGCACGATGCCGAGGAGCTCTCGCACTACTCGAGCGCGACGAGCGACCTCGAGTACCACTACCCGATCGGCTGGTCGGAGCTCGAGGGGATCGCGAACCGCGGCGACTACGACCTCCGGCAGCACAGCGAGCACTCCGGCACGAAGCTCGAGTGGGTCGACGCCGGGACCGGCGAGCGCTTCGTCCCGCACGTGATCGAGCCCGCGGTCAGCCTCGAGCGGATGTTCCTCGCGTTCCTGATCGACGCGTACGACGAGGAGGTCGTCGCCGAGCGCGAGCGCACGGTGCTGCGCCTCCACCCCGCGCTCGCGCCGGTCAAGGCCGCGGTGCTGCCGCTGATCGGCAAGAATGAGGACCTGGTCGCGAAGGCGCGCGCACTGTTCGAGCAGCTCCGCAAGGAGTTCCTCGTCGAGTACGACGACAGCGGCGCGATCGGGAGGCGCTACCGACGGCAGGACGAGATCGGCACGCCGTTCGCGTTCACCGCCGACGAGCAGACGCTCGTGGACTCGACCGTCACGGTGCGGGACCGCGACTCGCTCGCGCAGGAGCGGCTGCCGCTCGAGGGCGTCGCGGACTGGCTGGGGGACGCGCTGCGGCGCGAGTGGCGGAGCCCGAAGGCGTGAGCACGCTCGGCCCTCCCTGGCGCTACGAGGGCGCGGGGCGCTTCGAGGAGCACGTCGTCGTCAGCGACGCGCTGCGCGGCAACAGGCTCGGCGACCCGCACGAGCGCCCGCTCTGGGTCTACCTGCCGCCCGGCTACGACGAGTCGAAGCGATACCCGTCGATCTACGTGATCCAGGGGTACACCGGCCAGCTCGACATGTGGCGGAACCGCTCGCCCTTCGGCGCGCAGACCTACCCGGAGCTCTGCGACGAGGTGTTCGCCTCGGGCGAGGTCCCGCCGGCGATCGTCGTCTGGGTCGACGCGTGGACGAAGATCGGCGGCTCGCAGTTCCTCGACTCGCCCGCGATCGGGAACTACCACACGTACCTCTGCGACGAGGTCGTCCCGTGGGTCGACGCGCGCTACCCGACGCTCGCGGAGGCGGCGCACCGCGGGATCCAGGGCAAGTCGTCGGGCGGCTACGGCGCGATGGTGACGCCGATGCTGCGCCCGGACCTCTTCGGCGGCTTCGCGACGCACGCCGGTGACGCGCTCTTCGAGGCCTGCTATGCGAAGGACTTCCCGGAGACCGCGCGCCTGCTGCGCGACAAGCACGACGGCTCGTACGAGCGCTTCTGGGAGGATTTCCACTCGCGTCCGCTCGTGACGAAGCCCGGCGACTTCGTGCTCGTCAACTCCTGGGGCATGGCCGCCGCCTACTCCGCCGACGACGACGGGACGGTGCGGCTGCCGTTCGACGACACCGGCCGCCTGCTCCCGGACGTCTGGGAGCGCTGGCTGGAGTGGGACCCGGTGCGAATGGTCGAGCGGCACGCGGAGACGCTGCGCGGCCTGCGCGCGATCTACGTCGACGCGGGCAAGCGCGACGAGTACTACCTCGACCTCGGCGCGGAGGCGTTCCGCCGCGAGCTCGAGCGCGTGGGCGTGACCGACGTCTTCTACGAGCTCTTCGAGGGCAAGCACGGCGGGATCGTCTGGCGCTACCCGATCGCGCTGCGCTACCTGGCCGAGCGGCTCGCCTAGGCGCTCTTCAGCGTGCGCAGGCGGAAGCCGCCGTGGAACTCGTACGAGGCGGTCACGACCGCGAGCGCCTCCCGCGCGCCGCGGTCGTCGAGGCTCGCCGCCGCCGCGTCCGCGAGCGGCGTGCTGAGGAGCGTCTCGATCCCGTCGCGGCCCGCGGGCGAGAGCACGATCGCGCCCTCGGCGCAGACCCGGCACACCGCACCGCCCGCCTGCGGCGAGTAGCCGACGAGCTCGTCCGTGCGGCCGCAGTTGGCGCAGCTCGTCAGGTGCGGGAGGTAGCCGGACAGCCAGAGGAGCTTGAGCTGGAACGAGAGCGCGAGCGGGTCGAGCGCCGGCCTCGTCGTGCGCGGCGGGAGCTCGTCGAGTAGGTCGAGGAACTTCGTCACGGCGTCGAACGCGCGCGGGTTCGCCTCGGGCTCGCCGAAGAGCCGGAGCATCGCCTCGGCCCCGACCAGGCCGACCGCGAGGCGGTACCCGTCCTCCCGCGCCGCGTGATGGGCCCGGATCAGCTGGGCCCCAGTGACGGTCTGGAGCTCCCCGCCGCCCTGGTGGAGCATCGCCTCGACGTGGGAGAGCGGCTCGAGGCGCCCCCCGAAGCGGGACTTCGTCCGGCGGATCCCCTTCGCGACCGCGCCGACCCTGCCGCGCTCGAGCGTGTAGAGGTGGAGGACGCGGTCGGCCTCGCCGAGGCGCAGCGAGCGCAGCACCACCGCCTCCGTCCTGTAGGTGCGCCCGGCCACGCGATCGAGTCTAGGGGCCGCACCCGATCGCCGAGTTGGAGCGTTGTACGTACGTGGCGGACATCCGTATCTACACGACCCGCTGGTGCGGGTACTCGAGGCGCGCGAAGGCGCTTCTCGACGAGCGCGGGCTCGAGTACGACGAGATCCCGCTCGACGACGAGATCGGCTTCCGGCAGAAGCTGCTCGACGAGACCGGCGGCTTCACGGTGCCCCAGGTGCTCATCGTCGGCCGGCCGATCGGCGGCTACACGGAGCTCCTGCGGCTCGACAGCGAGGGCCGTCTCGAGCCGCTGCTCGATCAGGCCGCGTAGCCCGACCCAAGTAACAGACTGTTACTTGCTCGCCGGCCCTCGCCACCGTTGGCACGACGGGCAGTACCACGTGCCGCGCCCGCCGGCGCGCGTCTTCTCGATCGGCGTGCCGCACCGGTCGCACGGCTCGCCCTCGCGGCCGTAGACCTTGAACTCGTCCTGCATCCGGCCGCGCGCCCCGTCGGGCTGCGCGTAGTCGCGAAGCGACGCGCCCTGGCGGCGGATGCCCATGCGCAGCGCGTCGCGGATCGCGCGGTGCACGCGGCGGAGCTCGTCCTCGTCGAGCTCCCCCGCCGGCCGCAGCGGGTGCACGCGCGCCCGCCAGAGCGCCTCGTCGACGTAGATGTTCCCCAGGCCAGCGACCGTGCGCTGGTCGAGCAGCGCGGCCTTCACCGGCGCCTTCCGCCCTGCCAGCCGCGCCGCGAGCACCGCCGGCGTGAAGGCGCGCTCGAGCGGCTCGCCGCCGATCCGCGCCTCGAGGTAGGGGTCGAGCTCACCCGGCTCGAGCACGAGCCAGGTGCCGAACCGGCGGACGTCGCGGTAGACGAGCTGCGAGCCGTCGTCGAGCGCGATCGTCGCGCGCGCGTGCGGGTCGTCGTCGCGGCGAAAGCTCCCCGTCATGCGGAGGTGCACGAGCAGCGCCCGTCCGCTCTCGAACAGGACGATCAGGTACTTCCCGCGGCGGCGGACGTGCGCGACCGTCTCGCCGACGAGGCTGCGCGCCACGACGTCGGGGTCGAACGGGCGCGTCAGCCGCGGGTCGCCGATCTCGACGCGCTCCAGCCGCCGGCCCGCGAGCACCGGCTCCAGGCTCGACCGGACGGTCTCGACCTCGGGCAGCTCGGGCATCAGGTGACGACGTCGAGCACGATCGGCCGCTCCGGCGGCGCCTCGGGCCCGAGCTCGTAGGCCGCGAGCACGGCCTCGGCGCTCGCCGTCGCCGCGTCCTCGTCGGGTGCGTGGAGCTCGGCGAGCGCCTCGCCGGGCTGCACGGCGTCGCCACGCTTGCGCATGCAGACGACGCCGACGGCGTGGTCGATCGCGTCGTCCTTCCGCACGCGCCCCGCGCCGAGCTCGAGCGCCGCGATCCCGACGGGCAGCGCGCGCAGCGCGTGGACGTGCCCGCCCGTCGGCGCCTCGACCGGTCGGACGACGGGCGCCTGCGGGAGGACGTCCTCGCTCGGGTCGCCGCCCTGCGCGCGGATCCACCGCTCGTAGCGCTCGAGCGCGCTGCCGTCGCCGAGCGTCGCCTCCGCGCGCCGGCGCCCCTCGGCCTCGTCGATGCCGAGGTCAGAGAACGCGAGCAGGTGCGCCGACGCGCTGAGGACGAGCTCCGTGAAGTCGGACGGGCCCTCGCCGCGCAGGGTTGCGCGCGCTTCGCGCAGCTCGAGCGCGTTGCCGACCGCACGCCCGAGCGGCTGGTCCATGTCGGTGAGCAGGCACGCGACCCGGCGGCCGGCGCGCTCCCCGAGCTCGATCATCGTGCGCGCGAGCGTCCGCGCGTCCTCGAGGGTCTTCATGAACGCGCCGTCCCCCACCTTGACGTCGAGCACGATCGCATCGGCGCCCGCGGCGATCTTCTTCGACATGATGCTCGCAGCGATCAGCTGCACGTTGTCGACGGTCGCGGTGACGTCGCGAAGCCCGTACAGCCGCTTGTCCGCGGGCACGAGGTCGCCCGTCTGCCCGATGATCGCGAGGCCGACCTCGCGGACCTGCGCGACGAACTCCTCCTCCGAGAGCTCGACGCGGAAGCCCGGGATCGCCTCGAGCTTGTCGAGCGTCCCGCCCGTGTGGCCGAGCCCGCGGCCGCTCATCTTCCCGAAGGGGACGCCGCACGCCGCCACCACGGGCCCGACCGCGATCGAGGTCTTGTCCCCCACGCCGCCGGTCGAGTGCTTGTCGACGACGGTCCGGCCCAGCGCAGAGGCGAGGTCGAGCGTGTCGCCGCTCCGGACCATCGCGTCGGTGAGCGCGAACGTCTCCGCCGGACTGAGCCCGCGGAAGAAGACGGCCATGCAGAACGCGGCCATCTGGTAATCCGGCACCTCGTCGCGCGCGTAGCCGAGCACGAGCTCCGCGAGCTCGTCGGGCTCGAGCTCGCCGCCGTCCCGCTTGCGCTGGATCAGCTCGGCGGGCCGGATCACTCCGCGAAGATCGACCGGCCGGGAATCCCGCGCCCCGGCGACTTGCCGCCGAGCCAGGCGTTCACGGTCGCGCCCACGTCGGCGAACTCGCCGCCCTCGTGCACGTGCCCGTTCGCGTTCCGGCCCTCCGCGTAGGCGAGCAGCAGCGCGTGCTCGCGCGAGTGGTCCGTGCTCGGCGTGGTCGGGTCGCACCCGTGGTCGGAGCTGAGGACGAGCAGGTCGCCTGGCTTGAGCGCGTCGAGGATGTCCGTGAGCCGCCGGTCGAAGTCCTGGAGGCAGCGGTGGAAGTTCTCGGGGTCGTTCCGGTGGCCCCAGAGCATGTCCGTCTCCACGAGGTTGACGAACACGAGCGTGCCGTCGTCCGACTCCTGGAGGAGGCGGATCGTCTCCGAGATTCCCTCGACGTTCGACTTCGTCGGGTGCGACTCGTCGATGCCGACGCCCGCGAAGATGTCGCGGATCTTGCCGACGCCGTGCACCTTCACACCGGCGTCCTGGAGCAGCGTCAGGTAGTTCGGCGTCCGCGGCTCGACCGAGAAGTCGTGTCGGTTCGGCGTGCGCGTGTAGTTGCCGGGCTCGCCCTCGAACGGCCGCGCGATCACGCGTCCGACGCGGTGCTTGCCGGTGAGGATCTCGCGGGCGATCTTGCAGCCGGCGTAGAGCTCTTCGAGCGGGATCGTCTCCTCGTGCGCCGCGATCTGGAAGACCGAGTCCGCGGACGTGTAGACGATCCACTTGCCGGTGCGCTGATGCTCCTCGCCGAGCTCCTGGATGATCTCCGTGCCGGACGCCGCCTTGTTCCCGAGCACGCCGCGGCCGGTCCGGTGCATGAACGGGTCGATCACGTCGTGCGGGAAGCCGTGCGGGTAGGTCGGGAACGCCTGCGCCGTGACGATGCCCATCAGCTCCCAGTGCCCTGTGGTCGTGTCCTTCCCCTTCGAGCGTTCCAGCAGGCGTCCGGCGATCGCGGGTGCCCCAGGCTGCGGCGGGCAGCCCTCGAGCGGCATGACGTTGCCGAGGCCGAGGGCCTCGAGGTTCGGGAGGTCGAGCCCGCCGACCGCGCGGGCGACGTTGCCGAGCGTGTTCGAGACCGCATCGTCTTCGCCGTACTCCGCCGCGTCCGGGAGGGCGCCGACCCCGACCGCGTCCAGCACGATCACGCACGCGCGGGGCATGGGGCTATCCTAGTCCGCGCATGGACGACGCCCTCGGCCTGGTCGGCATCCTCTTGTTCGCCGCCTGCGTGATCGCGCTCGCGGCCGCTGTGACGTGGGTCGTCGTCAAGGTGTCGCCGGCCGAGAAGGAGGAGAAGCCGGCGCCCGCGGAGGACGCGGGCTAGACCGGGGCGAGCGGCAGGACGTCGTCGAGCGGCGAGTACTCGAGGCCGTGCGCGTCGGCGACCGCCTCGTAGGTGATCTTGCCGTCGACCACGTTGACGCCGAGCGCGAGCGCGGGATCCTGCGCGATCGCCTCGCGGAGACCGTTGTTCGCGATCGCCTCGACGTAGGGAAGGGTCGCGTTCGTGAGCGCCTTCGTCGACGTCACCGGCACGGCGCCCGGCATGTTCGCGACGCAGTAGTGCGTGACGCCGTCGACGGTGTAGACCGGGTCGCTGTGCGTGGTCGGCCGCGCCGTCGCGACGCAGCCGCCCTGATCGATCGCGACGTCCGCGATCACGGCGCCGTCCTTCATCGCCGTGACCATCTCGCGCGTCACGAGCTTCGGCGCGACCGCGCCGGGGATCAGGACCGCCCCGATCACGACGTCGGCCTCCGCGACGGACTCCTCGATCTGGAGCGCGGACGACATGAGCAGGTTGGCGCGGGAGCCGAGGATCTCCTCCAGCTCGCGCATGCGGTCGATCGAACGCTCGAGGATCGTCACGTTCGCGCCCAGGCCGAGCGCGATCACGGCCGCGTTGTAGCCGACCATCCCGCCGCCGATCACGACGACCGAGCCGCGCGCGACGCCCGGCACGCCGCCGAGCAGCAGGCCTCGCCCGCCCAGCGGCTTCTCGAGGAAGTACGCGCCCGCCTGCGCCGCGAGCCGGCCGGCGATCTCGCTCATCGGCGCGAGCAGCGGCAGCCTCCGGTCCGGCGTCTCGACCGTCTCGTAGGCGACGGCCGTGATCCCGCTGTCGACGAGCGCGCGCGTGAGCGGCTCGTCGGCGGCGATGTGCAGGTACGTGAACAGCACGAGCCCCTCGCGCAGCCGCTCGTACTCCGGCGCGATCGGCTCCTTCACCTTCAGGAGCAGCTCGGAGTCGCCCCAGACGTCGTCGACGCCCGCGATGCGCGCGCCGGCGGCGGTGTACGCGTCGTCGGCGAACGAGCTCCCGACGCCCGCGCCGGTCTCGATCGCCACGTCGTGACCGCGCTGGACGAGCTCGCGCGCGCCGGCGGGAGTCAGCGCCACGCGGTACTCGTCCGGCTTGATCTCCTTCGCGACGCCGATCTTCACCGCGGGCAACGATACCCCGTCTCGGCCGGCGAGACGCTCTCAGAGATCAGCCTGCGCGCGGCGCGACCGGCCGCGTAGGCCGCGCGGAAGAACGCGGGGTCGTCCCCGGGCCCGCGGCCCATGTGCGAGAGCGGCAGACCCGCGCAGGCGTCCTCCCAGTCCTCGCCGTCCGTGTCGCTCGCAACGACGAGCTCGCCGAGCGCGAGCTCCTGCACCGTCCGCGCGTGGTGCGAGACGCCGCGATGGCGTTCGCGCTCGTCGGCGTCAGAGGTGCGGACTGCGAGCACCGGACGGCCGCCGAGCGCGAGCGCGACGTTCGCGACGTCGGCGAGCGCGAGCGCTCCGTGGCCGAGCCGCGAGCCCGTGCCGACGATCCCCGGCCCGACCGAGCACACGACGGCCTCGTGGCCCCGCGCGCTCGCCCACGCGAGCGCCGCCGCGGCGCTCACGAACTGGGCGTCGCCGTCGAGGCACGGCGCAACGGCGCACGCGACCTCGAGCAGGTCGCGCTCCTTGAGCGCGCGCACAGTGTCCGACAGCGAGACCGGCAGCGCGCCGCCCGCCACCTGCACGTACGCGACGCGCAGGCCCCGGAGCCCGGCGCAGACGGGCGCGACCTGGCTGTGCACGGTGCAGAGCACGACCGGGAGGCCGGCGAGCGAATCCGCGAGCTCGGCGGTCTCCTCCAAGTAACAGACTGTTACTTGCCCCGGGGTGTACGGCAGGGCGACCACGTGCGCGCCCTCCTCGGCGGGCAGGTCGAGCCCGCGCGTCAGGTTCGCGTAGAGGACGTCGAAGCCGCCCGAGCCGAGCGCGAGCTCGCGCGCCTGCGTGTTCACGAGCACCTCGTCGTCGACCTCGACAGGACCGGTCAGGCGCGGGTAGGCGATGCACGGCGTCCCGTCGACCTCGATCCGGACGAGGCCTTCGAGCTGCCCGACGATCGCGGTGACGCGCCCGCGCCTAAGCGTGAGCGGCATCGATCAGCGCGAGCGTCACGTCCACCATCGCGTCGAGGTCGGCCACGGCGATGTGCTCGTTCGGCGTGTGGATGTCCGTCATCCCGTTCGCGAGGTTCAGGCACTCGAGCCCGCGCTCGTTGAAGACGTTCGCGTCCGCCGCGCCGCCGGTCGTCTCGAGCCGCACCTCGTGCCCCGTGCGCTCCAGGGCGGCAAGGGCGAGCCGCACGACCGCGTCGTCGCGCTTGAACCGGTAGCCGCGGTAGTCCTCGCTCAGCTCGGTCTCGACGTCGCACTCCGCGAGGCTCGCGGCGAACGTCGCGGCCTCGAGCATCTCCTCGACCACGTCGGCGAGCTTGCGGTCGTCCAGCGAGCGCGCCTCCGCCTCGAACCCGCACCACTCCGGGACGATGTTGCGCGCCGTCCCGCCCCGGATCGTGCCGACGTTCGTCGTCGTCTCGTCGTCGAGCCGCCCGAGGCGGAAGTCGGCGATCGCGCGGGACGCCGCGGCGATGGCCGAGCGGCCCTCCTCGGGGTACATCCCCGAGTGCGCCGCCCGCCCGTGGAAGCGGAAGTCGAGCTTCCGCGAGTGCGGCGCGGCCATGATCACCGTCCCGATCGGCGCCGCCATGTCGTAGACGTAGCCGACGCGGGCGTGCAGCCGCGACTCGTCGAACGCCGCCGCCCCCACGAGGCCGACCTCTTCCTTGGGCGTCAGGAGCAGCTCGACGCCGGCGTGCGGGCGCCCGTCCTCGACGAGCCGGCGCACGGCCTCGACCATCGCGACGACGGCGGCCTTGTTGTCGGCGCCGAGGATCGTCCCCGCCGAGTTGCGCACGATGCCGTCCTCGACGACGGGGACGATCTCGCCCTCCGGCGGCACGGTGTCGAGGTGCGCGCAGAAGAAGAGCGGCGTGCCCCCGTTCCCGTCGCCGGGCAGCGCGCAGTAGAGGTTGCCGATCTCCGACCCCGTCGTCCCCGCCGTGTCGTCCTCGTCGAGCTCGAGCCCGAGGCCGCGAAGCTCAGCGACCACGCGGTCGGCGACCGCCCGCTCGCGCCCCGGAGGTGAGGGGATCGCGGCCAGCTCGAGGAACAGGCTCAGCGCGTCGGGCACCGACGCGGAGGCTACGCGACCGAGACGCCGAGCCCGAGCCGCTCGCGCGAGCGCGTGAGCGCGGCGCCGACGAACTCGCGGAAGAGCGGCGCCGGCCGCGTCGGGCGCGACTTGAACTCCGGGTGGAACTGGCTCGCCACGAACCACGGGTGGTCGGGCAGCTCGACGATCTCGACGAGGCGCCCCTCCTGGAACGTGCCCGAGACGACGAGGCCCGCGTCGACGAGTCGCGGGCGGTAGTGGTTGTTCACCTCGTAGCGGTGGCGGTGCCGCTCGTGGATCACGGGCTCCCCATAGGCATCGCGAGCGCGCGTGCCCTCGGCCACCTCGACGGCCTGCGCGCCGAGGCGCATCGTCCCGCCCAGGTCCTCGACTTCCTTCTGCTCGGGCAGGAGATCGATCACGGGATGCGGCGTCTCCGGATCCATCTCGGTGGAGTTCGCACCGTCGAGGCCGAGCACGTGCCGGGCGAACTCGCTGACCGCGACGTGCATGCCGAGGCAGATGCCGAGGTACGGGATCCCGCGCTCGCGCGCCACCCGGCAGGCGAGGATCTTGCCCTCCCACCCGCGCGAGCCGAAGCCGCCGGGCACGAGCACTCCGTCGACCTCGTCCAGCGACGCGACCGCCTCCTCATACGACATGTGCTCCGCGTCGACCCAGCGCACGTCGACGCGCGTGCCGTGGTGGACGCCGGAGTGCTTCAGCGCCTCGTGGACGGAGAGGTACGCGTCGCGGAGCTTCACGTACTTGCCGACGAGCGCGATCGTGACGCTCCCCTGCTGCGCGAGGATCCGATCCTCGAGCTCGAGCCACTCCCCGAGATCCGCCGCGGGCGTGTCGAGCCCGAGCCGCTCGCACACGAGCTCGTCGAGCCCTTCCCGCTGGAGCGCCTGCGGGACGAGGTAGACGTCGGGGACGTCCGGGTTCGCGATCACCGCGCGCGTGTCGACGTCGGCGAAGAGCGCGATCTTGTCGCGGATGTCCTCGGACACCTCCTCGCGCGAGCGGCAGACGATCACGTCGGGGTGGATGCCAATGCGCCGAAGCTCGTTGACCGAGTGCTGCGTCGGCTTCGTCTTCAGCTCGCCGGCGGCCTCGATGTACGGCACGAGCGTGACGTGCACGTAGCAGACGTTCTCCGGGCCCGCCTCGCGGCGGAACTGGCGGATCGCCTCGAGGAACGGA
>JAICPI010000100.1 GCA_025929895.1 Thermoleophilia bacterium
CGGGAGCAGGTGCCGGCCTCGTTCAGGCGGGCCTACGAGAACGAAAGCTACGCGCTCTACGAGATCCCGTAGAGCGCGAGCGTCTCCGCGACCATCCGCTCGGTCGAGAAGCGCTCGAGCACGCGCCGGCGCGCTTCCTCCGCGAGCCGTGCCGCCTCCTCGGGGTGGGCGAGACACCACGAGATGCGCTCGGCGAGCGCGCGGACGTCGCGCGGCGGGACGAGGAAGCCGGTCTCACCCTCGACGACGTTCTCGGGGATGCCTCCCACCGGCGTGGCCACGACCGGAACGCCCGCCGCCTGCGCCTCGATCACGGCGAGGCAGAGCCCTTCGAACCGCGACGGGAACGCGAAGACGTCGAAGGAGGCGAGCAGGTCGGGGACGTCGTCGCGTGCGCCGAGGAACACGAAGCGGTCCCCGAGCGGCGCGGCGAGCGCCTCGAGCTCGTCGCGGAGCTCGCCGTCACCGGCCACGACGAACCGGACGTCTGGGTGCTGCTCGAGCACGCGCAGGGCGGCGGCGAGCAGATCGCGGTGGCCTTTCTGCTCGGCGAGCCGCGCGACGTTGCCGACGATCCTCCCTTCGAGCGTCGCGCGGCCGCGCGCGAACCGCTCGAGCTCGATGCCGAGCGGCACGACATGCGTCCGCAGCGCGCGCGAGTCGGTGCGGCGGTCGGTCTCGGAGGTGTAGACGACCTGCGGGCGCATCGCCCAGCCGAGGCGCTGCCACGTCCGCCCCGCGAGGTTGTCGCTGCGCGGCAGCTCGGGCGTGTGGTGCGTGACGATCACGCGCGGCGCACGCGCGAGGCGGGCGGCGACGAGCGCCTGCGGAAAGACGTCGGTGACGTGGACGACGCTCGGCCGCAACGTGCGCAGCCGGCGCGCGAGCCGGAGCGTGAGCAGGCGCGCGTCCAGGTCGTACGGCTCGCCGCCCAGCGAGGCGAACGGTTCGAGCACGGGGTCGTCCGGATGGAGGATCGCCACTCGCTCGCCGCGGTCCCGCAGCTCGCGAGCGATCGCCGCGACGTACTCCTCGACCGCGCCCCAGTTGCGGAGCCCGTGGACGAAGACGATCACGCGAACGTCTCGTCGATCGCGTCCGCGAGCGCGCGCGCCGTGCGGTCCCAGGTGAACTCGGCAGCGCGGGCGAGGCCGCGGGCGCGAAGGTCCCCCGCGAGCGCGGGGTCGTCGAGGACGCGGCGAAGCGCGTCGGCGAACGCCTGCGCGTCCCCGGGCGGGCAGAGCAGCCCTGCGTCTCCGACGATCTCCGGCAGCGAGGTCGTGTCCGACGCGACGACCGGCGTGCCGCAGGCCATCGCCTCGAGCACCTGGTAGCCGAAGCCCTCGTAGAGGCTCGTGTCGACGAACGCCGCGGCGCCGCGGTACAGGTCGATCAGAGCCTCGTCGCTCACCCGCCCGACGGTTTCGACGCCGTCGCCGCCACGCTCGTACCCGCCGGCGACGACCAGGCGAGCCCCCGCCCTTCGAGCCGCCTCGACCGCCGTGGACGTGTCGTCCCGGGGATCCTCCGAGCCGAGGTGGAGCACATAGGGCGGGTGATGTCGATGTACATCGACATCACCGACGGCCGAAAACGACGGTTCGAGCCCCGGGTAGAGCACCCGTGCGCGGGGTGCCACGTCGCGAATCGCAGCGGCCGTCGCGGCCGAGCCGGTGCAGACGAGGCCCGCGCGGGCCAGGCTGCGCTGCCAGAGCGCGAGCGTCACCAGATCGCTCCCCCGCTGCCACAGCCCGGCTCCGACACGCCTGTTCTGGTCGATCCGGTGGCGCGGCGGCTCGAACAGCCAGACGGCGAAGCGCTCGGGCCCGGCAACCGGGAGCCGCTCGGACCACGTCAGCACGGCGTCCAGGCGCTCGGCCCGCGCCGCGCGTGGCAGGCCGAGCTGCTCCCAGAGGATCGTCGGGCGGCCGCGCACCGCACGGGCCGGAACCGGAGCGAGCTCCTCCGGATGCCGGGCGAAGACGACGAGCTCGAAGCGGTCGAGCTCCGCCAGCGCGCGCACCGTCCCCCGCTGCACGCGCGAGATGCCCTTGCCCTCGGGCGCCACCGAGGTCGCGTCGATGCCGAGGCGGATCACGGCACCACCGACCGCGCCACGGTCCGCGCCAGGAGGCCGACGGCGCGACGGCTCGGGCGCAGCCGGAGCGACCGCGTCAGGTAGCGGCGGGCCTGCGCGAGCTCGCCGGCGTCGTAGAAGTAGTCCCCGGCGGCGAGATAGGCGGCGGCGCGGCCGCGCGCGGCCCCGGGCAGCCCGGACCCCGCGAGGAACTCGTCCGCGAAGCGCACGTAGTCCCGAGCCTTCAGCAGCGAGCCCCCGCCCGACTTCGACTCGGGATGCACGCGATAGAGCGCGAGCCGGTCCGCGATGGGCACGACGTCGCCGGCCTGTCCCGCTGCGAGCGCGAACTCGAAGTCGAACAGATAGTGGGCGTCCTCGTTGAGGGGCCCGGCGACGTCCCACGCCTTGCGCGTGAAGAGCGAGCCGGGCTGGACGACGTGGTTCGCCGCGGCGCCGACCATCGCCTCGACGTCGAACGGCCGCGGCTCGAGCGCGAAGATCTCCTCCCCCGCCTCGCCGACGAACAGCGCCTCGCCGTAGACCAGGACCGCCCCCGGACGACGGTCGAGCTCCTCGACGACGCGCGACACCGCACCCGGCAGGAGCGCGTCGTCCGACGCGAGCCAGCCGAGCACCTCGCCGCGCGTGTGCGCGAAGCCCTTGTTCAGCGCGTGCGCCTGGCCGCGGTCGGGCTCGCTCACCCACCACACGAGCCGATCCTCGAACCCGCGGATGACCTCGACGCTGTCGTCGCTCGAGCCGCCGTCGACGACCGCGACCTCGAGCGGCTCGTAGTCCTGCTCGAGGACCGAGCTGATCGCCTCGCCGAGGAAGCGCCCCTGGTCGAAGGACGTGACGACGACGCTAACGAGCGGCCGGTCCAGCTCCCACTTCCTCGTAGAGCGAGGCGTATCTCGCCACCTGCACGTCGACGGAGAACTCGGTCTCCGCGACCTCGCGGCAGCGGCGCGCGAGGCGCGCGAGCAGCTCGTCGTCCCCGAGCAGCGTCCGCAACCCCTCCGCGAGCCCGTCGACGCTCCCGAACGGCGCCTGATAGCCGGTCTCGAGATGCCGGACGACGTCGACGACTCCGCCGCGGTCGAACGACACGCACGGCGTCCCGCACGCGATGCTCTCCGGCGCGGTCTGCGTGAGCACGTCCGCGAGCGTCGGGACCGCGAACACGTCCGCGGCGCGGTACGCGTCGGCGAGCACGTCCTCGTCCAGGACCGCGCCGAGGTATCGCGTCTCGATCCCGCGCGCGACCGTCCCGTTGCCGGCGACGAGCAGGAGGGGCGGGTCGTCGAGCCGCCGCAGCGCGTCGGCGAGCAGGTGGAGCCCCTTTCGGCGTTCGTTGATGTTCGCGGCCGCGAAGAAGACGATCCGGCGGTCGAGCGGCAGCCGGAGCCGCTGCCTCGCGGCGTCGCGGTCGCCCGGCGTGAAGACGCGCGTGTCGATCCCGGTCGGGATGAAGTGCAGGGGGAAGCGCGAGAGAAGCGGCGAGCTCCGGACGATGTCGGCCATCCACCGCGACGGCACGACGAGGTTCAGCCGCGAGTTGCGGTAGACGCGGTCCTTGAGCCGGTAGAGGAACGCCGTGGTGTCGTTGCGGAGCCGCGGATACTCGTCGAGGTAGGGGCACGAGCCGCAGCCGTGACGCCAGCGCTCGCAGTCGAGCGAGTACGCGACGTGACCCGTCAGCCCCCACTGGTCGTGGAGCTGCCACACGACGGGGCGGACCCGCGAGATCGCCGGGAGCGCCGTGAAGCCGAAGTACGATCCGTGCAGGTTGTGCAGCTGCACGACGGAGGCCGACCGGAACCACGAGTCCGCGAGCACGCCGAACGACGACGGGTAGAAGACGTACTGGAGGCTGAGCAGGTCGAACAGCTCGCCGGACGCCCGGTCGAGCGCGCGCCAGAGCAGGTTCCGCTTCAGCGGGCGGATGTCGGCGTCCTCCGTCACCTTCCGCCCGACGAGCATCCGGGAGACGTGGCCGAGCCCGTTCAGGCCCGTGTGGAGCTTGTACGCCGCGCGCCCTGCGCCTCCCGCCGCGTCGGACTCGCTGATGTGCAGGACGTTCAGCGGCGGCACGTGCACCATCCTAGGTACCGATGTTCACGCGACCGCCCCTGACCACCCGCAACGGGATTCCCCGCTACTTGCCCGCCGACGGGTACGCGGCGAGCTTCGGCGAGCAGTGGAACCGCTACCGGCGCGTGCAGCTCGACTCCGCGACGGGCAAGCCGCTCTCGCGCCGGCGGCTCTTCGAGGGGACTGGCTGGCCGGAGCGACTCGCCGGCGAGCGGGTGCTCGAGATCGGCTGCGGCGCCGGCCGCTTCACGGAGGTGCTGCTCGCTGCCGGCGCCGAGGTCTGGGCCGTCGACGCGTCCTCGGCCGTCGACGCCGCCCGTGCGAACCTGGGCGAGAACGAGCGGCTGCACCTCGCGCAGGCCGACCTCTTCGACCTGCCGCTCGAGCGAGGGGCGTTCGACCGCGTGCTCTGCTTCGGCGTCCTCCAGCACACGCCGGACCCGCGGCGGGCCTTCCTCGCGGTCGCCGAGCACGCACGCCCCGGCGGCTGGATCGCGGCCGACGTCTACCGGCGGCAGCCCTACGTCGACCGCTGGTCGGCGAAGACACTGTGGCGGCCGCTGACGACGCGGCTGCCACGGAACGCGCTGCGCCGCGCCGTCGAGTGGTACGTGCCGAGGTGGCTCCCGATCGACACGGGCCTCGCGCGGATCCCGAAGCTCGGCCGGTTCCTCACGGCGCTCGTGCCGTGCTGGAACTACACGGGGCTGCTCGACCTCGACCGCGAGCAGCTCGAGGCGTGGGCGATCCTCGACACCTTCGACGCGCTCTCGCCCCGCTACGACTCGCCGCAGACGCTGGAGGCCGTGCGCGAGTGGGCCGACGCGGCAGGCCTCGTCGACGCCGAGATCGCCTACGGCGGGAACGGGATCGAGGTCAGGGGTCGCCGACCGATGTAGAGCAGGTGCGGCCCGGGCGCCGCGAGTCGCAGCCGCTTCCGCAGTCGCGCGCGACGGCCGGGGTGCCAGTCGAGCGCCTCGACCGTCACGGGCTCGAACCGCGAGAACAGCTCGGCCACGGACTCGGTCGTGAGCGAGCGCTGGTGCTGCCAGCGGTGGAACGTCGCACCGCAGTCGGGGCAGTGCACGTGCTCGAGGACGAGCTCCTCGGCGTTCGGCGCCGTCACCACGACATGACCGCCGGGGGCGAGCAGGCGCTCGACCTCGCGAACCGTCGGGCCGAGCTGCTCCGCCAGCAGGTGCTCGACGACCTCGACGAGGAAGACCACGTCGAACGACGCATCGGGATACGGCGAGGGAAGGTCGTCCGCGTGCTCGATCCGCCGGAAGAGCGGCTCCCCGACGAACCGCTCCCGGACGGCCGACGCCGAGCGCTCCGAGAACTCGAGGCCCGCGGCGGCGACGTCGTTCGCGAGCAGGTGCGCGAGCAGGTCGCCGTGGCCGGCGCCGAAATCGAGCACGCGCTTCCCCCGAAGCCCGACCTCGGCCTCGGCCCGCGCGGCGATCGCGGCGCCGGCGTGCGCGCTGAAGTAGAGCGGCCGGAACACCTCCGAGCCGAAGTGGTCCCAGACGCGACCGACCTTCTCGGGCGTCCACTCGACCTCGTGCGGTGCGTACTCCGTCATGCCGCGACCGCGACGTCGCGCCACGAGAACGTCGGCGGCGCGGTCAGCGCCTCCTCGACGTAAAGCAGATGCCAGAGCTGGAACATCAGCAACGGCCAGAGCCGCTCCGCGTCGAGCGACAGGTAGTCGTGGTCCGGACGAAGGATGCCCTGCGCGCGCAGTCGTTCCGGGTCGAGCAGCCGTTGCCCGAGCGGCCGGAGCTCGTTCTGGAGCCAGCGATC
>JAICPI010000068.1 GCA_025929895.1 Thermoleophilia bacterium
ATGTACCACTGGGAGGCCGACCAGGAGGACTTCCTCGTGCTCGCCGGCGAGGCGCTCCTGATCGTCGAGGGCGAGGAGCGCCCGCTCCGGCAGTGGGACTTCGTGCACTGCCCTCCCGAGACGAAGCACATTATCGTCGGCGCCGGAGACCGGACCTGCCTGGTGCTCGCGGTGGGCGCCCGCGACCGCTCGACAGGACCGGACTGGGGCGGCTACACGGTCGACGAGACCGCGCTCCGCCACGGCGTCGGCGTCGAGCAGGAGACGACCGACGCGAAGCAGGCGTATGCGGGGCTGGCGAGACGCGAGCCGACCCGCTACCGCGAGGGCTGGCTGCCTGGGCGGTGAGCGCGAGACGCGCTTCCGCCGATCGCGACGTGAACACCAAAGGCGAGCCCCTGGCGCTTGCCGCGTTTCTCACCGGGTCCCTGCTCGCCGGCGGCAACGGCGTGGGCGTGCGCTTCAGCAACCGCGAGCTCGACCCGCTCTGGGGAGCGGGCTTCCGCTTCGGGCTCGCGGCCGTGCTCCTGCTGGCGGTGACGGCCGCGCTTCGGCTGTCGATCCCGCGCGGGCGAGCGCTCGCGGGTGCCACCGTGTACGGCGCCCTGAACTTCGGCGGCGCGTTCGCGCTCGCGTACTACGCGCTCGTCCATCTCCACGCCGGTTTCGGACAGCTCGTGCTCGCGATCGTCCCGCTCGTCACGCTGCTCCTGGCGGTCGTCGAGCGGCAGGAACGCTTCCGGGCGGCGGCGCTCGCCGGTGCGCTCGTCGCGCTCGCAGGCATCGTCGTCATGTCCGTCGAGCCGCTGCGCGCGGACGTGCCTCTGCTCGCGCTCCTCGCCGCGCTCGGCAGCGCCGTGTGCTTCGCGCAGGCGGCGATCGTCGTCCGTCACTTCCCGCCGGTGCATCCGGTGACGCTGAACGCGCTCGGGATGGCGGTCGCCGCGCTGCTCCTCGTCGGCGGCGCGGCAGCGGCCGGCGAATCGATCGAGCTCCCCGACCGCGGCGCGACGTGGGCCGCGATCGCGTACCTCGTCGTCGTCGGCTCCGCGGTCGTGTTCGTGCTCTACCTCGTCGTGCTCCGCTACTGGGCGGCTTCCCGCGCCGCGTACACGTTCGTCGTGATCCCGGTCGTCACGCTCGCGCTGTCCGCCTGGCTCGACGACGAGCCTGTCGGGGCCGAGCTCGCGGTCGGGGGCGCAATGGTGCTCGCCGGCGTCTACGTCGGAGCGCTTCGAGAGACGCAGGACACCTCGGCGTCCTGAGCGACATTCACTCGCCCGGGCGGCGGTAGCCGATGCCCTTGCTCTTCTCCAGGGCCTCGAGCGTTTCCTCGACGGTCATCAAGACGGTCGTCTCGACCGAGGCGAGCGCGCCGCCGGCCGCGATGGCGAGGACGACGCCGGCCATCGAGCCGTTGTCCGGAGCCTCGAAGATCGCGTAGCCGTCGTGCTCGCCGAAGCCGTACCAGAATCCGTGGAGCTTCCCGCCGACCTGTTCCACATACGCACGCGCCGCGTCGCGCCGGTCCTCCGGATTCTGGATGAGTCGCGACCACGTCTCGGGCGTGTAGCTGAAGCGCATCAGGTAGACCGGCAATGGAACCTCCTGAGTTCGTCGGTCGCCGGACTCTACGCTTCTTCTCCAGCCCGAGACCTGCTGGACCGGCGCTACGGTTCGTTCGTGGCCGACGCCGCCGAGCTGCTGGCCGCCTACGACGGGCAGCTCCGCACCAACGTGCCGAGCCGGCTGCCGGAAGGCGTGACGTACGAGCGGGACGGGCCGCTCCTGCGCTGGCACGGCGCTGCTGGCCGCGGCTTCGTCCTCTACCGGGACCTCGGCGAGCTCGAGGGTGGCGACCTCGACGAGCTGATCGCGCGTCAGGTGCGCGTGTACCGCGAGCGCGGCGAGTCGTTCGAGTGGAAGCTCCACGGGCACGACCGGCCCGCAGACCTGCCGGAACGACTGCGGGCGGCGGGGTTCGTGCCCGAGGAGCAGGAGACCGTCGTGATCGCGCCCGTGGCCGAGATCGCAGGCCCGCCGCAGCTTCCCGACGGTGCGTCGCTGCGCGAGGTGACGGGGCGGGCGGAGTTCGAGCGGATCGCGGCTCACGAGCAGGCGGTGTGGGGCGACGAGCACGACTGGCTGCCCGAGATGCTCGACTCCGAGCAGACGGCCGACCCGGAGGGGCTCACTGTCGTCGTCGCCGAAGCGGCAGGGGCGATCGTCTGCGCGGCCTGGATCCGCTTCGAGAACGGCACCGAGTTCGCGACCCTGTGGGGCGGCGCGACCTTGCCGGAGTGGCGTCGGCGCGGGATCTACCGCGCGACGGTCGCCCACCGCGCGAACCTCGCCGCCGAGCGCGGCTTCCGCTTCCTCGAGGTCGACGCGTCGAGCGACAGCCGGCCGATCCTCGAGCGCCTCGGCTTCACGCCGGTCACGACGACCACGCCGTGGGTGTGGACGCCGCCGGGCTGAGGCGTTTTGACGCCGGCGGCCGGGGCTACACGCCTACCATGAGCAGCTACACGAAAAAGAACCTGCGGGCCGACGTCGAGAACCGGGCGCCGAAGTTCGACATGCCCTCGGAGCTGGAAGCCCGCTTCGCACGCCACGAGCTGGAGGGCGAGACGCTCGGGCTCAGCCTGATGACCCTTGCCCCCGGGTTCCGGATCCCGTTCGGGCACAAGCACGAGGGTCAGGAGGAGGTCTACGTCGTCGTGCGCGGCTCCGGGCGCGTCAAGGTGGGCGACGAGGTCGTCGAGCTCGCCGAGTGGGACGCGATCCGGTTCGACAAGGACACGATGCGCAACATGGAGGCGGGCCCCGAGGGGATCGAGTACCTCGCCTTCGGTGCCGGCAACGACCCGCTCGACGCCGAGATGGCGGCGGGCTGGTGGAGCGACTAGCACCGCCGCGTGAGCATCGAGCGGCCGCGCGTGCTCCTGCTGCCCGGGATCGTGCTCCCGGCCGAGCTCGCCTACGGCGCGCTGATCGCCGCGCTCGGCCCCGGCGTCGACGCGGTCGCGAAGGAGCTCGAGATCTACGCGACGGAGGAACCGCCCGAGGACTACGGCCTGGAGCATGAGGTCGCCGGCGTTCTCCGTGAGGCCGACGCGCGCGGCTGGGATCGGTTCCACCTGGTGGGGTACTCGGGGGGAGGAGCCGTCGCGATCGCGATCGCGGCGTCCCACCCGGAGCGGCTCGCGAGCCTGGCGCTGCTCGAGCCCGCCTGGGCCGGGGACTGGGACATGAGCCCCGCCGAGCGCGCTGTCTGGGACGAGCTCGACCGGCTCGGCGCGCTGCCGGCCGAGGAGCTCATGCCCGGGTTCATCCGGCTCGCGCTCAAGCCGGGCGTGACGCCTCCCGCGCCGCCGCCGGGCGACCCGCCGCCGTGGATGGCCCAACGCCCGGCGGGGATCGGCGCGATGCTGGACGCGTTCGAGCGGAGTGAGATCGGCCGTGAGGCGCTCGGCCGATTCGAACGCCCCGTCTACTTCGCGCTCGGCGGCCTGAGCAACCCGGCGCAGTACGGCGAGATCGCGAAGCGGCTCGGGGACGTCTTCCCGGACTTCGAGCTCGAGGTCTTCGAGGAGCGCCATCACTTCGACCCGCCCCACCGGATCGAGCCCGAGCGCCTGGCGGCCTCGCTCGCGGCGCTCTGGCGCCGCGCCTAGTACACGACGGCGTACCTCGCGGTGACGAAGTCGCCGTTCCGCGCCGTCTCCTCGAGGCGGAGCTCCAGACGCCGCGGCAGCAGCGGCGCGCCCGCCCCGAGCGTCACGGGTGCGACGTAGACGATCACTTCGTCGAGCAGCCCGGCGTCCGCGAACTGGCCGGCCAGGTCGCCGCCGCCGACGATCCAGACGTTCTTGCCGCCGGCTGCCTCCACCATCCGCTCGTGCACGCCTGCGACGTCACCCTGGACGAACTCGATCGGCGCATTCGGGATGACGGGGAGCTCGCGGTGCGTGAAGACCCAGCTCGGCGTGCTGAACGGCGACGTCCACTCCGAGGGATCCTTGTCCTTGAGCTCGTGGTCGATCACCCACTCGTACGTCGTCGCGCCCATCGCGGAAACGCCGACGTCTGCGACGAAGTCGTTGAAGTTCAGAGGCCCCGCGCGATCCTGGTCGCGCGTGAACAGCCACTCGAGCGAGTGCTTCTCGTCGGCGATGAAGCCGTCGAGGGCGGTCGCCGTGTAGTACTGCGTCAGGCTCACGTCGGCTCGCGAAGAGCGCGGGCGACCGGCCACGCGCCCATGGTCGTGTTCGAGACGACGGTGCGGGTCTCGTCCGTGCGCGGATCGTGCGTCGAGTAGAACGACACGCCCGCGTCCATCCCCTCGAGCCGCACGACGCCCGAGTCGTCGAGCCAGACGCCGAGGCCGTAACTCTCGCTGCGCGGGCGTGCCATCTCGGCGACCCACGTCGACGCGACGATCCTGCCGGCGAGAAGCGCCGTCCACAGCGCGCGCAGGTCGGCGGCCGTCGCGTAGATACCGCCGTCGCCGCTGCCGCGGACCGGCAGGTGGAACACGTTCGTCCGTCCGTCGGCGAGGTAGCCGAGCGCCGCGCCGGCCGGCAGATCGTCCGAGCGGAGGAACGCCGTGTCGTGCATCCCCGCCGGCTCGCACACCCGCTGGGCGACGAGCTCGTGGAACGGCACGCCGCTCGCGCGCTCCGCGATCAGCGCGAGCACGACGTAGCCGCTGTTGCAGTACGAGAAGCGCTCTCCCGCCGCGAACTTCGCCGGGTAGCCGTCGAGCACCGCGAGGTACGACTCCGTCGTGTCGAGCGCGCTCGCCGGAGCCGAGAGCGCGTACGCCTCGGGGTCGGAGTCGACGTCCTCGTCGAAGTAGTCGCCGATCCCCGAGCGGTGCGAGAGCAGGTGCTCCACGGTCACGTCGCCGCCGATCAGCGGCAGGTCGTCGCGGAGGAGCTCGCGCGCCCGCGTCGCGAGCTCGAGCGAGCCCGTCTCGATCAGCGACACGACGGTGAGCGCGGTCAGGCCCTTCGTGGCGCTCGCGAGCGCGAAGCGGGTGTCGACCGCGTTCGGGATCTCCCAGCGGCGATCGGCGAGGCCGTACGCGCGCTCGACGAGGACGTCGCCGCCGCGATCGACGCGCACGACGCCCGAGAACGCCGTCTCCGTCGCGACCCGGTCGAGTTCGCTCTCCATCGGGCACGAGCATAGGGGTGCGATGATCAAGGGCGTGCCGGAGCCCAGCAGCACCTTCAACGTCGCCGCCGACGCGTACGAGCGCTACGTCGGCCGCTACGGCGCCGACCTCTCCGCAGGCCTGCTCGCCGCAGCGGGCGTGCAGCCGGGCATGCGCGTCCTCGACGTGGGCTGCGGACCGGGGGCGCTCGCGGCGGCCGCCGCCGCGATCGTCGGCGAGGAGGCGGTCGCGGCCGTCGACCCCTCCGAGCCGTTCGTCGCCGCGGCCTCCGCGCGCCTTCCGCGCGCCGACGTGCGTCAGGCGAGCGCCGAGGAGCTGCCGTTCGCGGACGACACGTTCGACGCCGCGCTCGCGCAACTCGTCGTCAACTTCATGCGCGAGCCGGAGGCCGGCGTCGCCGAGATGGCGCGGGTGACGCGCCCCGGCGGGAAGGTGGCCGCCTGCGTCTGGGACTACGCCGGCGAGATGACGCTCATCCGCACCTTCTGGGAGGCGGCGACGGTCGCGGATCCAGCCGCGGCGAAGCAGGACGAGTCCTCGATGCCGCACTCCGGAGAGGGTGAGCTCGCAACGCTCTTCGAACGAGCGGGGCTGCGCGACGTTCGCGGCGGCGCGCTCACGGCGAGTGCCTCCTACGCCTCTTTCCGGGACCTCGTCGAACCGCTCGAGAGCGGCGTCGGCCCGGCCGGAGCGCACTACGCGGCGCTGGATCCGGACGGCCGCGCGCGGCTGGAGTCGGAGCTGCGCGCCCGGCTCGGCGTCGGCGACGAGCCGTTCGGGCTCGACGCGCGCGCGTGGCTCGCGGTCGGAACCGTTTAGGAGGGCTTGGCGGAACAGGCGCTGTGCCGCCGGGCCGCCCCGCCAAGCCCTCCTAGCCGAGCGGCGGCCCGCGGCGCGGGACCGGCGCCGAGTGCACGATCGACGTCGTCGTCTGCCCGTACGGCGTGAAGCGGTCGAGCAGCTCCTCGAGGTCCTCGATCGCGCGGAGGTGCAGCTTGAGCAGGTAGCAGTCCTCGCCGGTGATGCGGTAGCACTCCGCGACCTCGGGGGTCTGCCGCGCGAGCTCCGGGATCTTCGCGAGCTGGCCGGGAGCCGGGCGGATCCGCACGACGGCCGAGATCGGGAAGCCGAGGGCGCGGGGGTCGACCTCCGCGTGGTAGCCCGTGATCACGCCGGCGCGCTCGAGGCGCTGCACGCGCTCGGCGACCGCGGGCGCGGACATCGACACCCTCCGCCCGAGCTCGGCGACCGTCAGCCGGCCGTCGGCGCGGAGCTCCTTCAGCAGTCGCAGGTTGATCGGGTCGAGCAGGTTCGCTTCGTAGGCGCTCGCGTCACGGAGCCGTGCTTTCGTCGCCATTTGCGCATCGAATCCCTTCGATCTCGTCTTCCGCCGGAGCGGCTCTCCCGGAAGTATGGCGCACGTGGAGAAGCGGGTCCGGCCGGAGCTCTACTTCGTCGGCAGCGCGGTCTTCCACTACCTCGGGCCCGCGTTCGCGGTGCTGCTGTTCGCGCGCATCGAGCCGCTCGGCGTCGCCTGGCTGCGCATCGCGAGCGCCGGCGCGCTGTTCGCGCTCTGGCGGAAGCCGTGGCGTGCGCTGCGCGACGCCGACCGGGAGACGAGGCGGCTCGTGCTCGCGCTCGGGCTCGTCTTCGCCGTGATGAACAGCTGCTTCTACGTCGCGATCGACCGGCTTCCCCTCGGCACGGTCGCCGCGATCGAGTTCCTGCCGGTGATCGGCCTCGCCGCGCTCGGCGCGCGCACGCTCAGGAACGCCGCCGCGCTCGCGCTCGCGGTGCCCGGCGTCTACGTCCTGACCGACGTGCGACTCGAGGGCGAGCCGGTCGGGGTCGCGTTCGCGTTCGCCAACGCGGCGCTGTTCGCGCTCTACATCGTGCTCGCGCACCGGATCTCGCGGAGCACCTCGCCGGGCCGGATCGACGGGCTCGCCGCGGCGATGCTCGTCGCGACGGTCGCGATCACGCCCCTGGGCGGGTGGGCCGCGGCGCCGGCGCTGCTCGACCCCGTCGCGCTCGCCGCCGGCGTCGGCGTCGGCCTGGCATCGTCGGTGATCCCGTACGTCCTCGACCAGCTCGCGATGGCCCGACTCAGCCGCGCGACGTACTCGCTGATGGTCTCGCTGCTGCCGGCGACGGCCACCGCGATCGGCATCGTCGTGCTCGCGCAGATCCCGTCGGCGCTCGAGGCGCTCGGAGTCGCGCTCGTGATCGCCGCGGTCGCGGTCCACCGCGAGCCTGCCGAACCGGCTCCGGCGGAGCGCCGGAACGTTGAGATGATTGGACCGTGAACGGCGCCGGCCGCCCCACTTTCCGCGTCTCCGCCGACCTCGCGCGCGTGGAGGGCTCCGGGGCCGTCGAGGGATGATCCGGAACGATCACGTCGATGCCGTCACGCTGAGCGCGTTCACGTCGGCCGTGGTGATCGGCGGCGCGAACTTCGTCGCGGTCAAGGAGACCGTCGACGAGCTCGATCCGCTCTACGGCGCGGCGGCGCGCTTCGGGCTCGCCGGAGCCGTCTTCCTCGCGATCGTCGCGATCGGCCGTGCGCAGCTCCCGCATGGTGCAGCGCTCGTCGGCGCCGTCGTGTACGGCGCGCTCGGGTTCGGCGGCGCCTACGCGCTCCTGTACATCGCTCTCGTCGAGCTGAGCGCCGGCGTCGCGTCGGTGCTGATGGCGACCGCGCCGCTCTTCACGCTCGCGCTCGCGGTGATCCTGCGGATGGAGAAGTTCACGGCGCGCGGGCTCGTCGGCGGCGCGCTCGCCGTGGCGGGGATCGCAGTCCTCTCCGCGCGCTCGCTGGACGGGAAGATCGCGCTCGGCTACCTCCTCGCCGCGCTCGCGGCGCCGCTCGTCGTCGCCGGCTCGACCATCGCCGCGAAGCGGTTTCCCCGTACCGACCCGATCGCGACGAACGCCGTCGGCATGACGGTCGGCGCCGCGCTGCTCGCGATCCTCTCGCTCGGCGCCGGTGAGTCGTGGACGGTGCCGAAGCAAGGAAGCACATGGGCCGCGACGGCGTGGCTCGTGCTCGCGGGTTCCGTGGGCTTCTTCTGGTGCATCCTCTTCGTCGTCAAACGCTGGACCGCCTCGGTGTCCACGTACGTCCTCCCCCTGATGCCGGTCGTCGCCGTCGCGCTCGGTGCGCTCCTGCTCGGCGAGGCCATCGGGCCCGAGGAGGGCGCCGGCGCGCTGCTCGTGATCGCCGGCGCATACGTCGCCGTGCTTCGGCAGGGACGCACGGGCGCGGATGCTCCACCGGCGGCGGCACCGGCCAGGGCTCCGTGACCGCCGGGCCTCACGCGGTCACGACCGCCGGCCGACCGGCGCCCACGGCGCGCACCGCCCCACGCAGCTCGATGTGCCTCGCGATGTGCTCGGCGTCCCGTCCGCGGTTCGGCAGCACGTCGGAGGAGACCGAGTAGAGGAAGACGAGGCCGAGGAAGTAGAGGCCCGGCTCGGACTCGACGATGCCGCGTCGATGGAGCGGCTGCCCGTCGTCGTCGAACACCGGCAGGTCGACCCACCCGAAGTCGGTGCGGAAGCCGGTGCACCAGATCACGTTGGCGACGTCGAGGACCTGTCCGTCGTCGAGCACCGGCAAGCCTTCGCGCACGCCCGTCACCCGAGCCAGGACGCGCTCGACGCCCGCGGCGGCGAGGTCCTTCGACTTCGTCCGGATCAGCGGGTCGCCCTTGGAGGTGAGCTTCGGGCCCAGCTTGCGCCCGAGCCGGGTGTCCACGCGGAGGACGCGGTGCCCGAGCAGGCGCACGAGGCGAAACGCGATCCGGGCCTGCCGGCTGCCGTGGCGGACGGGGATCTCCCCCGTGCTCGGACCGGCGACGCGCACGGAGTGCGTGGGGGCGAGGTCGCGTGCGATCTCGGCGCCCGAGTTGCCCGCGCCGACGACGAGGACGTCGCCCGGTTGCAGCTGCGACGGGTCCCGGTAGTCGGCGGAGTGGAGCTGCACGATCCGGGGATCGAGCTCGGAGGCGAACGTCGGGAGCTTCGGGACCCGGTGCGCGCCCGTCGCGACGATCACGTTGTCGGCCTCGAAGCGGCGCTCTCCCGCCGTGACGACGAAGCGGTCGCCCGCCTTCGCGAGACCGTCGACCGCGACGCCGGTGCGAACCGGCAGCTCGAAGTGCTCCGCATAGCCCTCGAGGTAGTCCGCCAGCTCGTCCTTGGTGGGAAAGGACCAGGGGGGAGCCGGGAAGGGCAGCCCCGGGAGCCCGTCGAATCGGGCCGGGGTGAAGAGCCGCAGCGAGGCCCACCGGGTCCGCCAGGCGTCGCCGACGCGCGGGTGCGCGTCGAGGATCGTGAACGGACGCCCGCTCCTGCGCAGGTAGTACCCGGCGGTGAGGCCTGCCTGGCCGCCGCCGACGACCACGGTGTCGTAGTGCTCCACTTCGTTCGTCATCGCCTGCTCCTCTCGTCGATACGCCGACGGTACGAGCGGGCGAGCGGGGGCGCATCGCGCGGATCCGCCAACTTCGCGGCGGGGAGGCGTGGTCGATTCTGACTACGTGCCGATCAGACGAGCTCGTGCTCGAACGCGAAGGCGGTGGCAGCGGTGCGCGAGGAGACGCCGAGCTTGCGCAGGATGTTCTGCACGTGCCGTGCGACGGTGTGCTCGCTGACGACGAGCTCCGACGCGATCTCACGGTTCGTCCTCCCGGCCGCGAGCAGGCGAAGCACCTCGAGCTCGCGCGCGGTGAGGCCGTGGTCCGCCTTGTCCGCTCCGAGCAGCGAGTCGACGCGCGCGGCGTCGGGCGCTGCGCCGAGCTCCTCGAACGCCGAGCGTGCAGCCTCGAGCTCGAAGGTGGCCGAATCGTCGTCGCCGAGGCCGCGGAACGCGAGCCCGACGAGGACGCGGGCGCGCGCGACCTCGTACGGGGCGTCGAGCTCCTCCCAGGCCCGGACCGCCTCACGCAGAGCGGGCAGCGCGTCCTGCGGCTGGTCGCGGACGCGGACCGCCCCACGCGCGTGCGCGGCGAGCGCGGACAGCATCGGCCGATCTGCCTCCGCCGCGATCTCGTCGAGCTCCACGCTTGCGGCGCGCGCTTCCTCGGCGTCGTCGGCGGCGAGCAGGATCTGGACGAAAGCGGGGAGCAGCGCCGCACGCAGGAGCGGCAGGCGGGTCTCCCCGACGACACGCCGAATCGCGGCGACGGCGGCGTCCACCTGTCCCTGGCCGAGGCGCAGCAGCGCGAGCCCGGGCTGGGGCTCCCGGCCGAAGCGGCTCGCGTCGCGATACGCCGCCTCCGCCGACTTGAAGTCGCCCTGGAGCCGGTGGAGCTCGCCCTGCTGGTAGTACGCCTGGCCGGTGGCCGCGCGGTTCATGGCCTGCTCGCAGCGCTCGCGCGCGAGCCGAGCTTCGGCGAGCGCGTCGCTCCACTCGCCGCGCAGCTGCATGATCCCGGCGCGGTGCGCGAGGCACCGGCCGGTGAACGACACCATCTGCGGCTGCTCCTCGCACCAGCGCGACAGCGCCTCCGTCCACTCCCGCGCGCGCCGCGGCTCGAAGGCCTCCTCGCAGCACGCGATCACGCCGCAGTAGACGATCCCGCACACGGTGGGCGACACCTCGCCCGCCGTCACCCCGACCATCGCCTCGTCGAGCAGCGGCAGGCCTTCGGCGACGCGACCCTGCGTGATCCGGATCAGCCCCTGGAAGTGCGTCGAGAGCGCGAAGAGATCGCGGTCCCCGAACCGGTCGGCGATCTCCGCCACGTCGCGCGCGAGGTCGAAGGCCCCCTCGTGGTCTCCGGCGCTCTGGCGCTGGAAGGCGAGCGGGACGAGGAGATACCCGCGCTCGACCGAGTCCTCCGCATCGAGCTCCACGAGGCGCTGACCGCGCCCGAACCAGCCTCCGGCCGGCCCCATGTCACCGCGGATGGCCAGGTTCATCCCGATCCAGAACGCGCAGCGCGCCGCGCGGCGCGTCTCTCCGGTCGACAGATGGCCGTGATGCGCTCGCTCGAGCACGCTCAGGAACTCGTCGATGCGACCGACCATGGACGCCGCCGTCGCGAGGAGCTCGAGATCGTCGGGGCCGAGCGGCGACTCGCGGTCGGCCAGCTCGAGCGCTGCGTGTGCATCCGCCCAGGCACGGCTCGCGAAGGCCTCGCGGCCCCGAGTCAGCTGCTGCGTCCCCTCGCCCACGGGGCCATTGTCGCGC
>JAICPI010000013.1 GCA_025929895.1 Thermoleophilia bacterium
GAGCGCCGCGGGCCCGTCCGCGACGACGCCGCGGTCGTCCGGGCCGCGATGCTGCAGCGACGCCGCCATCGGCTCTGCTTCGGCGGCGGCGACGGGGCGCCCACCGAGGTCGAGTATCCCCGCGATTCCGCACATCAGGCTTCGGCGCGAACCATACGGTTCAGCCCCTCGTCCAAGCCGATGAGCTGACGGTCTCCGAGCAGCTCGTGCATCCGCTCGTTCACGGCGATCAGGTCGCCCGCGACGGCTCCCTCCTGCTCCGCGAAGACGGGCTCGCGCGCGACGACGCGCCCGATCCGCTCGGCGAGGTCGCGGATCGACGCCACCTCGTCGCCGGCGACGTTCAGGACGAGGTGCGCCTCGGACCCGAGCGAGCGCACGATCGCCTCGACGGCGTCGTCGACGTAGACGGGCGTCATCCGCGGTCGCCCCCCGGCGCGGAGGGTCACGGCCTCCCCGCCCGAGACGCGGGCGATCAGCCCGGGCACGAGGCGATCGACCTGCCCCGGGCCGTACGGCGCGAAGAAGCGCAGGATCGCCGTGCCGACGTGCTCGCGGTGGGCGCGGACCAGGAGCTCTCCGCTTCGCTTCGTGACCGCGTAGAAGTCGTCCGCGCGGCGCGGATCGTCCTCCGCGACGGCACCGTCCCCGAAGCCGTACACCGAGCCGGACGACGCGTAGACGAACCGCGCCGCGCCCCGCCGGCGCGCGAGGTCGAGCAGCTGCTGCGTGCTCGCGACGTTGACGCGGAAGAGCTCGGTCGCGCGCTCGGGGAACGGAACGTTCGCCTGCGCCAGGTGCACGACCGCGTCGAAGCTCGGGATCGCCGCGTCGTCGATCGGGCCCGAGAGGTCGACGACCGCCGGCTCGATCCCCGGGCCGGAGGGAAGCCGCGACGCGTCGTGCCCGAGCGCGACCGCCTCGTGACCGTCCGCGACCAGCCGACGGAGCAGGTGCGGCGCGACGAACCCGGTCGCGCCGGTGACGAGGACGTTCATCCGCGCACGGAGGCGACCACGTCCGAAAGCCCCGACTCCAGGTCGCGCGACGCGCTCCACCCGAGCAGCTCGCGCGCGCGCTCGCTGCTGCCGACCCGTCGACGCATCAACACGCGCTGCGAGTGGTCGAACTGCGGCTCCACGTCCGAACCCGTGAGCACGATCAGCCGCCGCACGATCTCGGCGACCGAGACCTCCGTCCCGCTACCGACGTTCAGCTCGACGCCGGAAACGTCCGAGGCCATCGCGCGCACGTTCGCGTCGGCGACGTCGGCGACGTGGACGAAGTCGAAGGACTGGCTGCCGTCGCCCGCGATCACAGGCGCCTCGCCCGCGAGGATGCGGCGCAGCACGCTCATCACGAGCCCACCGGCCTGCCGCGGCCCGTACACGTTCATGTACCGGAGGGTCACGTAGTCGAGCCCGTCGCGGTCCGCGAACGCCCGTAGGAGGTACTCGCCGGCGATCTTGGACGCGCCGTACATCGTCCGCGCCCCCAGCGGATGGGACTCGTCCATCGTGTCGTCCGTGTCGCCGTAGACCGACGAAGCCGAAGAGAAGACGACCTTCCGCACACCGGCCTTCTGCGCGGCCTCGAGCACGTTGTACGTCCCGACGACGTTCACCTCGAGCCCGAGGCGGGGCTCCGCGATCGTCGGGCCGAGCGGCAGCACGGCCATGTGGAAGACGCCCGCGGCGCCCTCGACCGCGCGAGCGACCGCGTCGACGTCGCGCACGTCGCCCTCGACGATCTTCACGCGCCGGACGAGCTCCCCCAGGTTCGCCGGCTGTGGCGTCGCGTCGAACACGACGACGTCGGCTCCCTCCTCCAGGAGCCGCTCGACGACGAACGAGCCGATGAAGCCCGTCCCGCCGGTGACGAGCATGCGCTGACCCGCGAGGTCCACGACGGGCGATCCTACTGACGGCGTCGCGGCACGGGCAGTAGCGTCCGGGCGGTGAACATCCGCGTGCTGCACGCGCCCACCGCGGTCGGCGGTCATCCGAGCGGGCTCGCCGCCGCCGAGCGGGAGCTCGGGCTCGAGAGCACCGTGCTCGCCGTCGACGAGCCGCCGTTCGGCTACGCGGTCGACCGGGTGCTCGCGCCGACGGGGACATCGGTCGCCGTTCGTGAGTGGCGGCGGTGGCGGGAGGTCTGGGCCGCGCGCCGCGACGCCGACGTCGTCCACTTCAACTTCGGGTCGACGCTGGCGCCCGCTGCCCACGGGCCTGCGGCGCGGCCGGGCGCGGCCGGGCGCGTCTTCGAGGTCTACGCGCGCCTGCTCGAGCAGCGCGACCTGCGGTTGCTCCGCGGACATCCCCTGTTCGTGACGTTCCAGGGCGACGACGTCCGGCCGAGCGGCGATCGGGAGAGCGACCGGCACAAGCGGCGCCGCGCGCTCCGGTTCGCCGAAGCGGCGCACACCCTCTACGTCCTGAACCCGGACCTCGTCACCCACGTGTCGCGCGCCGAGTTCCTGCCGTACGCGAGCGTCGACCCACGCGCGTGGACGCCCGTCCCCGTGAGCGCGTCGGGGCCGCTGCGGGTCGTCCACGCGCCGAGCGATCGCGCGCGCAAGGGAACCGACGAGGTGCTCGCGGCGGTCGAGCGCGCCAGAGCCGCCGGCGCGGACCTCGAGCTCGAGCTCGTCGAGGGCGTGTCGCGCGTCCAGGCGCGCCGGGCGCTCGAGCGCGCCGACGTCGTGATCGACCAGCTGGTCGTCGGCTGGTACGGCGGAGTCGCGGTCGAGGCGATGGCGCTGGGCAAGACCGTGGTCGCGAGGATCGAGCGGTCCGCGCTCGAGCCCGTCCCGGCCGCGATGCGCGAGCAGCTGCCGGTCGTGGACGCCGACGGACCGGGCCTCGAGCGAATGCTGATCGACCTGTCGGGCGTCCGGCGAGGCGACCTCCAGGAGCTCGGTCGCCGCGGCCGCGCGTTCGTCGAGCGCTGGCACGACCCGCTCGAGATCGCGAGCCGCGTCGTCGCGGACTACGAGCGCGCTCTCTCGGCCCACGGCCGAGGTGCGTGACTAGGATCGCCGCTCGTGACCGCGATCCTCGGCCTCAACGCCTTCCACGGTGACGCGGCCGCGGCGCTCGTGGTCGACGGCGAGCTCGTGAACGCGGTCGAGGAGGAGCGGCTCAACCGCGTCAAGCACTGCGCGGGCTTTCCCGAGCTCGCGGCGCGCTGGTGCCTGGAGGACGCGGGGCTCTCCCCGGGAGACCTCGACCACGTCGCGGTCGGGCGCGATCCCCGCGCGAACATCGGCGCGAAGGTCATCCGCACGATCCTGACGCGGCCCTCCCCGCGCTACGTGATGGAGCGCTTCCGGAACGCGTCGAAGGTTCGGGACGTGAAGGAGCACACCGCGGCAGCGCTCGGCGTCGAGCCGGACGCGCTCCGCGCCCGGTTCCACAACGTCGAGCACCACCTCGCGCACGCGGCAAGCGCGTTCTTCGTCTCCCCGTTCGACGAGGCGGCGGTGCTGACGCTCGACGGCTTCGGCGACTTCGCCTCGACGATGCTCGCGCACGGTCGCGGCAACAGGCTCGAGGTGCTCGAGCGGGTGCTCTTCCCGCACTCGCTCGGCATCTTCTACACGGCGGTCACGCAGTGGCTCGGGTTCCCGAAGTACGGCGACGAGGGGAAGGTGATGGGCCTCGCCCCCTACGGCGACCCGAAGCCGCACCTGGAGAAGATGCGCGACCTCGTGCGGCTCGACGGCGAGCTCTTCGAGCTCGGCCTCGACTACTTCGTGCACCACAAGGAAGGCGTGGACATGACGTGGGACGAGCAGACGCCCACGATCGGCCGCCTCTACTCGGACCGCATGGTCGAGGCGTTCGGCCCCGCGCGCGAGCCGCGCACCGAGCTGACGAAGGTTCACCACGACGTCGCCGCCTCGCTCCAGGCGATGCTCGAGGAGGCGTACCTGCACCTCGTCCGCACCGCGCACCGCCGAACCGGGTCCAAGAACCTGTGCCTCGCCGGCGGCGTCGCTCTGAACGCCGTCGCAAACGGGCGCATCCGACCGGAGACGCCCTTCGACGAGGTCTACGTGCAGCCCGCCGCGGGCGACTCCGGGATCGCGGTCGGCGCCGCCTACTACGTCTGGAACCAGGAGCTCGGGAGGCCGCGCGGCTTCGTGATGGAGCACGCGTACACCGGCCCGCAGTACGGGGACGCCGAGTACGAGCAGGCGATCCGCGCGGGCGGGTTCACGCCCGAGAGGCTCGACGACGACGCGCTCTTCCCGTTCGTCGCCGAGCGGATCGCCGAAGGCGACGTCGTCGGGTGGTTCCAGGGCCGGATGGAGTTTGGCCCGCGCGCGCTCGGCAACCGCTCGATCGTGACCGACCCGCGCCGCCACGACATGAAGGACATCCTCAACGCGCGCATCAAGCACCGCGAGCCCTTTCGCCCGTTCGCGCCGTCGCTCGTCGCAGAGGCGGCGGGCGAGTGGTACGAGCAGGAGTACACGTCGCCGTTCATGGTGCTCGTCTACAAGACGCGCGAGGAGAAGCGCGGGGAGATCCCGGCCGTCAACCACGTCGACGACACGGGCCGGCTCCAGACGGTCGATGAGCGCGTCAGCCCGCGCTACTACCGGCTGATCAAGACCTTCGGCGAGCGCACCGGCGTCCCGATCGTGCTCAACACCTCCTTCAACGAGAACGAGCCGATCGTGATGACGCCCGAGCACGCGGTCGAGACGTTCGCCAAGACGAAGATGGACCTGCTCGTCCTGGGCAACCACGTCGTCCGGCGTGGCTGACGACCCGATCCGCCTCGCGCTGCCGGACGTCGGGGCGGAGGAGGCGCGGGCCGTCGCGGAGGTGCTCGAGAGCGGCTACCTGACGATGGGCCCGAAGGTGGAGGAGCTCGAGGCCGAGCTCGCGCGCGCCTGCGAGGTGCCGCACGCCGTCGCCGTCTCGTCGGGCACCGCGGCGCTCCACCTCGCGGTGGTCGCGCTCGGGATCGGGCCCGGCGACGAGGTGATCGTCCCCGCGTACACGTTCCCGGCGACGGCCAACGTCGTCGGGCTCGCCGGCGCGAAGGCCCGGCTCGTCGACGTCGACCCGCGCACGATGAATCTCGACCTGGAGCAGGTCCAAGGCGCGCTCACGCCGAGGACGCGCGCGGTGATGGGCGTCCACCTGTTCGGCAGGCCGCTCGACTGGGAGGGGCTCCGCGCCATCGTCCCCGAGGAGATCGTGCTGGTCGAAGACGCCGCCGGAGCGCTCGGCGCCTCGTACCGCGGTCGCCGCTGCGGGAGCCTCGGCACGCTCGGCTGCCTCTCGTTCCACCCGCGCAAGATCGTGACCACGGGCGAGGGCGGCGCCGTCACCACCGCGGACGACGGCCTCGCCGACTCGATTCGCCGGATGCGCCACCACGGGATCGAGCCGCGCGGGCCGTTCGAGATCCGCGCGCCCGGGCCGAACTACCGGCTCGCGGACATCCTCTGCGCGGTCGGGATCCCCCAGGTGCGGCGCCTCGACGAGCTGCTCGCCGCGCGCACGCGCATCGCCGCCGCCTACACGGAGCGGCTCGCCGACGCCGTCGATGTCCCGACCGCAGCCGAGGGCGACGTCCACGGCTGGCAGGCGTACGTCGTGCAGCTCGACCGCCGCGACGAGGCGCTCGCCGCGCTGCGGGAGCAGGGGATCGAGGCGCAGGTCGGCACGTACGCGCTCCACCGGCTCGGGGCCTACGGCGACCAGGGACGGTTCCCCGGCGCCGACGCGTGCTTCGAGCGCGCGCTCGCCCTCCCGGTCCACACGCGCCTGACCGACGCGGAGCTCGACCGCGTCGCCGGCGCGCTACGCGCATTCGCCTAGAGGCTTGATGCGAAACGGCGCGGGCCGTGGAGCCGCCTCAACAGCGCGCGAGTTCCACATCAAGCCTCTAGCGCGTCCCGGTACGCCCCGAGCGTCGCCTCCGTGACGCCGTCCCACGAGAAGTGCGTGCGCACGCGCTCGCGCGCTGCGTCGCCCAGTCGCCTCCGCAGCCCCTCGTCCGCGAGCAGGCGCTTGAGCGCCTCCCGCAGCGCGCCGACGTCGCCCGGCGGCACGAGGATCCCCGTCTCGCCGTCGACGACCAGGTCCAACAGCCCGCCGACGGCGCTCGCGACCACAGGCCGCCCGTGCGCCATCGCCTCCGCGCAGACGACGCCGAAACCCTCTCGGTGGGACGGGACGGCGACGACCGCAGCGCGGTCGTACAGTCGCTCGAGCTCGTCGTGCGCGACGAACCCGCGGGCGCCCGGAACCCGGTCCCGGAGTGGCCCGTCGCCGACGACCACGAGGGGCAGCCCTGCCGTCGCGGCGACGAGCTCGACGACGCCCTTCTCGACCGACAGCCGCCCCGCGTAGAGCACGAACGGCGGGTCGTCCTCGGGGGGGACCGACGCCGGCAGGTCGACGCCGCTCGGGATCACCCTGACGTCCGACGCCCCCAGCCCACGCGCGGCCTCGCCGAGCGCGTGCGACGGGGCGACGACGACGCGGGCGCCGCGGAGGATCCGCCGGGCGAGCCGGGGGAACCGCCGCGCGAGCTCGACGTCCGTCCCCCACACCTGCGCCACGACCGGTCTCCCGGTCCGCAGCCCGACCCACGCTGACGGGAGCCAGTGCGCGTGGACGACGTCCGCGCCGCCAGCCGCCCGGCGTGCGGCGCGGAGGAACGAGAGCAGGAACAGGGGCAGCAGCGCGGTGCGCCATGGCGCGCGGCGCAGGTTGCCGACGATCCCGGAGCCGTACGCGAGCCCGAAGTGCCGGAAGGACGCCGGCGAGACGACCTCGACCTCGACGCCCCGCGCGCGCAGGTGCTCCACGGCATCGGCGACGAAGAGGCCGGCCACGTCGCCGGGGCCGCGGGGGTACGACGTCGTCAGGACCGCGACGCGCATGGGCCACCATCATGCTCGACTACCATCGCTAGGCCTCATGGCCACCGCAGTCGCCCCGCCCGAGCGCGTGCCCGCGGCGCCCTACGCAGAGCTGGCGGAGTTCTTCGACCGGTTCGCGGACGAGGAGCCGCGCTGGAAGCGCCGGAACCGCACCTACCACCGGCTCGTCACCCAACTGGTGCGCTTCCACGTGCCCGAGGGCGCGCGGGTGCTCGAGATCGGTTCCGGCTCGGGCGACGTGCTCGCGGCGCTGAAGCCGTCCGTGGGCGTCGGCGTGGACGTCTCCGGCCGGATGGTCGAGCGCGCGCGCGAGGCGCATCCGGAGCTCCGCTTCGAGCAGGTCGCGGGCGAGGACCTCGACCTCGGCGAGCGGTTCGACTACATCGTGCTTTCGGACCTGCTCCCCTACGTTCACGACCTGCTCGCGCTGTTCCACCGGATCGCCGAGCACTCCCACCCGCGCACGCGCGTCGTGATCAACTCGTACAGCCGGGCCTGGCGACCCGTGATCCGGCTCGCCGAGGTGCTGCGCCTGAAGCCGCGCAAGCCGCTCAGCAACTGGGTCTCGCCGCACGACGTCGCGAACCTGCTCGAGCTCGCCGGCTTCGAGCAGGTCACGCTCCAGACGCGCATCCTCTTCCCGAAGCAGGTCCCGCTCCTGACCACGTTCCTGAACGGCTTCGTCGCCAACCTGCCGCTGATCCACCTGCTCTCGCTGACGCACTGGATCGTCGCGCGCCCGCTCCCTCAGGAGCTCGAGGCCACGAGCGTGACGATCGTCTGCCCGTGCCGGAACGAGCAGGGTCACGTCGCGCAGCTGATCGAGCGCATCCCCGACTTCGGCGTGCCGACCGAGGTGATCTTCGTCGAGGGGAACTCGAGCGACGACACGCGCGGGGAGATCCTGCGCCAGATCGAGGCGCACCCGGACCGCGACCTGCGCTTCGTCCCGCAGACGGGGACGGGCAAGGGCGACGCTGTCCGCACCGGCTTCGCGGCTGCGCGGAACGACGTGCTGATGATCCTCGACGGCGACCTGAGCGTGCGGCCCGAGGACCTGCCGAAGTTCCACCGCGGCCTCGTCCAAGGGCGGGCCGAGCTCGTCAACGGCTCGCGGCTCGTCTACGACATGGAGCCCGGCTCGATGCGCTTCCTGAACATGCTCGGAAACCGCGCGTTCGCGCGCCTGCTCAAGGCGATCATCGGCCAGCAGGTGAAGGACACGCTCTGCGGCACGAAGGTGCTGCTGCGGCGCGACTACGAGCGGATCGCGGCCGGACGCTCGTACTTCGGCGAGTTCGACCCGTTCGGCGACTTCGACCTGCTCTTCGGCGCCGCACGGCAGGGGCTCAAGATCGTCGACCTCCCCGTCCGGTATCAACCGCGAACGTACGGAGAGACCAACATCAGCCGCTGGCGCCACGGCGTCCTGCTGCTCCGGATGACGCTCTTCGCGTTTTGGAAGTTCAAGGTCGCCCCGGTCTCGCGCCGCGGAGTCTGAGCGGCCTGAGCGGGCGCGCGGCCGGCGTCTGGGCTCTCCGCTGGGCGCTGCTCGCGTTCGCGACCGTGCTCACCGTCGCAGCGCTGATCGTCGACGCTCAGCCCGTGGGCTCGCCGTGGTGGACGTATGCCGACGCCGATGCGTCGTACACCGGCTCCGGGCTGAACCTGATGCTCGGGGAGGAGATGACGTTCGTCGACCACCCCGGGCTGCCGCTCACGGAGGTCGTCGCGATCGTCTCGGGCGCCGACGCGCTCCTCCGCGAGCGGAGCCTCTCGCACGAGGCCCGGCTCCGCTACGTCGACCGGACGCTGCTCGACCTCGATCGGGTCCGCTGGCTCTTCCGCGGAGTGGCGATCGCCTGCTACCTGCTCGGCGCCGCGCTCGCGTTCCTGCTCGCCGCGCGGCTCTTCGGTCACTGGAGCTGGGGCCTCGCCAACGGACTGCTCTGGCTCGCCGCGCCCGGCTTGATCCCGATGTCGATCCAGCTCCGGCCCGACGTGCCGCTCGCCATCCTCTGCCTCGTCTTCGCGTTCGCAGTGGCGCGCGCGGTCGAGCGCCGGTCGGTCGGGTGGTTCTCGGCCGCCGCGCTCGTCGTCGGGTTCGCCGGCATGGTCAAGCTGCACGCGTTCTCGCTGATCGTGCCGCTCGTGGTCGCCGCGATCTGGCGGCCGCCGTCCGAGCCCGAGGTGCTCCGGTCGCTCGCGCGCGCGAGGACGCTCGCGCGGTCCCGGCCGTGGGCGCTCGCCGGCTTCGGCGTGCCGTGGGTCGCGCTGGCGGTCCTCCTCAACTGGGAGCGTTTCCCGTTCTCCCCGACGCGCGCCGAGCTTTCGGTCGTCCTGGTTCTCGCCGGCTTCACCCTCGCGGCGGTCCTCGCCGCAGTGGCCGTGGCCCTCCTCGGCGCGCCGTGGTGGATACGCCGCGTGGCGAGCCGCTTCCACGCGCTGCTCGTCGTCTCGTTCGTCACGGGCCTCGCGGTCCCGGTTGCCCTCGACGTCGAGGACGGGGTGCGCGCGCTGCACTACATCGTGCGGAACATGAGCGGGCAGGGCGTCCAGGAGGGCGTCGAGCCGTTCTCGACGCCGCTCTCCGCCATCGACGACATCGTCGGGACCTCCGCGGTGCTCGTCGTTCTGATCGGGATCGCCGCGGGGGTGGTGGGCGCAGTGCGCCGGCAACCCGTGCCGGTCGTCTGGGCGACAGCCGCCCTCGCCACGGGGGCGTTTGCGTACGCGCGGCCCCCGAACGTGCACTACTTCGCGCCGGCGTTCGTGTTCGCCGCTCTCGCGATGCTCTGGCTGTTCCGGCGCGAGCCGCTCACGCGCATGCCGGTGCTCGCGTGGGTGGTCGTCCTCTACGCGTTCGTGCCCGCGTGGGACGGGCGGCTCGGCAGCACCGACGAGCAGGAGCGCTTCGCCGCGCTGGTTGCCCCGGCCAAGCGCTACGTCGAGCCTCGGCTCGGACCCGGCGAGGTCGCGGTCGTGCCGTCCAACTGGCCTTTCGCCGACTCGCGCTACTTCGAGCTCGTCGACATCTACGTGCAGCACACGCCCGCGTACCCGTATCGCTACCTGCCCGCGACGGCGACGGGCCGCGCGGAGGCCGCGCGGCGCGCAGTCCGCCCGAGGTTCTACGTCGGCCCGCTCGCCCAGAACCTGACCCAGTCCACCGAGGTCGAGCTCGGCGAGCTCGGTCGCTACACGATCGCCCCCGCGGACGGGCTCGTCGCCGAGATCGTCGCCGGGCCGGGCGTCGACCGCGGGTGGGAGCCGTGAGCCGAGCCGCTCAGCGCCGCTCGAGCACGACGAGGCAGCGAAAGGCCGCGAGCCGACCGAGCACCGGCAGCAGCGCGCGCTCGAGCGCGAACAGCGGCCTGTAGAGAGCGGCGGGGAGCAACGGCGGCTTCGTGACGCCGCCCGAGAGCGGGTAGACGAGGAGCGCGAGCAGCCGGCGCTCCGCGACCGCGAACCCGGGCCAGCGCCGCTCGAACTCCGCGAGGTGCCGGAAGAAGACGAGCGTCGCCCGCGCCTGGTTCGAGTTCATCGGGTCCTTCGCGGCGTGCTGGTCGTCGGCGAACGCGTCGGCATCGAGGTCGGTCCGCTCGTGGTGGAAACTCCGGTACGCGCAGTACGACACGGGCGAGCAATACGGGTCGAGGACGATCAGTCGCCCGCCCGGGGCGAGCACGCGAGCCGCGGCGTCGAGAAACCGCGAGGGGCTCGCGAGGTGGTGGAAGACGTCGATCAGGACGAGGTTCACGACCGAGGCCTCGTCGAAGGGGAGGTCCTCGGCGTCGACGACCCGCTCGGCCCAGGGTGTCGGCTGGACGTCGCTCGTCACGACCTCGGGGTAGTGCTCCTTGAAGCGGCTGATCCCGCTGCCGAGCTCGACCGTCGGGCCGGGTGCGGACGACAGCCGCGCGGCGACCAGGTCGTACCAGGAGTGGTAGAGGCGCCGGACGAGCGGACGGCGCTGCCACGCCTCCTCCTGCGCGCGCAACTCGTCGACGAGAGTCATCGCGCTCGGGCGGGCACGCTCCGAAACTACCATCGGGGACATGAGCGATCGGCTGTCACCGTCTGCGGGCGAGAAGCGCTACGCGGCCGAGCGCCGCCAGGGTCAGGAGTTCGCGAGCCACGACCTCGAGCGCTACTGGGGCTGGTCGAGCCCGGCCGGCCGGATCCGCGCCGACCGGCGCGCGCGCTTCCTGATCGAGCACGCCGGGCTTCGGCCTGGGATGCGCTGCCTCGAGCTCGGGTCCGGGACGGGCGAGTTCACGCGGCGCCTCGTCGACTCGGGGTGCGAGCTGACCGCCGTCGAGCTCAGCGAGGAGCTCGCCGAGCGCTGCCGCGAGCGGCTGGGCGGCCGGGCCGAGGTCGTCGTCGGCAACATCGAGACCGGCGAGGGGCTCGAGGGACGGACGTTCGACGCGATCGTCGGCGTCAGCGTCCTGCACCACGTGAACATGGATCTCTGCCTCCGGAACACGTTCGCCCGGCTCGTGCAGGGCGGTCGTTTCGCGTTCAGCGAGCCGAACCTCGCGAACCCGCAGGTGTGGACGATGAAGAACGTCCGCTTCGTCGGGCGACGCCTGCACGAGACAGAGCACGAGACGGCGTTCCTCGCGTCGAGGCTCCGCCGACGCCTCGAGGCCGCCGGCCTTGCGGTCGACGTCTGCGAGCCCTTCGAGTTCCTCCACCCCGCGACGCCTGCGCGCCTGATCAGGACGGTCGAGCGGGTCGAGCGGCTGCTCGAGCGGACCCCGGCTCGGACGATCGCAGGATCGATCCGGTTCGCCGGCCGTCGCCCGTGACGATCGGCAGCGCGAGCGCGAACGCCGCCAGGACGTAGAAGTAGTAGAACTGCATCGTCAGGTAGAACGCGTTCGCGGCCATCGTTCCGACGAGCGCGGCGGTCAACCCCCACGCGAGCCTCGGCTCGAACGCCCGCGCTGCACGCAGCCGCCGGAAGAGCCAGACGAGGAAGGCCGCGAAGAGCGCGGTGCCGACGAGCCCGGTCTCGACGAGCAGCGCGACGTAGAAGGAGTGCGGCCCCCAGTTGTCCTTTCCGGTCGCGAACTCGTAGTAGACCGAGAAGTTGTTCAGCCCGAGACCGAAGAGCGGATGCCTCGTGAGCACGTCGGGGATGAACCCGTAGACGTCGAAGTGCGCAGACGTCGAGCGGTCGTCCGTCGCGACCCGTGAGCGGATCACCTCGAGGAAGAAGTCAGCCCGGCGCGCCACGATCCACGCCAGCGCGGCGGCGACGAGCGCGAGCGGGACCACGACCGCGCGCGAGAGCAGCTCGCTGCGGTACTGCGCGAACAGCACGACGAGCCCGACCGCGAGGCCGAGCAGCGCGCTCCGCGAGAGCGTCGCCAGCTCGACCACGAGCAGGAAGGCGAGCAGCGCGCCGAGCCAGACCTGCCGCGAGCGCAGGTAGATCGGCGTGAGTGCCAGCAGCGGGACGAGCAGCATGATCCCGAGGTGGTTCGGGTCGCCCGTCAGGGCGTTCGGCCGGTAGACGCTCTGCTCGCCGCCGACGACGCCGTAGACGTTGATCTGGCTCGCCCCCCGCGTGAGCGGGCTGAGCACCAGCGTGTCGAGGTTGAACCCGACGCGCGCGAGCGCGAGCTGCACGATCCCGTACGCCGCGTTCGCCGCGATCCCGGCCACGAACACGCCGAACGCGAAGAGCGTGAAGCGCGCTCCCCGGCGCGCGAGGTACGCGACGCCCGCAGCGAGGAAGCCGAAGTGGAGCACGAACTTGACGAGGCCCTTCGACCACTGGGCGACTCCCTGCGACGTCTCGAGGTTCGAGAAGCCGATCAGGTAGACGGCGAGGAACGCGCCTGCGAGCGCGAGCGCGAGCGCGGCTGTGCGCGTGACGCTCCAGTCGTCGGCCGCGATCCGGTCGACGAGGAACGAGGCGAGGAAGAGCGCGGTCAGCACGTCCGCGAGCGTCAGCGTCCCGCCCACCGACCAGTGCACCTTCTCGAACGTGACCGAGAAGACGGTGGCGAGGAAGAGGATCCGGGTCACACGACCCCCTCGAGCGCGCGCAGAAGATCCTCGGCGCGCGTGCGGCGGTCAATCCGTGCACGCACGTCGTCGCCGAGCGGCGTCCGCGTGAGCTCGCCCGCCGTCCACCGGTCGTGCAGCCTCCGCAGCGCCCGCTCGATCGCCTCGTCGTCGTCGGGCGCGACGACCTCGCTCACCGCCGCCTGCCGGACGAGCTCGGCGGTCGCGCCCTTGACGGGCACCGCGGCGAGGATCGGCCGCTCCGCCGCGAGGTACTCGAACACCTTCGCCGCGATCACGCCCGCCCCGCGCTCCGGGACGTCCGGCATCAGCAGCAGGAGCACCTCCGAGTCGCGCTGGAGGGCGAGCGAGCGGCGGCGCGGGACGTAGGGCATGAGGTCGAGCCGCTCGCCGAGCCCGAGCGTCTCCACCCACTCGCGGTCGGCGGTGCGGAAGTCGCCGACGAAGCGGGCGACCGCGTTCGGCAGGTCGGCACGCGCGAACGCGCGCAGGAACGGACGAGGGTCGCGCTTGCCGAACATCGCACCCGTGTGCGTGATCCGGAACCGCTCCCCCGGGTGGTACTCGAGACCCGCGAAGTCGTCGAAGTCCGCGCCGTTCGGGATCACCGAGAGCGGCTGTGCGGCGCCGAGCGACCGCAGCTCCTCGGCGATGAAGTCCGAGACCGTGACGACGCCGTCGGCGTAGCGCGCGATCAGCCGCGCGACTCCCTCCTGGGTCTTCTCCTTCGCGCGGGCCGCGAGCCGCTCGACGGGCCGGTCGGCGTTGCGGATCATCGAGTCGCGCACGTCCGCGACCCAGCGTACGCCGGTCGCCCGCTTGACCGCCGCGCCAATCAGGTGCACCGAGTTCGGCGGCGAGGTGGTCACGACCGCGTCGATCCCCTCCGCTCGGACGAGCCTGATCGCGGCGGGGATCGCCGTCGCGTTCCACGTCACGTTCTCGTCGGGCACGAGCACCCGGCGGTAGGTGAGGAGCGCCATCTTCGCGGCGCGCTCGAGCGCACCCGCGCCGTGGAGCTCCTCCGCGACGCGCCGTCCCTTCGGACCGACGTAGCGCGCGCGGTGCACCCAGGCCTGCGTCGGCTCGGGCAGGTCCTCGTCGCGGTGGATCCACTTCGAGTCGTCGGGCGCGAGCACGTGCGTCTCGACGCCGAGCGCCGGGAGGTGCGTCGCGAGCTTGAGCGGCCGCTGGACGCCGGCCCCGCCCGCGGGCGGCCAGTACATCGTCACGAGCAGGACCTTCACGACCGGCGCACCGCCCGGAGCAGCACCCGCGCGCCGTGGACGAGGCCGGGCCTCGGGTCGTCCCACGCGAACGTCGGCTCGACGAACGGGGGCCGCGGCAGGCGCGGCCGTTCGCCCGGCATCAGCGCGAGCGCCCATGTGCGGGGGCGACCGTCCATCCGCACGGGCTCGACGCGCTCCCCGGTCAGGTCGCGGTAGGCGATCAGGGGCAGGTCGACCCCGCACGCACGCGCGAGCGAGTGCCACTGCCAGAGCCGCGGGTTGATCTCCATCAGCTTGAACCGCCCGTCGCGCGGGTCCCGCTTGAACTCGACCTGCGCCAGCCCGTTGCAACCGAGCCGCCGCATCAGCTCGAGCCCCGAGTCGACCACCTCCTGCACCCACACCGCCTCGGCGAGCCGAGCGGTGCCGATCCCGGGCGGTGTCTGGACGAGCTTGCGGCCGCAGAAGAGCCCGAGCGGCTCGAGCGACTCGTTCAGGTACGCACCGAGGCTGTAGAGCTCGTCGTCCCCACCGGGGATGAGCTCCTGCACCATCGGCTCCCACGGCTCGGTCTGCGCGAACGCCTCCTCGACCTCGCGCGGCGACCGGCAGACCACGGCCTGGCGACCGTACCGCTGGCGGAACCCGACCGGCTCCGACGGCTTCAGGAGCACCGGGTAGCCGAGCTCCTCGGCCGCCGCGACCGCCTCGGCGGCGCTCGCCGGGAAGCGCGTCTCCGGCGTGTCGCGGGCCGCCTCGAGCTGGACGCGCTTGCGCTGGATGCGCGCGAGGTCGCGCGGGAACGGGCAGGCGAGCTCGAGCTCGTCGCGGTGCCGCGCGATCGCCTCGAGCCCCTCGTCGTGCGTCGCGAAGACGACGCCCGGCCCGAGCGCGCGAAGCGCGGCGACGAACCCGTCCTCGTCGGCGAGCGGGCTCGGGGCGACGACGTTCGTGGCGAAGCGCGAGCGGAACCCGAGCGCGCTCGAGCGGTGGTCGACCGCGAAGACCCGCACGCCGGCGCGCCCGAGCGACCTGATCGCCGAGAGGCCGTTGACGAACCCGACGTCGACGACGATTGCGGGGGGCGCCACGAGGCATGAGGGTATGGGAGCGCGCTACGCGGCGGCGGGCATCAGCTCGCGGTAGATCGCCCGGAGCTGCGACTCGCGGCCCGCGAACGACGCGACGACCGACGGATCGAACTGCGTTCCGGTGCGCACGAGGATCTCGTCGACCGCCGCCTCCCACGGGACGGCCTTTCGGTACGGACGGTCGCTCGTCATCGCGTCGAGCGCGTCCGCGACGGCGAAGACGCGCGCGGCGACCGGAACGTCCTTGCCGACGAGCCCGTAGGGGTAGCCGCCGCCGTCCCAGCGCTCGTGGTGCGAGCGGACGACGGCGATCCCGTGGCCCTGCATCACGGCGACGTCCGCCAGGATCGCCGCGCCGGTGAGCGGGTGCTCACGCAGGAGCCGGAGCTCGGCGTCCGTGAGCCTGCCGGGCTTGTTCAGGATGCCGTCGGGGACGGCGATCTTGCCGATGTCGTGCAGGAGGAAGCCGTACTCGAGGCCGGGATCCTCGAGCAGCGTGGGGTCCACGGCCTCCGTCAGCTCGAGCGCGTAGCGCTGCACGCGGAGCGCGTGGTGGCGCGTGCTCGGGTCCCGCGCCTCGAGCGCGTCCGCGAGCGCAGTCGTCGCCTGCCGGTAGCGCTGCTGGAGCAGCCGCCGCTGCCGGCGCTCGACCTCGAGCAGCTTGCTGACGTCGCGCGCGTAGATCAGCAGCTGCTCGGTCCCTTCCTGCGCCGCCTCGACGAGCCGGTCGTCGGTGGCGGGCAGCCGGTCGACGAGGTCGATCAGCTCGATCGGGCTGAACGGCTTCCGCAGCAGCGCGTGTGCGCCCGCCGCCCGTGCTTCGATCGCGCTCGTGTCCGCTCCCGTGAGCAGGATCACGGTCGGCGGGGCCTCGGACCTCGACTGGAGCTCGGCGGCGAGGCTCAGGCCGCTTCGCCCGGGCAGCCCCACGTCGAGCACGACGACGTCGGGCTTGAGGAAGAGCGCGAGCGACGAAGCCTCCTCGGCGCTCGCCGCCTCCCTGACGTCGAACTCGTCCGCGGGGAACGTCGTCCGGAGCAGGAGGCGAAGCGGTGCGTCGTCGTCGACGATCAGGACCCGCCGGCGCGTCGTCGCCGGAGGCGGCGGCTGGGCCGGCAGGCTGGAGGCGATCTCCTCGAAGCTGGAGACGTCGTCCCGTCCCGAGATCGCGAACACGCGGCCGACGAGGAGCGCCGCCACGAGCGAAATCGAGGCCCAGCCGACGATCCCGACGAGGAGCCAGACCAACCAGCTCGGCATCTCGCGCCCCCTTTCTGCTCCTGCGGCCTCGGTGAACCAGACGTGACGGCGGGCCACAGGAACACCGTCGCTCCACAGTGTGCCTGCACAGGCGCACCGTCGCGACGCGAATCACTCGATCGAGTGACGCCTCAGGGGCCCGCGCAGAGCGTGTAGCGCGCGTCCGAGAACTCCGCCGGGGAGCAGTCGCGCGCGCCGGTGCGGAGGCGGTCGAGCACGATCCAGTCGACCGGCTCGGGGAACCGGCCGGTGCGCAGGTAGCGCCGCCAGTCCTCCACGCGCTCGTAGGGGCGGTTCTCGCTCGTGTCGGCGACGTGCGGCGGGTCGGCGACCGCGACGTAGACCGGCGCCTGCGCGGCGAGCCAGTACGACGTGACCGGGTCCGCGAGCACGACGTCGCCCGGCTCCGCGCGCTCGCGCAGCGCGTCGACGAGGCCGTCGGAGAGCTCCTGCGGCGGGCGGGGTCGGTCCCACGTCGTCGTCACGAGCAGGGGAGCGACGAAGAGCGCGCACGCGGCGGCGGGGAGCCAGTCGGTTCGCTCGAGCGTTCGCAGCCGGCCCCGCCGGACGGCGGCGATCGCGAGCGCGGCGATGCCGCCCAGCAGCGCGATCCACACCGGCAGCGTGGGCCCGCCCTCGCGCAGCACGTACCCGAAGTCACCGGGCCACGCCCACTCGAGCGCGATCCCGCCGGCGAGCGCGAGCGGGAGCACGCCCCACGAGAGCGCGCGGGCGAGCACCGCCGCCCCGCCCGCGAGCGCGAACGCGACCGGCAGGAACCCCGTCAGTCGCCGCGCCTGCGAGAGGGAGAACGCGTCCGCGATCCGCGGGAACACCGGGTCGAGCAGAAGCAACACGAGCGTCCCGACCGTCCCTCCGAGCACGAGCGCGGCCCAGCGGCGGCGCGGCGCGAGCAACGCGAGCGGGACGAGGCAGAGCGCGGCGATCGGCACCGGGCCCGCGCGAGTGATCGCGGCGGGCGCGACGTGGTAGCGCTCCGGCGAGTCGACGATGAACTGCCGCGGGTAGCGCGCGAGGCCGTGCGCGCGCGAGCCGACCTGCTCGGCGGACGGGGTGAAGGACGCGGTCTCCCGGACGACCGGGATCAGCCAGGCGAGGAACAGGCCCGAGGCGAGGAGGAAGACGCCGAGCGCGGTGGCAAGCGTCCGGGCCTCGGGGCGGGCCACCAGCACGCGCGCGAGCGCGAACCCCGCGAGGACGACGAGCGTGAAGGGCGCGTAGGTGGGATGCACGACCGCGAGCACGAACGCCGACGCCGCGACGAGCAGCAACCGGGCGCGCGTCGGCTCGCGCAGGTACGCGAACACGAGCGCGAGCGCCGCGGGGACGAGCAGGAGGCGTCCACCCGCGGACGCGGGCAGCGCGAGCGAGCGGAAGGATCCGCCCGAGCTCGACGCGAAAGCGAGCCAGCCGAGCGTCGCGGCGACGGTGGCCAACCCGAGCCAGGCCGAGCGAAAGACGGCGACGCCCGCCTCGTAGACGACGAGGAGCGCGAGCGGCGCGAGCACCGACGCCTCGTTGCGGACGACGAGCGCGGGGTCGACGCGCGCGATCTCCGCGACGAGCCCCAAGAAGCCGTGCCAGAGCGGGAACGCGTAGCCGGGGTGCAGGCCGCCGTCGGCGAACTCGCCGATGCCCTCGAGCGAGAGGTCGTCGAACGCGGTCAGCTTGCGGACACGCGCGAGGTGGAAGAGCGCGTCCCCCGCGGGCTCGGGCAGCATCCGCCAGAGCACGAGCCCGAAGGCGATCCCGCCTCCGAGGACGGCGAGCCAGGGCCACCGCTCTCCAAGCAACAGACTGTCACTTGCCCGCCTGAGCCCGAGGGGGATCGCCGCCACGGTCACGGCGAGCAGGAGCCAGAGCGCGAGCGTCAGCGACGAGCCCGTGGCGAAGACGACGACGAGTGCGCCGAAGAGCAGCGTCAGGCTCGTCACGACCGCGCCCGACGCCGAGCGCGCGAGCAGCGCGCCCGGGAGGAGCAGCAGGAGCGTCGCGCCCGCCAGCCGCAGATAGAGCTCGATCACGTGCGCAGCAGGCCGCGCGCCGCGGCGCGATAGCTGCGCCCGCGCTCGCCCCGGAACGCCGCGCCGCGCAGCACGAGCGCAACGAGCAGGAGCCCGCGCGCCAGCCCGGCAGCGGCAGCGCCCTGGTGCTTCCGGACGAACCGCACGTGGCTCCGCACCTGGGTCGTGAACATTCGCCCCCACTCGCGCGTGGTCGCGCCGCCGCCGACGTGCACGACCTCCGCACCGGGGAAGAACCAGACCTGCCGGCCGGCGGCGCGCATCCGGTACTGCCAGTCGGACTCCTCGTTGAACATGAAGAAGCCCTCGTCGAGGCCGCCGACCTGCTCGATGGCCGCGCGCCGCACGAGCATCGCGGCGCCGCTCACCCACTCGACCTCGCGCGCGTGCGCGTGGTCCCAGTTCGCGGCGTAGAACGCGTTCAGCGCCCGCGAGCGCGGAGCGAGCTTGCGCAGGAAGAAGTACTCGGTCGCGAGGCGCCACGGCGTCGGGAAGCCGCGCGCGGAGCGCTGGAGCGTTCCGTCCGTGTTCAGCAGCTTCGGGCCGACGAGCGCGGCCCCGGCGTGCGCCTCGCCGAACTCCACGAGCCGCTCGACCGCATCGCCGAGCACCCACGCGTCCGCGTTCAGGAGCAGCACCCACGGCTCGATGGTCTCGGCGAGGCCGCGGTTCCACCCGGCGCCGACGCCCCGGTTCTCCTGCTCGACCACGCGAACGTGGTCGAACCCGCGCGCAACCTCGAGCGTCCCGTCGCGCGAGCCGTGGTCGACAACCACCGTCGAGAAACCCGAAACGCTCGAGAGACAGCGCTCGAGCCAGGGCAGGGCGTCGTAGGTGACGACGACGACGGCGACGTCACCCACGGAGATTCTCCCAGGCGAGGATGGCGAGGCCCGGCAGCGCGAGCACGACGGTGACGAGGAAGAAGAGGAACCCGGCCGCGAACGCCTGGTCGCCCGGCACGTCGAGGTTGCCGAGGAAGCTGACGAAGAAGGCCTCGCGCACCGCGAAGCCGTTCAGCGTGAACGGCACGAGCATGACGAGGAAGAAGAGCGGGCCCATCACGTAGAACACGCGCACGGAGAGGTCGATCCCGACGGCCTCGGCGGCGGCCCAGATCGCCAGCACGCGCACCGACTGGATCGCGAGCGTCAGCGCGAAGACCCCGAAGAGCAGGCGCGGCGTGTCGCGGTACGAGTGGATCGCCTCGTAGACCGCACGCACCGGCCGGTCGAGGCGCACGGGCCGGAGCAGGCGAGCGAGCCGCGCGAGCAGCGGTCGCAGCCAGCGCGCGAAGAGCACGACCGCGAGCACGACGGCGCCGACGACGAAGAGCGCCTCGATCCAGAGGTATGCGCCGACGTCGTACTGCCCGACCGCGAGTGCGAGCCCGACCGCGCCGAGCGCCAGCGTCGCCGCGCCGCCCAGCGCCCGCTCGAGCAGCACGGAGCCCGCCACCGGCCCGCCGCGGCCCGGGTGCCGCCGGGTCGTCTCGTAGATCCGCATCGCGTCGCCGCCGATCGCCGTCGGCAGCACCTGGCCCGCGGCGTACGACGTGAGGTAGCTGCGCGACAGCCACGGCAGCCGCTCGTGGATCCCGTGGCCGGCGAGCAGCCACTGCCAGCGCCAGGCCATCGGCGGGACGGTGACGAGCATGATCGCGACCGCGAGCGAGAACCAGCCGACGTCCGCGTCGCCGAGGGTCGAGAATGCCTCGCCGACGTCGACCTTCCAGACGATGTAGGCGACCGCGAGCCCGGTGACGAGCAGCGTCCCGAGGACGCGCAGCGCTCTCCGGCTCAAGCGAAGCGCTCGTGCACGCGACGCAGCGCGGCGATCGCGTCCTCGACGTCCGCGTCGGCGTGCGCTGGCGAGAGCGGCAGCGAGAGCACCTCGTCCCCGGCGCGCTCTGCGACCGGCAGCGAGACGTCCGGGTAGCGCTCGCGGTACCAGCTCAGCCGGTGCACCGGCAGGAAGTGGATCGAGGTGCCGATGTTCTCGTCCGCGAGCGCCCGCTGGTACTCGTCGCGCGTCGCCCCGGCGCGCTCGGCGTCGACGCGCACGACGTACAGGTGCAGCGCATGGAGGTCGCGCGGGTCGCGCGCGAGCGGCGTGATCCCATCGAGGTCGGCGAGCGCCGCGTCGTACAGCGCGACGTGGCGCTCGCGGATCTCACGGTGCCTGTCGACCTTCGCGAGCTGCACGAGCGCGATCGAGGCGAGCACGTCGCTGAGGTTCGCCTTGTAGCCGGGCACACCGAGGTCGTAGAGCGAGCCGTGCCCGCGGCGCATCAGGCGGCGGTCGCGGATCGCGTCGGCGACGTCGTCGCTGTCGGTCGTGACGATCCCGCCTTCGCCCGCGGAGACGTTCTTCGTCGCGTAGAGCGAGAAGCAGGTCGCGGCGGCGATCGAGCCCACCTTGCGCCCGCGATAGACCGACTCCGCGGCGTGCGCCGCGTCCTCGATCACCGGCACGCCGAGCTCGAGCAGCGGGTCGAGGTCGGCCGGCTGCCCCGCGAGGTCGACGGGCATGATCGCCTTCGTCCGCTCGGTGACCGCCTCGCGCGCCCGCTCCGGGTCGATGTTCAGGTCGTCGTCCCTGACGTCGACGAAGACCGGCGTCGCGCCCGCGTGCACGATCACGTTCGCCGTCGCCGGCCACGTGATCGGCGTCGTCACCACTTCGTCGCCGGGCCCGACGCCGAGCGCGAGCAGCGAGAGGTGGAGCGCGGCCGTCCCGCTCGAGAGCGCGACGGCGTGCCCCGCGCCGACGTACTCGGCGAAGCGCTCCTCGAGCTCGGCCGTGCGCGGCCCGGTCGTCAGCCAGCCCGAGCGGATCGTCTCCGCGACGGCCTCGATCTCCTCCTCGCCGACCGCGGGAGGCTGGAAGCTCAGGAACGTCTCGCGCCTAGGCGAGAGCTTTGGCGTCGACATCGGCGGTGACGAAGCGTATGCGGTCCGCCGCGGCGGCGGTCCGCTCGAGCGCCTCGGCGCGCGAGCTCCCGACCGCCTGCACGGCGCCGGCGCGATCGGCTCCGACACGGAGCTCGTCGAAGCGCCAACCCGGCTCGCGGTAGATCCGGACCCGCGCGACGCCGTCCACCGCGGCCGCCTCCCCCACGCCCTCGACCGCGCGAAGCTCTCCCGGCGGAGCGGTCAGGAACCGCGTCACCGCCCCGCCCGCGGGGTCGACGGGCGCGAGCACCTGCGCCGGGATCGGCTCGCCGAGCGCGGCCGCGAGCGCGAGCTCGTTCAGGTCGACGCCGAGCGCGAGCTCGCACAGCTCGGCGTCGTGGCCGCCGCCGAGGCGGGCCGCGAGCTCGACGACCTTCGCCCCCGCCACCCCGACGACGATCTGCGTGTACGTGGGCCCTTCCTCGATCCCGATCGCGCCGGCGGCCTCGCGAGCGACCTCGACCGCCGCGCCGACGTGCTTCGGCGAGAGCCCGCTCGGCCACACGTGAGCGAGCGCGACGCCGAACGCGGGGGGCTCGGCGCGCACGCGGTCGGTGACGGTGAGCGGGTAGAAGCGGCCGCCGAGCGAGAACGCGTTCACGGTCACCTCCTGGCCGTCGACGAGCTCCTCGACGAGACAGGCGCCCGACCGCGATGCCTCGAGGGCGGTGCTCACCGCGGCGTCGAACGACGCCTCGTCGAGGACGAGCGCGAGGCCGCGCTGCCCCTGGCGGTCGGGCGCCTTCACGACGCACGGGAGCCCGAGCCGCTCGAGCGCCGCCTGCGCCTCGGCCCGGCTCTTGCAGGAGATCGTCTCGGGCTGCGGAACGCCGGCCTCCGCGAAGCGCTCGCGCTGGCGCTGCTTCGACGTCGCGAGCTGCGCGAGCTCTGGCGTGAGCGGGTGCGGCAGCGCGAGCCGCCGCGCGACGCGCGCGGCGACGCCGACCGGCCAGTCGATCCCCGGCGCGATCACGCCGTCGACGCGCTCGGCCTCGGCGAGCTGCGCGATCCCGGGCTCGTCCTCGGTCGAGATGATCGCGCGCCGGTCCGCGAGCGCGAACCCGGGCGCCGACGGGTCGCGGTCGACCGCGATCGTGAACAGGTCGAGGGCGCGAGCGGCCTCGAGCAGCCCCAGCTGCGCGGCGCCCGCGCCTAGGACGAGGAGGCGCCTGCGACGCCGCTCGGCCGCGCCAGAACCTCTCTCCACCATGCCTCGTTGTCGCGGTACCACTCGATCGTGCGGGCGAGCCCCTCGTCGAACGACGTGCGCGCGCGCCAGCCGGTCAGCCGCTCCGTCTTCTCGGTCGAGCCGATGTGGCGGTCGACCTGCCCGAGCCGCTCGGGCACGTGCGCCCTCAGGTCCTGCGGCTTGCCGAGCGCGTCGAGCACGCGCTCGGCGATCTCGTTCACGGAGATGTCGACGCCCGTGGCGACGTTCAGCACCTCGCCCGCGACGCGCTCGAGCGGCGCGGCGATGATCGCCTCGATCGCCTCCGCGTCGTCGTCGACGTAGAGCCAGTCGCGCGACGCGTGCCCGTCCCCGTGGATCGTCAGCGGGAGGTCCTGGAGCGCCTGCGTGATGAACCTCGGGATCACCTTCTCCGGGTGCTGCCGCGGCCCGTAGTTGTTGAAGGGGCGCACGATCGTGATCGGCAGGTCGTAGGTGACGTAGTACGAGTAGGCGAGTCTGTCGGCTCCCGCCTTCGTCGCAGCGTACGGGGAGCGCGGGTTCAGCGGGTGCGCCTCGTCCATCGGGTCCGACTCCGCCGTACCGTAGACCTCGCTCGACGAGATCAGGATGAAGCGCTCGACGGGCTTGCGCCGGATCGCGTCCAGCAGGATCTGCGTCCCCTCGACGTTCGTGGTCACGAACTCGGAGCCGCCCTCCTCGATCGACTTCTCCACGTGCGACTCGGCCGCGGCGTTCACGATCACGTCGCAGTCCTGGATCACCTCGGCGACGAGGTCGACGTTGCGGATGTCGCCGTGCACGAACGAGAGCCGCTCGTGCGCCATCACGTCCTTCAGGTTCGCGGGGTTGCCGGCGTACGTGAGCGCGTCGAGCGACACGACCTCGTACGGCGTCGAGCGCAGGAGGTGGTGGATGAAGTTGGCGGCGATGAACCCGGCGCCGCCGGTGACGAGCACGCGCTTCAGCGAGATCAGAGCTCCCGGTCGATCGTGTACAGGGGACGCCCCTCGACGTCCCGCTGGATTTTGCCTAGGTACTCCCCCACGAGCGCGAGGATGAAGCCCTGGATCCCGAGCACGAAGAGCACGGCCACGCCGCCGAGGAGCGGGCCCGGGACGTTGCCGCGGTCGATCCACCACCAGATTCCGTAGACGCCGAGCGCGAAGGCGAGCCCGGTGCAGACGAGCCCGAGCGCGACGCCGATCCACTGGATCGGCTGAGGCCAGAAGCCCGCGAGGACGTGCAGCGCGAGCCGGGTCAGCCGCAGCGGCGAGTAGCGCGAGCGGCCGTGCCTCGCGGCGTGCTTGATGTCGACCTCGACGACGCTCGCGCCGCCGGAGAGGATCAGCGCCTTCGTGAACTTCTGCTTGCCGATCGCGCCGAGCATGGGCTCGACCGCGTCGCGGCGGTACGCGTTGAACGCGCACCCGAAGTCGGAGATGTCGACGCGCGTGAACCGGCGCAGCATCCCGTTGATCAGCTTGCTCGGGAGCGTCCGGCCCCAGGAGTCGTGCCGGCTCGCGCGCCGGCCGCTCGCGACGTCTGCGCCGGCCTCCACGGCGGCGACGAGCTTGCCGATGTCCTCCGGCGCGTTCTGGAGATCGCCGTCCATCGTGACGAGGATCTCCCCGCGCGCCCGCGCGAGGCCGGCGTGCATCGCCGGGTGCTGGCCGAAGTTGCGCTTGAAGCGGACGACGCGCACGCGGGGGTCGGCGTCGTGCAGGCGCTCGAGGCGCGCGAACGTACCGTCGCTCGAGCCGTCGTCCACGAAGATCAGCTCGAACGACCGGCCTTCGCCCTCGAGCGCGCCGACCGTGCGCACATAGAGCTCGTCGACGCTCTGCTCCTCGTCGTAGATCGGGACGACGACCGAGACGGACGGCGCGCCCTCGGGCCCGGTCGCGGCTGATCGCGCCGCGAGCACGTCGATCTCGGCCATTCCGCGGTGAGCCTACACTCACGCCCCGTGGCGGAATCCTTCGCGGTCGGTCGCGCGATCGTCGTTCGCCACGTGTGGCGTGGCCGTGTCTTCCTCGTCTGGACGGCAGTCGTCGCGCACGACGACACGAACCTGCTCGCGCTGTGGATCCCGCCCGGCGCGCCCTGCCTGCGGCCGGGCGTGCGCGACGCCCTGCCCTACGAGCAGCCGCTCGTCGAGCGGCCGTGGCACGCGCCCGGCGTCCTCCAGCTCTGGGCCCGCGGTGCGGCGCACGCGATCTGGCTCCTCGACGACGCGTGGTACGTGAACCTCCAGGAGCCGTTCCGCCGCCGCGACGACGGCGTCGAGACCGCCGACCAGTTGCTCGACCTCGTCCGCGCCCGCGACGGCCGCTGGAGCTGGAAGGACGAGCACGAGCTCGAGGCCGCGGTCGCGGGCGGCTTCGTCTCGCCCGAGGAGGCCGCCGGGGTCCACGCCGAGGCCGAGCGGGTGGTCGCCGCCGATCCGTTCCCGACGGGCTGGGAGAACTGGGAGCCGGATCCTTCCTGGCCGGCCCCCAGCCGTCCCGCCGGATTCTTCTAGGCGGCGTCCATCGCGGCCTCGCCCACGGCCTGCTCGGACGCGCGGAGCCGGCCCGGGATCGCGAGCGCCGCGAGCGCGCCGAGCGCGACGACGACCGCGCCGACCCAGGTGGCGACGACGAGGCCGTCGTTGAAGTCGGCCGCAGACTCGTAGCCGCCGTAGCTCGAGAAGACCGAGGCGAGCACCGCGACGCCGAAGACGCCGCCGACCTCGCGTACCGCGTTGTTGGCACCGGAGGCCTTGCCCTCCTCCGCCGGCTTCACCGCGCTGAGGATGACGTTCGCCATCGGCGCGAAGAACATCCCCATGCCGATCCCGGAGACGATGAACGGTCCGACGAGCGAGCCGTACCCGACGGTCGCGGTCGAGACGGCCGCGATCCAGGCGAGCCCGACCGCCTGGAGCGCGAGCCCGACCGCGAGGATCGGCCGCGAGCCGATCCGGTCGGAGAGCGCCCCCGCGATCGGCGCGACCACCATCGGCATCGCCGTCCAGGGCAGCACGCGCAGCCCCGCCTCGAGCGGCGAGTAGCCCTGCGCGGTCTGGAAGAACTGGGTGAGCAGGAAGATCGCCCCGAACATCCCGAACGACATCGCGAGCGCCGAGGCGTTCGCCGCGCTGAAGGCGCGGTTCCGGAAGAACCGCATCGGCAGCATCGGCTGCGGCGTGCGCAGCTCCCAGACGACGAACGCGACGAGCAGCGCGAAGCCGGCGGCCAGCGAGCCGACGATGCCGGCGGAGGACCAGCCGTCGCCGTTGCCGTTCACGAGCCCCCAGACGATCCCGAGCAGCCCGAGGCTCCCGAGCGCGAGCCCCGGCAGGTCGAGGGCCGTGTCGGGCCCGTGGCTCTCGCGCAGCCGCGAGACCGCGAGCGGTACGAGCAGCAGCCCGACCGGGACGTTCAGCCAGAAGATCCACTGCCACGCGATCCCCTCGATCACGAGCCCGCCGACGAGCGGGCCGCTCGCGACGGCGATCCCGGCGATCCCGCCCCAGATCCCGAGCGCGACGCCGCGTCGCTCGGCCGGGAAGGCGTCGGAGAGGATCGTGAGCGTGAGCGGCATCACGAGCGCACCGCCGAGCCCCTGGAGCGCGCGGGCGGCGATCAGCGCGTCCATCGAGGGAGCGAGCGCGGCGGCCGCGGACGCGGCCGTGAACAGCGTGATGCCCAAGGCGAACATCCGCTTGCGCCCGAAGCGGTCGCCGAGGGCGGCGCCCGTGAGCAGGAAGACGGCGAACGTGAGCGTGTACGCGTTGACCGTCCACTCGAGCTCCTCGATCGTCGCCTCGAGGTCGACGCGGATGACGGGGAGCGCGGTCGAGACGACGAGGTTGTCGAGCACGACCATGAAGAGCGCCAGCGAGGTGATCGCGAGCGTCCAGAGCGTGTGTGCGCGGGACAAGGTGGCCTCCGGTTCCGACGATTTCATCTTGTGATCAGTCACTTCCAAAGAGACGAAAAAGAGAGCGGGATCCTTCCCTACTCCCGGCAGCCCTCGAGCAGCCGCTGCGCCCAGGGCTCGTCCGAGTGCAGAAGGTCCATCGAGGCGACGACGTTCAGGAGCATCCCCTTCGCGAAGAAGTCGCTCAGCCGGACGGGGGGCAGTCCCGAGACGCGCTCGGTCCAGGTGAACAGGTCGCCGTAGCCCTCCCGGACGACCTCGCGGATCTCCGGGTCGTCGCACGAGGCGTACGCCTGGAGCTGCGCGAGCAGCCGGCTCCGATCCGCCAGGAGGCCCAGGTACGCCTCGCCCATGGCCTCGAGCGCCTCCTCGCCCCGCTTGCCCTCGGCGGCCCGCTGGAACGTCTCCAGCGTCTCGCGGAAGCAGCGGCGGACGTTCGCGACGAAGAGCTCCTTCTTCGTGCCGAAGAGGCGGAAGAGGTAGGGCTGCGAGATCCCCGCGCGCTCGGCGATCGTCTCGGTCGAGGTGCCGTGGAAGCCCGTCGCGGCGAACTCCACGCGCGCGGCCTCGAGGATCGCCTCGCGGCGCTCCTCGGCGGACATCCGGACGGCGGTCGGGCTCACGTCGCCAGATAGTAAGTGATCACTTACTGCCTGTCAAGGCGCGGCTCCGGTACCACGCGATCGTCCGCGCGAGGCCGTCGTCCAGCTCGACGCCCGCCTCGAAGCCGAGCAGCTCACGCGCTTTGTCGACGTTCGGGATCCGAAGCTCGACGTCGGTGTAGTGGAGAGGTCGGAAGACGATCTCGCCCGAGCAGCCGCTCAGCCGCTTGATCCGCTGGGCGAGGTCGAAGATGGTGACGGCCGAGCGTGCGTTCCCGATGTTGAAGCTCTCCCCGACGGCGTTCGGATGCTCGAGCGCCAGGAGCGTCCCCTCGACCATGTCGTCGACGAAGCACCACGCGCGGATCTGCGAGCCGTCGCCGTGGATCGTGAGGTCATCGCCCGCGAGCGCGGCCTCGATGAACGCGCGGATGGCGCCGCCGCCGATCTGGCCCGGGCCGTAGACGTTGAACGGTCGCACCGACGTCGTCGGGAGGCCGAGCTCCGCGTGGTAGGCGTGCGCCATGTGCTCGCCGGCGAGCTTGGAGACCGCATAGGTCCACCGCGCCTCCCCGACGGAGCCCGTGATGGTCGCGCTCGTCTCGGCCACCCGGAACGCCTGCGAGCCGAACACCTCGCTCGTGGAGAAGTCGACGAGCCGCTCGAGCGTCCCGATCGTCGAGACCCCCGCCTCGAGCACGTTGGAGGTCCCGATCACGTTCACGCGCATCGTGCGAACGGGGCTCTCGAGCACCGTGTCCACGCCCGCGATCCCGGCGCAGTGGACGATGTGCGTCATGCCCTGCGCGAGCTCGCGCACGAGCTCCGCGTCGAGGACGTCGCCGTGGCGGAAGGTCAGGTTCGGGTGGTCGAAGAGGTCGGTGTCCGTGAGCGCGTCGCGGTGGAGGTTGTCCATCGCGACGAGCTCGTTTCGCTCCACGAGCCGCCGCGCGAGCGTCGTCCCGATGAAGCCGGCGCCGCCGGTGACGAGGATGCGCTTCCCTTCGAGCGGCATCGAGCGAGTCTAGCCTCGCTACCCTTCGGGGCATGAGCCTGCTTGCGACGGCCGCCACGGCGCTCACGATCGTGGTCTGGCCGCAGGGGCTCGACGGGCCGAGCCACCGCTGGACGCTGCGCTGCGGACCGACCGGCGGAACGCTGCCCGCGCGCGCCGCGGCCTGCCGGAAGCTCGACTCGTTCGCCGCCGGCTTCCGCCCGATTCCGAAGGACGCGGTCTGCACCGACATCTACGGAGGCCCGCAGGTCGCGAGGATCACCGGCCGGTACCAGGGCCGTCGCATCTGGGTGCGGTTCGCTCGCCGCAACGGCTGCGAGATCGCCCGCTGGGACCGGCTGCGCCCGCTGCTCCCCCGCGGCGGCGCCGCGTAGCCTTCGGCCGTCGTGAAGACGGTCCTCTTCGTCGGCGCCGGCCGGCACCAGCGCCGCGCGATCGCCCAGGCGCGCGCCCGCGGCCTTCGCGTCGTCGCCGTCGACCGCAACGAGGAGGCGCCCGGGCTCGCGGAGGCCGACGTCGCGGAGGTCGTCGACTTCAGCGGGGTGGACGCGGTGATCGAGGTCGCGCGGCGCTACAGCGTCGACGGCGTCCTGACGATCTCCGCCGACCGCGCCGTCCCCGTCGTCGCCGCCGTCGCCGAGGCGCTCGGGCTGCCCGGGATCGGCACCGAGACCGCGTACGTGATGACGCAGAAGATCGCGATGCGCCGCGTGCTCGCGGAGGCCGGTGTGCCGCAGCCGGCCTTCGCCGCGGTCCGGAACGTGCACGACGGCCGCGCGGCGCTCGAGCGGGTCGGCTTCCCCGCGGTGCTGAAGCCTGCGGACGCGGGCGGCCAGCGCGGCGTGTTCCGGCTGGAGTCCGCGGACGACCTCGACGCGCACCTGCACGCCGCGCTCGCGGAGTCCCCGACGGACGAGGCGATCGTCGAGGAGTACGTCGACGGGCTCGAGCTGAACGGGCTCGTCGTCGTGCGCGACGGCTCGGCGTACGCCCTGACGCTCTCCGACCGGCTGCGCCCGCCGGGGATCGGCTTCGGCGTCGGGTGGATCCACGTCTATCCCGCGAGCATCTACGCGGACCGGCTCGAGGAGGCGGAGCGCGTCGCCGTGCACGCCGTGCACGCGCTCGGGCTCGAGAACGGGATCGCGTTCCCGCAGCTGATCGTCACGGACGACGGCCGCGTGCTCGTCGTCGAGGTCGCCGCGCGGATCCCGGGCGGGCAGATGGCCGACCTCGCCCGCCACGCGGTCGGCGTCGACCTCGTCGAGATCGCGCTCCGCCAGGCGCTGGGCGAACCCGTGCCGGACGAGCTCGTCCACCGGCAGTTCGACCAGCCGCTCGCGATCCGGTTCCTGACCGCGGCGCCCGGCCCGCTGCCGACCGGCACCGTGCGCGCGGTCGGCAGCCTCGAGAAGGTGCTCGCGTTCCCGGGGGTCGTCCAGGCGGACGTCTTCATCGTCGAGGGTGAGACGATCCGCCCCGTGCGGCGCGACGGCGACCGGAGGGGCTACGTGATCGCGGTGGCCGACACGAACCTGGAGGCCCTCGACCGCGCCGAAGCCGCTGCGAAGCTCCTGGACGTCGAGGTCGAGTGAGCTGCGCCTTCGACCTCGGGCACTACCGCGAGCTGCTCGACGCCGCGGCCGCGGGCGGCTACCGGTTCGCCGGGTTCGAGCGCGACCCGGAGCCCGGCGACCTGCTCGTCCGTCACGACGTCGACCTGTCGCTCGACGCGGCGCTGGCGATGGGCGAGCTCGAGGCCGCCGCGGGCGCGCGCACGACGTACCTGCTCATGACCCGCAGCGTCTTCTACAACCTCGCGTCGGGGGAGGGTGAGCGCGCGATCGCGCGGCTGCGCGAGCTCGGCCACGCCGTCGGGCTGCACGCCGTCTTCCCGCACGTCGATCTCGACGAGCGCTTCGACCCTGTGGTCGCGTGGCACAACCCGGAGCCGCCGTTCATGCACGAGCCGATCGCGGGCGCCGCGAACCCGATGGCGAGCCCCTGGTTCTCGCCCGACCACTACCGCTCGGACTCGAACCAGCACTGGCGCTCGGGCTGCCCGCACCAAGCGCTCGGCCGCGCCGAGCTCGAGTGGCTCCAGCTCCTGATCCACCCGGAGATCTGGGTCTACGAGGGGTCGACGATGCGCGAGACGATGCACTCGCTGCTCGATGCGGAGCGTGAGCGGCGTCTCGCGCAGCTCGCCGACGACAAGATCGACCTCACGTAGCCGATGCGGCCGCTGACCGTGCTGCTCACCGCCGCGGGGGTCCCCGGTGCGGCCGCGCTCGTGCGCGCGCTGCGCGAGAACGGGGAACGCACGGTCCGGATCGTCGGGACGGACGCGTCGCCGCTCGCGGTCGGCCGGCGGCTTTGCGACTCGTTCCACGTCGTGCCGAGCGGCACCGAGCCCGGCTTCGCCGACGCGCTCGCCCGTGTCTGCGAGGAGGAGCGCGTCGACGCGGTCCTGCCGCAGTCGTCGATCGAGCTGCCGGCGCTGGCCGCGGCGCGCGGGCGGTTCGAGCCCCCCGTCCTCGTCGCCTCCTCCGAGGCCGTGCGCCGCTCGAACGACAAGGCCGAGACGTACGCGTTGCTCGATTCGCTCGGGGTCCGGGGGCCGGCGTGGCGGCGGGCGCAGGGGCGAGCCGAGGTCGAGGCGGCGGCGCGCGACCTCGGGTACCCCGGCGCCGACGTCTCGATCAAGCCGCTCGAGTCGTCCGGCTCGCGCGGCTTCCGAATCGTTTCCGCGTCGGCCGACCCCCTCGAGCAGCTGCTCGCGGCGCGCCCCGGCGACGCGCCCGTCGTACGCCTCGAGGACCTCCTGCCGGTGCTCCCGGAGGACGGCGGCCCGGTGCTCCTCGTGATGGAGCTGCTCCGCGGCCCGGAGCGGACCGTGGACGGGATCGCGCGCGGCGGCCGCATCGTGCTCGGCCACGCGAAGACGCGCGAGGCGGTGCGGGCCGGTCTCGCCATGTACTTCAGGACTCTCGACGCACCCGAGCTACTCGACGCCGCGGGCGCGATCGTGGCCGAGCTCGAGCTCGACCACTTCTTCAACGTGCAGTTCCTTGGCGACGGGGTGGTCGAGGTGAACCCCCGCATCTCCACGGTCGTCTACCAGGAGGATCTCAACGTGCCCTACCTCGGGCTGAAGCTCGCCCTCGGCGAGCTCGGCGAGGACGAGGTCGCGGCCCACCGAGAGCGCGTGCGCACGACGCGCCGCGCGCTGCGCTACTTCGACCAGGTCGAGTGGGACGAGTGACCCGGCTCCGCGTGACGCACTGCCCCGTGAACATGGCGGGGATCGCCTGGAAGAACGTGCAGGCGCTGAAGCGGCGCGGCGTCGACGCGCGCCTCGTCGTGTTCCGCCCGCAGCCGTACCGGCCGACCGAGTTCGACTGGAACCTGAACCGCCCCGACGGCTTCCTGCGCGCGCAGCTCGTCCAGGCGCGGGCGCTGGCGCGCCTGTTGCCCGAGACGGACGTCTTCCACTTCTACTTCGGGTTGACGCTCGTGCCGCGCCGCCTCCAGTTCCCGATCCTGAAGGCGGCCGGGAAGCGCTCGGTCTTCCACTTCGTCGGCTCCGACATCCGCGGCAAGTCGCCCGCCGAGCTCGCGTACGCGCGGGCTGCGGACGCGCGCGTCGTCGGCTCGTACGATGCGATCCGCTGGGTGCCCGACGCCGAGGTGATCCCGCCCGGCGTCGACCTCGCACGCTACCCCGTCACGCCCGGACGCGGCGGCGAGCGGCCCCTGGTCGTGCACGCCGCCGCCCGGCCCGCGAAGAAGGGGACGAGCTTCGTCGAGGCCGCCTGCGCCGAGCTCCCCGTCGACCTCGAGGTCGTCCACGGCCTCACGCACGACGAGGCGGTCGAGCGCTACCGCCAGGCGGACATCGTCGTCGACCAGCTCAACTCGGGCTGGTACGGCCTGTTCGCGATCGAGGCGATGGCCATGGGCAAGCCCGTCGTCGGGTACCTCCACCAGGAGGCCGTCCGGCGTACAGAGGAAGGCCTGGGTGTCCGCGTCCCGATCGTCCGCGCGACGAAGGAAACGCTCGCCGACTCGCTGCGCCCGCTTGTCGAGGACGCCGACGAGCGCAGGCGCCGTGGTGCCGAGAGCCGCGCCTACGTCGAGGCCGTCCACGACGACGAGCGCATCGCCGACCGCCTGCTCGCGCTCTACGCTGCGTTGACGTGATCGGCGCGCAGCTGCGCCGCCTCGGGCGGCACTCCGCGATCTACGGGCTCGGCGGGCTCGTCTCGCGGATCCTCGCCGTCCTCCTGCTGCCGCTCTACACGACGTACCTGACGCCGACGGACTACGGGCGCGTCGAGACGCTCGTCGCGCTGACGGTGATCCTCGTCACGCTGCTCCGTGCCGGGATCACGACCGCGTTCTTCCGCTTCTACTTCGACTCGCCCGAGCCGGCGGAGCGCGTGCGCGTGCTCCGGACCGCGTTCTGGTTCACGATCGCCACCTCGACTGCGGGGCTCGTGCTGGGCTGGCTCCTCGCTCCCGCGATCGCGGACCTCCTCGCGCTCGGCGACGACCAGGACGGCCTCGTGCGGGCGGCCTTCGTCGGCCTCTGGGCGCAGATGAACTACGAGCAGCTGACCGCGCTCTTCCGCGTCGAGGAGCGCTCGGTCGCCTTCGTCTTTGCGAGCCTCGCGAACGTCGTGCTCACGATCGGCGCGACCGTCCTTCTCGTCGTCGTCTACGACCAGGGCGCGCTCGGAGTCGTCGTCGGCAACTTCACCGGCACGCTCGCCGTCTACCTCGCGCTGCTCGGCTACCGGCGTGAGCAGCTCGGGCTCGAGCTCGACCGCTCCCTGCTGCGCCGGATGAACCGCTTCGGGATGCCGCTCGTGCCGTCGGGGCTCGCGCTCTGGACGCTCAACTTCAGCGACCGCTTCTTCCTCGCGCGCATCGCGGGACAGGACGAGGTCGGCCGCTACTCGCTCGGCGTGCGGATCGCCTCGGCGATGGTGCTGCTCCTCGTCGCGTTCAGGACCGCATGGCCGGCGTTCGCGTACTCGATCGAGGACGACCGCGAGGCGCGGCGCACGTACGCCTTCGTGCTCACGTACCTCTTGTTCGTCGCGTCGTGGCTCTCGCTCGCGCTCGGCGTGCTCGCACCGTGGATCGTGCGCCTGCTCGCGCGCGACGAGGCGTTCTGGCCGGGCGCGGACGTCGTCGCGCCGCTCGCGTTCGCCGGCGCGCTCTGGGGCGGGTACACGGTCGTCGCGATCGGGATCGGCCGGATCCGCAGGACGCAGTTCAACTGGCTGATCACCGGCGCGGCGGCCCTCGTCGACGTGGCGCTCAACCTGCTCCTGATCCCGCCGTACGGGATCCGGGGCGCCGCCGCCGCGGCCGTCGCCGCGTTCGCGCTCATGTTCGTCGCGATGGCGGTTCACGCGCAGCGCCTCTACCCGGTGCCCTACCAGTGGCGGCGCGTCGCCACGGTGCTCGGGGCCGCCGCCGCGCTGACGGTGGTCGGCCGCGTCGTGGACAGGCTCGACGTCGCCGTCGCGCTCGTGCTCGCGTATCCGCTCGTGCTCTTGGCGCTCGGGTTCTACTTGCCGTTCGAGCGCGAGCGGATCGTGCGCGGGCTCGTGCGCCAGGCGTAGCCGAGCGCGGCCAGGCCGACGAGCGCCCAGCTCATCGGGTCCTCGAAGAACGCGTTGTAGAAGAGCGAGTGGACCGCGATCGCGACGAGGGCGAGCCCGAGCGAGAGCGACGCCCGGCCCGCAAAGCTGCGCGAGGCGCGCCGGAACGAGATCCAGAGCGCCGTCCCGAGCATCCACGCGAAGAGCAGGATCCCCGGCACGCCGAGCTCGGCCGCAACGGTGACGGGCGTGTTGTGCGACGCCGCGCGCGCCGGGTCGGCCGCGCGAAAACCGACGCGCTCGCCGTACGCGCTCTTGAAGCCGCCGAGGCCCACGCCGCCGAGGGGATGGTCGGCGGCGATCCGCAGTCCCTCCCGCAGCAGCGTGGAGCGGTTGCCCGTCGCTCGGTCCGGTGCCTCGAGGATCTCCGCGCGCACCGAGGGGACGACGAACCCGGCCGCGAGGAGCACGACGGCCGCGACGGCGAGCGCGATCACGGCGCGGCGTTCCCAGGCGAGCACGACCGCGCCGAGCACGCCCGCGACGAGCGCGACGAAGCTCGACTGCGAGAAGGAGAGCACGAGCCCGAGCCAGAGCACGACGATCGTCACCGCGGCGGCGAGCGCGTCGCGGCGCGCGCCGTAGAGCGCCGCGACGAGCGCGACGACGATCGCGACGACGAGGAACCGGCCGTAGATCGAGGGGTCCCAGAAGACGGAGTTGACGCGGAAGAATGGCGCGTACGCGTTCGAGACGATGACGCGCGGGTTCCAGAAGACGTCCCGCGTGATCCACTGGTAGCCGCCGATCGCGGCGAACACGGCCGCCATCGCGAGCAGCTGCACGGTCAGCGCTCCGACCCAGCGGCGCAGCCACGGCAGTCGCGCGACCATGAGCGCGAGCAGCCCGAACGGGACATAGAACGCGGCGAGCGACACGGCCCCCTGGCGCGCACCGTCGCTCCAGAGCAGCGAGACGCCCGCCCACGCGAGGAACGCCGCCAGCGGCCAGGCGAGCGGCCCGAGCTCGCGCGAGCGCGGCCGGCCGCGGAACAGCTCCCAGGCGAGCGCTGCCGAGCCGCCGGCGACGACGACGTAGAGCGGCAGGAGCAGGCTCGCCTCCTCGCCGCCGACCTCGACGGGGACGCGCGCGGGCGCCGCCGCGAGCGCCGCCATCGGCAGGAGCCAGGGCCAGCGCAGGAAGAGCACCCCGAGCGTAGCCGCGACCGGGACGCCGACCGCGACGGCCGCCGCGATCAGCGCGTCGTTCCCCTCCGGTCGCAGCGTCACGAAGAGCACGGCGCCGCCGCCGAGGGTCGCGCCGAGGGCGAGGAGACGAGGGAGGCGCGAGCCGAGGACGACGAGCGCCGCGAGCCCGAGCGCGCCGATCACGCCGCCGGCGATCACGGCGCCGCGGGTCTCACGAAAACCGCGGTCGCCGCGCGGCCGCCGGTGTACGAGATGCGCAGCGTGTAGCGCCCGGGAAGCTGCGGCGCGCGCAGGACGAGCGAGCGCGCGCTCGAGCCGCCGGTCCTCGCGCCGAGCCGCCACGTGTACCTCCGCGCATCCGTCGAGACGTGGACGCCGAAGCGGACGCCGGCGGGCACGACGATCCGACCCGGCGTGAGCTCGACGTAGCGGAGCCGCACCGCCGTGCGGGGCGAGTGCGCCGCCTCGTTCCCCGCCAGGTCGCGCGCGCCGAGGGTGAGCGCGTACGTCCCCGGCCTGCGCTCGCGCCCTCCGCGCCAGTCGATCTTCCCTCGCTCGCGCGGCGGGCTCTCGACCGCGCGCTCGCCGTCGACGTAGAGCAGGGCGGACGACCGCTCGGAGACGCGGTAGGTGACGTGCACCACGTCGGAGCGGCTGTCGCGGTCGGGCGAGAAGACCCGCGGCACGATCGACTCGACGGTGACCTCGGGCGGAGTCGTGTCCAGCCTGATCCGGTTCGGGATCACGATCGTGCGCCGCGCGTCGTCGAGGTGCACGCGCGCGCGGTACTCGCCTTCCGGGGCGCCGCTGCCCGCCCAGGCGACCGAGACCCGCCCCGCGCCGCGCGGCTCGTCGTCGACGAGCATCGCGACCTCGTCGTCGTCGGCGTCGAGGATCGAGACCGAGACGCGGTCGGCCTCGCGGAGCCTGAACTCGACCACCGCCTCGCTCGTCTCGCACCCGCACACCGGCGAGAACGCCTCCGTCACCCTCGGCGCGACGATCGGCGAGGGCACGAGCTTCAGCCGCTCGGTCACCGCGAACGCCGCCGCCGTGCCTCCGAGCAGCCCGAGGACGAGAAGCGTCGAGAGCAGCCGCGGCACGCTCGGCTGATACTAGACAGCGCCTCCGCGGTAAACGGTCGCTCGAGCTACGGCGTCTCGGGCTGCGCTCGTGGTCGAGCCGCGGCCGCCCCGAGCAGAGCAACGCCCGCGACGGCCGCGGCGAGCAGGACGACGTTCGGCGCGTCGAGGAGCTTGATCCCGCTCAGGATGAGCACGGTCGCGAGCGCGAGGCGCAGCAGCCGGTCCGGGAGGCGAACGGTCACCTGGCTCCCGAGCAGGACGCCGGGCACCGAGCCGAGCAGGAGCCAGCCCACGGCGCCGAGATCGACGTTCCCGGCGTAGAGGTGCCCCATCCCCGCGACCCAGAGCAATGCTGCCGCGTGGAAGATGTCGGTGCCGACCACCTTCGCGGAGCGCAGCGGGAAGACGAACAGCATCGTCAGGCCGAAGAACACGCCGGTGCCCACGGACGTGAGCCCGACGATCAACCCGCCGAAGAACCCGATCGCGAGCGCCGCGAATCGATCCCTGCCGGTCAGGATGAAGGGCGCGTCCGAGCTCTCACGGAAGTTGACGAAGCTCTTGGCCGCGAGCCCGGCGGCGCCGACGATCAGCGCGCCGCCGAGGATCTGCGCCATCACGTCCTGACTCTCGTCGCCGTAGTTGTCGCGCACCCACGTGGCGAGCGCGACACCGACGAGCGACATCGGCGCGCTCGTGAGCAGCATCCATCCGCTCAGGCGCGCGTGGACGGTGCCGAGCACCCGGTGGCGGATCCCGCCGACGCTCTTGAAGACTGCGCCGTGGAGGATGTCCGTGCCGATCGCGACGCTCGGGCTGAACCCGAAGAGCAGGACGAGCAGGGGCGTCATCAGCGACCCTCCGCCCATGCCTGTCATCCCGACGAGCAGGCCGATCAGGAGGCCGGCCGCCGAGAGCTCCCAGCTCAACTCCGATATGCCTCGATCAGGACCTCGGCCACCGCGGGGCGGGTGAACTCCTCCGGCGGCACCGCACCGCCCGCGAGCAGCTCGCGGACCTTCGTGCCCGAGAGGAACACGTGCTCGTCCTGGCCGTGCGGGCACGTCTTCGCGCTCGCCATCGACCCGCACGCCTTGCACCAGAAGGAGTGCTCGAAGAACATCGGCTCGACGTCGAGCTCGTGCGGCTCGAACTCGTCGAAGATCAGCTGCGCGTCGTACGTGCCGTAGTAGTCGCCGACGCCGGCGTGGTCGCGGCCGACGATGAAGTGCGAGCAGCCGTAGTTCTTGCGGCAGATCGCGTGCCAGATCGCCTCCCGCGGCCCTGCGTAGCGCATCGCCGCGGGGAACGCGGAGAGCAGGACGCGGTCCTGCGGGTAGTAGCCGTCGAGGAGCGTGCGGTAGCACCGAACGCGCACGTCTGCCGGGACGTCGTCCCCTTTCGTGTCGCCGACGAGCGGGTGCACGAGCAGCCCGTCGACGGTCTCGAGCGCGACCTTCGTCAGGTACTCGTGCGCCCGATGGATCGGGTTCCGAGTCTGGAAGCCGACCACGCGCTTCCAGCCGCGCTCGGCGAACGCGGCGCGCGTCTCGCCCGGGTCGAGGGCCAGCTCGGGGAACTGCGGCTCGGGCCGGTCGAACACGGTGACCTTCCCGGCCAGGTAGTTGTCCTTCTGGGCGTAGAGCCTGGCGACCCCTGGATGATTTGCATCGGTCGTGCGAAAGGATCGATCCGCTTCTGTTTCCTTGCTGTAGGTGTACATCGCCATCACCTCGAGCACGGCGAGCTTTCGGCCGTCCTCATCGGCCAGGGCCACCCGGTCCCCCTTCGGGGCCTCCACAACCGCCAGGCAGACGGGCAAGGACCACGGCAACCCGTTCGCGAGCCGCAGCTCCTCGAGCACGGACTCGTAGTCCTCCTGGCCCATGAAACCCTCGAGCGGCGAGAGAGCGCCCGACGCGATCATGTCGAGGTCGGACACTTCGCGAGAGGTCAGCGTGACGCTCTCGAGCGACTCCAGGTCGTCGGGGCGCGTGCCGGTGCGGTCGACGAGCTCGCCGCCGTGAGGCGCGATCAGGCGGTCGGTCGCGACGGCGGTCACGCCGCGACCCGGCTCTCGACGAGCCCGAGCTGCTCGAGCTTCTCGACGATCAGCCGCGCCGACTCCTCGGGCTCGTGCTGCTCCGTGTCCACGACGAGCTCGGGCGCGGACGGCTCCTCGTACGGGTCGTCGACGCCGGTGAAGCCCTTGATCTCGCCCTTGAACGCCTTCTCGTAGAGGCCCTTCACGTCGCGCCGCGCGCACTCGTCGACGGAGGCCTTGACGTGCACCTCGACGAACGCTCCCCACTCCTCGACCAGCCCGCGCGCCTTGCGCCGCGTCTCCTCGTACGGCGAGATCGCCGCCGCGATCACGGCGCCGCCCTGGCGGGTCAGCCTCGAGGCGACCCAGCCGATGCGCTCGATGTTCGTGTCGCGATCCTCCTTCGAGAAACCGAGCCCCTTGGAAAGGTGCGTGCGAACCGTGTCGCCGTCGAGGTACTCGACGACGAGGCCGCGGCGCTCGAGCTCCGGCCCCACGAGGTGCGCGATGGTGGACTTCCCGGCGCCCGACAGCCCCGTGAACCAGAGCGTGAACCCGCCCTCGCGGCGGCGGTCGGACTCGGGGTGCTCGTGCGCATAGATGTGCTCGGTCAAGTCGTCTCCTTGATCGGTTCGTCGAGGTGGATGCCGCATTCGAGCTTGTCGGAGCCCGCCCAGCGGCCGGCGCGCTCCTCCTCGTCCGGCCGCGTCGGCCGGGTGCACGGGATGCAGCCGATCGAGCGGTAGCCCGTGTCGTGCAGCGGGTTGTACGGGATCTCGTTCACGTGGATGTACGCCCACACGCGCTTCTCGTCCCAGTCGGCGAGCGGGTGGACCTTCCAGACGTCGTAGCGCTCCGACCACTCGAGCTTCGGCGTGGAGGCGCGGCTCGGCGACTGGTCGCGGCGGATGCCGGAGATCCACGCGTCGTACGGCTCGAGCGCCGCGAGCAGCGGCTCGACCTTGCGGATGTGGCAGCAGCGGTCCGGGTCCGACTCCCAGAGGTTCGGCCCCTCGCGCTTGTGCTGCTCCGCGACCGTGATCACCTCGGGGCGGATCAGGGTGAGGCCGTAGCGCTCCACGAGCGCCTCGCGCGTCTCGTAGCTCTCCTTGAAGAAGAGCTGCGTGTCGAGCTCGACGACGTCGATCGGCAGCCCGAGCTCGGAGACCATGTGCACGAGCGCGGACGACTGCTTCTGCCACGAGCACGTCAGGACGAGCCGCGTGCCGAACTCGGCGTGCGACCAGCGGATCAGCTCCTCCGCCGGCATCGACTCGAAGTCGACGTCAGGCAGCTGGGGCGCGGTCGCCGCCAAGGAGCACCTCCTTCAGCGTGTCGCCGCGAAGGCCGCGGCGGAGCGTCTCGAGCGGGATCACCTCGTCGGGCGCGATGTTCCCGAGGTTCACGCCGGGGCCGAACTGCTTGATGAACCACGCCTGCGAGGTCTTCGTCGGCGCCTCGAAGAGCAGCGAGTCGAGCGGGATCTCGTGGACGATCTCGTCGACGAGCCCGGTGCGCATCTCGCCGGTCGGACGGTAGATCCCGGCCGTCCCGCCCTCGCGGCCCTCGGTGATCACCTTCCACGCGCCGGCCTCGAGCTCGCCCTTGATCCACTCGACCCACTGGTACGGCGCGAACACTGCCTCGGAGTCCTTGGAGCCGACCTCCGAGAGCACGGTGAAGTCCCGTGCGAAGTCCTCGATCAAGTCGAGCTTGCGTTCCCTGGGCAGGTCGATCACGCCGTCGGAGATCTCGACGTGCGTGAGCCCGAGCTCGCGGAGCCACGTCTTGTACTCGTCGAGCTTCCCCTGCACGAGCACCGCCTCGAAGAACGTCCCGCCGATCACGACGGGCTTGTCTCGCAGCACCTCGAGCTTCCGCTTCAGGTTGGGCGTGACGAAGGCCGTGCCCCAGCCGAGCTTGACGATGTCGATGTAGTCGCCGCTCGTCTCGAGCACGTCCTCCCACGTGCGCGGGCCGAGGCCCTTGTCGATCACATGCGTGAGCCCGCCGTTGCCGGGCGCCTCAAAGCCGCGCATAGAGCTCCTTGAGCTTCTCCTGCGCCCGCGCCTGCACGTCGTGGTAGAGCGAGTTGCCGTGCGCGTCGATCCCGACGGTGAGCGGCCCGAAGTCCTTGACCCGGAACTTCCAGAGGCACTCCGGCATCAGCTCCTCCCAGGCGACCTCCTCGATCTCCTCGATCTGCGTCGTCTCGAGCGCGGCCGCGCCGCCGACGATCGCGAAGTAGACCATCCCCAGCCGCTGCATCGGCTCGATCGCCTCGTCGGGGAACCCGCCCTTGCCGCAGATCGCGCGCACGCCGTACTGCGTCCCGAGCGGCTCCGTGAAGCGCACCATTCGCGCGCTCGTCGTGGTGCCGATGCAGACCTTCTCGTAGCGACCCTCAGCGAGCTTCCGGACGCCGGGCGCGGTGTGCAGCAGGAACGCGCCGCGGAGGTCCATCGGCGGCTCCACGCCCTGGTCGAAGATCCGGACCTGCGTGCGGTCGCGGATCCCGATGATGTGACCCTGGACGACCACCTCGTCTCCTGCGCGGAGCTTCAGGATCTCGCGCTCGTCGGTGATCGGGAAGGTCACTTCGTGAACGGCCATCAGAACTCCCTGTCGTAGTCGACAGACCCATCGGGACCGATGTGCGCGGATGCGCGCCGCGCCGCCCAGCACTGGTAGTTGACCGCGACCGGGTTGAGGGTCATGTGCGTGTCTGCGTGCTCGATGTGGCACTGGAGCACCGTCACGTCGCCGCCAAGGCCCATGGGGCCGATGCCCGTCTCGTTCAGCAGCCCGTAGAGCTCGTCCTCGAGCTGGGCCACGACCGGGTCGGCGTTGCGCGTGCCGATCGGCCGCATGATCGCCTCCTTCGCGAGGTACATCGCGTAGTCGGCGCTGCCGCCGATCCCGACGCCGACGATCCCGGGCGGGCAGGGCTTGCCGCCCGCGCCGACGATCGACTCGAGCACGAACTGCTTGATCCCCTTCACGCCGTCGGCGGGGACGCACATCTTGAGGAAGCTCATGTTCTCGCTGCCCGAGCCTTTCGGGACGCATTTGACGTCGAGCCCGTCCCAGTCGGCGACGAACTCCCAGTGCACGATCGGCAGGCGGTGCCCGATGTTCGGCCCGGTGTTCTCGCGCGTGATCGTGTGCACCGCGTTCGAGCGCAGCGGGTGCTCGATCGTCGCGCGCGCCGTCCCGTCGCGCAGGCCCTCGTAGATGCGCGTCGGGTGAAGGGGAAAGTGCTCGCCGACGCGCACGTGGTAGACCGCGACACCGGTGTCCTGGCAGACGAGGTTCTTCTCGCTGTCGGCGACGTTGATGTTGCGGTGGATCGTCTCGAGCACGCGCTTCCCCGGGACGGACGTCTCGCGCTCGCGCGCGGCCGCGAGCGCGTCGCGCAGGTCCTGCGGGATGTCCTTGAGCGCCCAGACGTAGAGATGTGCGGCCGCATCCTCGACCGTGTGCTGCAGGTCCGTCGTCACGTCGATGCTCATGCCTTCGCTTTCTCCGCGGCGGCCTTGCCTGCGCGGCGGCCGAACACGGTGCACTCGAGGAGGGAGTTGCCCATCATGCGATTGCGCCCGTGGGTGCCGCCCGCGATCTCGCCGCACGCGAACAGCCCCTCGAGCGTCGTCTCGCCGTGCTCGTCGATCACGAGCCCGCCGTTCTGGTAGTGGAGGACGGGGTACGTGAGGAGCGGCTCGCGCAGCGGGTCGATGCCCCCGCCGCGGTAGCGCCGCAGCATGTACGGCAGCGAGATGTTCGCGTCGCCCTCCGAGATCCTCGTCGTGTCGAGGTAGACCGCGGGACGCCCGTCGGGCGTCTCGACGCCCTTGCCCTTCGCCACCTCGTCGACGATCGCCTGCGACACCGCGTCGCGCGGGCCGAGCGAGTCCGTGAACTCCTCGCCGTCGGCGTTCAGCAGCACGGCGCCGTACGCGCGCGTCGTCTCGGGGATCGAGTAGCCCTGCATCGTCTCCGGCCACGCGCCGCCGTTCGGGTGGTACTGGAGCGCGTCGAGGTCGCGCGCCTCCGCGCCGAGGTCGAGCGCGATCTGCGTGACCTCGCCCGTCGCCCCGGGGTGGTTCGTCGTGAGCTCGCCGCGCTCCTCGGCCTCGCGGTAGCAGCGGCCGCCGGCGGCGAGGACGACGGTCGCAGCCTCGAGCTCGTGGTCGCCGACGCGTGCGCGCCATCCGTGCTCCGTCGGGACGAGCTCCGAGAGCGGAGCGTTCGTGTGCGTCGTCGTCGCCGAAGAGGCGACTGCGGCGCGGAGCGCCTTCGTGATCGCGTGGCCGGTTCGATCGCCCACCTGGAGCAGCCGCTTCCGCGTCGCGCCGCCGCAGCGGGCGAGCCTGTAGCCGCCGTTGTCCCGCGTGAACTCGACGCCGACGTCCTCGAGCCAGTGGATCGCCGACGGCGCCTCGGAGGTCAGGATCTCGACGAGGCGACGATCCGCGGTCTCGTGGCTGGAGGCCCACACGTCCTGCGCGTGGATCTCGGGCGAGTCGTCCTCGCCGAACGCGGCCTGGATCCCGCCCTGCGCCTTCGCCGAGTTGCAGGACTGGAGCGACCCCTTCGCCGCGAGCGCGACGCTGGCGCCCGCACGCTCGGCCGAGACCGCGGCGGCGAGCCCGGACGCGCCGCTCCCGATCACGAGGACGTCGTAGGGCACCCGCTGAATCTACCACCGGATTGCTGATCCGTCACATCAGCACTTCTTATGTCACCAGACGGAGCGGAGGAGCTCCTCCACCTCTGCGGGAGCGGCCTGACGGGGGTTCACGCGGTTTCCCGTCCGGCCGGCAGCGGCCTCGGCGAGGCGCGTGAGGTCGGCTTCGGGGACGCCGGCGTCGCGGAGGCGCGTCGGGCCGGAGAGGGCGGCGAGCTCGGTCACGCGCAGGGCGGGGTCGTCCGGGGCTCCGATCGCCTCGCCGAAGCGGCGCACGGCGTCGGGCGCGTAGCGCGAGTTGAAGCGCAGCGCGGCCGGCAGCACGATCGCGTTCATCGTCCCGTGCGCGAGCCCGTACGTCCCGCCCACGGCCTGTGCCATGGCGTGCCCGAGCCCGAGCCCGGCGAGCGCGAGCGCCTCGCCGGCATGCGCCGCGCCCTCGAGCAAGTGCGTGCGGAGCTCGAGGTCGGCCGGCTCGTCGAGCACGCGCGGGAGCACGTCTGCGATGAGCGCCGCGCCACGCAGCGCGCTGCGGTCCGCCTCCGCGTTCGCCCCGGTGACGTAGAGCGCCTCGGCGCAGTGGGCGAGCGCGTTCATCGCGGTGCCGCCCGTCTCCGCGCGTGGAAGCTCGAGCGTGAGCTTCGGCTCGTAGACGATCCCGGCCATCGTCGCCCCGCCGCCGCCGCCGACGATGTGCCGCTGCGGGTCGCGGACGCCGAACGTCGGCGTCCATTCGGAGCCGGAGTACGTCGTCGGCACCGAGACGACCGGCAACCCGCGTGCGGCGGACGGGGCCTTCGCGGTGTCGATCGCGCTCCCGCCGCCGACCGCGAGCAGCCCGTCGACGTCGTCGGGCGCCTCGATCCGCTCGGACGGGATCTCCCGCCACGTCGCCGCGGCCGGCAGATCGAGCTCCAACCACCGCTCGCTCGCGACGAGCAGCGGACGGCTGACGCCGGTCTCCCGCAGCACGTCCTCGAGACCGTCGATTCCCCAGCGAACGATCACGCGAGCCGCTCGGTCCCGAACGCGACGAACGCGTCCGCGACGCGCGTCGGCGTCCGCCGGGCAGCGCGCACGAGCGAGACGTCGCGGACGAGGTTGAGCCCGCGCACGCGCGCCTCCGCCAGCGTCCCCGCAGCGAGCTCCGACTCGACCGCCGAGCGCGAGATGAACGTAATCCCGTAGCCGCCGAGCACCGCGCGCCGCACGGACTCCTGGAGGCCGAGCTCGAGCGGGACGTCGAAGTCGCGCAGCCGCCCACCGCTCCGGCGCAGCTCGTCCTCGAGCAGCTGCCGCACGCCGCCGCCCTCCTGCATCACGATCAGCGGCTCCTCCCGCAGCTCGTCGAGCGTGACGTTCCGACCCGCGAACCGGTGGTCGGCCGGGGTCGCGAGGATCACCTCGTCGCGGAAGAACGGCTCGAAGGCGACGCCGCGCTGGCGCCGCGCGGCGCCGACGATCCCGAGCTCGAGCTCGCGCGCCGCGACGAGCTCGACGACCGCGTGCGTGTCCGCGACCGTCAGCGAGACCTTGATGCCCGGGTGCTCGCGCTGGAACTCGCAGAGCAGGGTCGGGATCACGATCGCCGCGGGGCCGGTCGAGGCGCCGAGGTCGAGCGTCCCCGTCAGCTCTCCCTCGCCGACCGCCGCGACGTCCTCGAGCAGGTGCTCCTCGAGGGAGAGCATGCGCTGCGCGCTCCGGTAGAGCCGACGCCCCGCCTCCGTCGGCTCGACGCGCCGGCCCGAGCGGTCGAGCAGCTGACGGCCGAGACGCTTCTCGAGCGCCCGGATCTGCTGGCTGACCGCGGGCTGGGTCACCCCGAGCCGCTCCGCGGCCTGGGAGAAGCTCTTGCGCTCCACCACCGCGCAGAATGCCGCGAGCTGCCTCGTGTCCATAAGGATTTATTATGGCCACTCCTCTCGATGAAGGTCTGGATCGACATCACCGCGGCGGCCCACGTGCTCGTCTTCCGTCCGCTGATCGCGCTGCTCCGCGAGCGCGGGCACGAGGTCGAGCTGACCTCGCGCGAGTACGGGCAGACGCTCGAGCTGCTCCAGCTGCACGGGCTCGACGCGACCGTGCTCGGCCGCCACGCGGGTCGGGGCCGCGTGCACAAGGTCCGCGCCATGCTCGCGCGGCTGCACGCGCTCCGCCGGTGGGCGCGACCACGCGGCTTCGACCTCGCGCTGGCGCATGGCTCGCACGAGCTGACGCTGACGGCTCGGCGCCTCGGTATCCCCAGCGCGACGACGTTCGACTACGAGTGGGCGCGCTTCCAGCACACGCTCGGCTGCCGCGCGGCGACCAAGGTCGTCGTTCCCGACGCGATCCCCGCGGAACGGCTGCGCCGGTACGGGGTGGGCCCGGGGAAGCTCCTCCGCTACCCGGGGCTGAAGGAGGAGTACTACCTCGCGGACTTCGAGCCGGACCCGAGCGTGCCGGGGGAGCTCGGCGTCGACCCGACCCGCATCGTCGTCGTCTTGCGCCCGCCGCCCGACGTGTCCTTGTACCACCGCCATGCGAACCCGCTCTTTCCGCGGACGCTCGCGCTCCTCGGGCGCCGCGAGGACGTTCACGCGGTCGTGATCCCGCGCACGCAGGAGCAGCGCGCCCGGGTCCGCGAGCTTGCGCTTCCGTCGGTGATCCTCCCCGAGGGCGCGGTGGACGCGCAGAGCCTGATCGCGCAGGCCGACCTCGTCGTCTCCGCCGGCGGGACGATGAACCGCGAGGCGGTCGCGCTCGGCGTTCCGGTGCACACGACGTTCGGCGGACGCCTGGGGGCGCTGGACGAGGCGCTGATCGCGAGCGGCCGGCTCGTGCCGCTGCGCGACCCCGACTCGCTCGACCTGCGCAAGCGCGAGCGGGGTCCCGGCGAGCGCATCCGCCGGGACCCCGCCGAGCTGCTGGAGCTTCTGCTCGCGGCGCGGGGCGCCGGTTAGAGCAGCCCCTCCTGCCACGGCCCCCAGATGGCGAACGACACGCCCGTCGACTGGAGGTTGACGAACAGCGTGTGCGTGTCGGGGCTGAACGTCGCGCCGGCGAACTCGTCGCTCGTCCGGCCCGGGTACGCGTTCAGGGCGAAGTCGAACAGCAGCCCTTCCCGCGTCAGCCCACGGAGGAAGTTCTGGCCGCTGCTGTCCTCGCAGATGAGGACGCTCTTGCCGCGAGGCGAGATCGTGATGTTGTCCGGCATGTCGAGCACCTGCTGCGACGGGCTCTGGAAGAGCAGCGTGAGCGTCTCCGAGCGGATGTCGTACGCCCACACCTGCCCCCAGCCGGTGCCGAAGCCGCCGCCGAGGTTCGGCGTCGCCGTCGGGGAGCCGCCCTGCGTGGAGACGAAGAAGATCCGCCGGTTCCAGTAGTCGATCCCCTCGAGCCGGCTGAACTTCGCGGCACCCTTCGACTCGCCCTCGAGGTACACGAGCCGCGCCGCGGGGTCGTTCTCGATCCCCTGCGGGAACGTCGGATCGGGGTCCTCGATGTCGACCCACTCGACCGGGTACGTCGTCCCCACGGTCTGTCCGTGGCTGAGGTCGATGTTCGGCTGCCCCGTCACCTTGAGGATCTGGAGGCGGCCGCCGTCGGCGACGCGCTTGTCCGCCATCGGGTTGTTCGGCGGCAGGTAACGCCAGAACCCCGAGGCGTACGCGAAGTCGTCCTCGGTCTGGTAGACGGTGCCGGACGCCGGGTCGACCGCAATCGCTTCGTGCGCGAAGCGGCCGGCGTTTCGGATCGGCGTGCCTTTCCGATACTCACCCGGGCCGAGCGACGCCGGCACCTCGAACAGGTAGCCGTGCTTCTGGGTCAGGTTGATCGTGGTGCCGACGAACGTCCGGTTCGCATCCGGGCCGTTCGTCGTCTCCTCGCAGGTGAGCCACGTGCCCCACGGCGTCGCCCCGCCGGCGCAGTTGGCGTTCGTGCCGTTGAGGCTGACCCAGTCGCCTGCGAGCGTCCGGTCCGCGTTCAGCTCGAGCGTCGTCGTCCCGCCGCCCGACCGCGGGTCGTACGCCCTCGACGGGTCGCCGAAGGCGGGCAGCTCGAAGAGGTTCTCGTGGTTTCGCACGACGCGCGTACGGCCGCGAACCGAGAACGTGGCCATCCCGTCGTTGCGCGCCGGCGTCGGGACGCCGTCCGACATCGGCTTTCCGATGAAGCTCAGCTGGCGGTAGCTGAACCCGGCGGGAAGGTGCAGCAGCACCTCGCCCGTGTCCTCCTCCGGGATCGGCAGGAGCGGGCCGTACCCTCCGTTCTCCTGCGCCCACTTCGGCCCATTCGCGGCGCGCGCCGCGAGCCCGCCGAACGGGCCCGCGGCCGCGCCGATCCCCGCGAGCGTCGCTGCGCTCTGCTTGAGGAACGTCCTGCGACTCGCTGTCGCCATGTTCTCCCCTCTCGACGTGTGTCGTCTCCCCCTCGGGCAGAGCCCGAGACGGCCCCTATACTCGCCCCGGCATGGCCGGGGGTCAAACGGGAACTCCCGCTGCGAGCGGGGAAAAGGCCCCGGGGGAGGGCATTCTCGAGCAGTTCGTCGCCCGCGCCCTCGCGCTCACCGACGCCCGCCGCGAGGCCGTGGCCAGCCGTCGGGCCGCGACCGACGAGGCCGCGTACGGGACGTCCCTGCGCGCCGGAGCGGAGGCGCTCGTCGACTGGGGCGAGCCCTACCTCCTCGCCCGTCGCACGCTCGCGGCCGCGCACGTCCCTGACGCCCTCGAGCGCGAGGAGCTCTCGCCCGCGGAGCGCGCCCACTGGAACGACGTGGCGAGGCTCGTCCGGCTCGCGATCGACGAGATGCTCGTGGCCCTGGCGGGCAACGAGGTCCTGCACCCGAACCATCTGCGCGCTCTGTCGGCCGCGTGGGGGTTCCGCTCGGACTAGGCGGCGCCGACGACCGCCAGCACGTCGTCCCCGTAGCGCTCGAGCTTCGCCGGCCCGACCCCCGCTACGGCGCCGAGCTCTGCGAGGCTCGACGGCTTCGACGCCGCGATCGCCGCGAGCGTGGAGTCGTGGAAGACGACGAAGGCCGGACGTCCCTCCTCCTGCGCGCGCCCGCGGCGCCACTGCTTGAGCGTGACGAGCACGGGGTCGTCTTCGTCGACGGGCGGTCGCGGTGCAGCGGCCGCGACGCCGAGCTCGGAGAGGTACGGGCTCGGCTTCCCCGACCACGTGATCGTCAGGTGCGTGCGGGCGCGGGTCATCCCGACGTACAGGAGGCGCCGCTCCTCGGCGAGCTCGTCGTCGGTCCGCGCGAACCGCGAAGGCAGCTCCTTGTGCTCGAGCCGTGGGAGGAAGACCGCGTCGAACTCGAGCCCCTTCGAGCGGTGGTAGGTGAGCAGGTGGACGCCGCGGTTGCCGCCGCCGCCGAAGCGCTCGCGGAGGTGCTCGGCGAACTCGTCCACGGTCGCGCCGTTCAGCCGCTCCGCGAGCCCGACGAGCAGCTTGAGGTCGCTCTGGCGCGTCACCTCGCGCTCGCCGAGCCTCGGCGGCAGGTGCGCGAGCAACCCGTGCTCGAGGGCGGTCGCGCGCACCGCGCTCGCCGCCTCGGCCGTACCGTCGCGCCGCAACGCCTTCAGCAACTGCTTCGCGGCATCGCGCTCCAGCAGCGCGGCGCCCTGGAACGGGATGTCGGCCGCGGTGAGCGCCTCCTCGTACGCGGCCGAGCGGGCGTTCGTGCGCGAGAGGACCGCCATCTCCTCGAACGCGACGCCGCCCGCGTGCAGCTCCCGGATCCGCTCGACGAGGTGCCCGAGCTCGTCGGCCGCCGCGCCGAACGGGCGGACGTCGGGCTCCGGGCCGGCCGCTCGCGTCGCGCGCAGCGTCTTCGCCGCGCCGCCGAGGTTCGGCACGAGCCGGTTCGCGAGCGCGAGCACCTCGGGCGTCGAGCGGTAGTTCTCCTCGAGCCGGACGACCGTCGCGTGCGGGTACCGCTGCGGCAGCGCGAGCAGGTGCTGCGGCGTCGCGCCCGTGAACCCGTAGATCGCCTGGTAGTCGTCGCCGACCGCGCAGACGTCGTCGCGCTCGCCGAGCCAGAGCTCCAGCAGGGTCTGCTGGAGCAGGTTGACGTCCTGGTACTCGTCCACGGTGAGCGCGCGGTAGCGGGCGTGGACGACGCCGAGCGAGTCGGGATCCTCCTCGTAGAGCGCGATCGCCTGGCCGAGGAGGTCCTCGAAGTCGACGAGGCCGCGCTCCGCCTTGCGCCGCTCGTAGTCGCGGAAGACGCGCTGCATCAGCTCGGGCGGGAGCGGCGGCTCGTGGTCGCCAAGAGCGTCGAGGTAGTCGTCGGGCGTCAGGCGCCGGTTCTTCGCCCACTCGACCTCGGTCGCGAGGTCGACGGCCGGCTTGAACTTCCAGGGCGCGGGCAGCGAGTTCGCGATCCAGCGCAGCGGCAGCACCTTCGAGGCGAGCACGTTGAGGTCGCGCACGCGCCCGAAGAACGAGAGCTGCGCGAGCGCCGCCGAATGGAACGTGGCGGCCCGCACGCGCTCGACGCCGAGCGCCCGCAGCCGCGCGCGCATCTGGCCGGCCGCCTTGTCGGTGAAGGTGACGGCGAGGATCTGCTCGGGCACGAACGCCCCCGTCGCGACCTGGTTCGCGATCCGGTGGGTGATCGTGGTCGTCTTGCCGGAGCCCGCGCCGGCGAGGATGCAGACCGGGCCGCGCACCGTCTCGGCCGCGCGGCGCTGCTCCGGGTTCAGCCGCTCGAGGATCGCCTCCGTGTCCATGGGGCGGTCCACGGTAGAGGGCGGGCGGGACGGAGCCGCCCCGAGAGGGTCAAGCAGGTGTGACGGGAGTGGAGCGATCCTGTGAACGTTCGCGCACAGGCGCGCGCACGATCGTCGCGAGCCGCGAGACGAGCTCGAGCGTGTCCCCCTCCTCGACGAGCCGCTCGAGCACGTTCAGCTCCTCGTCGAGCCACCCCGGCTCGACCGGCTCCCGCGTCGCCCGCGAGATCTTCGCGTGGGAGGTCGGGTGGACCGTCTCCCCGTCGTTCCAGAGCTCCTCGTGCAGCTTCTCGCCCGGGCGCGTGCCGACGAAGTCGATCTTCACGTCGCCGCGGCCCGAGAGGCGGATCATGTTCTCCGCGAGGTCGACGATGCGCACGGGCTCGCCCATGTCGAGGACGTAGACCTCGCCGCGACCGCCGATCGCGCCCGCCTGGACGACGAGCGACGACGCCTCGGGGATGGTCATGAAGTAGCGCGTCATCTCTGGGTGCGTGACCGTGAGCGGGCCGCCGCGCAGGAGCTGGCGGCGGAAGATCGGGACGACCGAGCCCGAGGAGCCGAGCACGTTGCCGAAGCGGACGGCGACGTACCTCGTCGGGACGTCCCTGCGATGCCCCAGCGTCTCGACGACCCACTCGCAGAGCGCCTTCGACTGGCCCATCACGGTCTTCGGGTTCACGGCCTTGTCGGTGGAGACGAGCACGAACCGCTCGACGCGGAACTCCGCCGACACCTCTGCGACGACGCGAGTCGCGAGCACGTTGTTGCGAACCGACTCGATCGGGTTCGCCTCCATCAGCGGCACGTGCTTGTACGCCGCGGCGTGGAAGACGACGTCGGGGCGGTAGCGCTCGAAGACCTGGCGCATCTTCGCGCGGTTGCCGCAGTCGGCGAGGACGGGGACGCTGGCGGGGAACTCCCGCTCCTCGACGAGCTCGCGCTCGATCTCGAACAGCGCGGTCTCCGCGGAGTCGACGAGGACGAGCCGCGACGGCTCGACGCGCGCGAGCTGGCGGCAGAGCTCCGAGCCGATCGACCCGCCGGCGCCGGTCACGAGCACCGTCTTGCCGCGCACGTAGGACGCGACCGAGGGCAGGTCGACCTCGACCGGCTCGCGGCCGAGCACGTCCTCGACCTGCACGGGCCGGATCTGCGTGGCGAGGTCGAGATCGCCGGCGATCAGCTCGTGTAGCCCGGGCAGCGTCTTCACGGGAACGCGCTCGGCACTCGCCAGCTCGACGATCTTCCGCCTGAACTCGCCGGGCGCCGAGGGCACGGCGATCAGCACCTCGTCCGGCCTGTTGTCGCGCAGGAGGTGCGGCAGGTCGTCCGTCGTCCCGAGCACGCGCACGCCGAGCAGGCGCATCCCGCGCTTGCGCGGGTCGTCGTCGACGAGGCCGACCGGGGTCGACTTCGCGAGCGTCGAGCGCTGGAGCTCCTGCACGACGAGGCGTCCGGCGTCGCCGGCGCCCACGATCAAAACCTCCTTGCCGCGGGCCATCAGCCCGCCCTTCGGCCGCTCGATCACCGTCCGCGCGAGCAGGCGCGAGCCCGCGACGAAGCCGAGCAGGAGCAGCGGATCGACGAGCGCGACGCCGCGCGGCAGACGCAGGCGCTCCACGGGGTAGAAGAAGTAGACGGCGGCGATCGCGAGCACCGACGCGACCGCGACGCCCGCCAGCGCGCGCCACATGTCCCGTGTGGAGACGTAGCGCCACCAGCGCTGGTAGAAGCCGAACGCGACGAAGACCGCGAGCTTGATCGCGACGACGAACGGCAGCGTGTCCCACAGCATCGTCTCGTAGAACCGCGGCACGTCGAAGTCGAACCGCAGCTGGAAGGCGAGGTACCAGGCCGCGGCGATCATCGCCGCGTCGGCCGCGAGCTGCCAGAGACGGTGGCGCGTGATCGGCACCCGCGCCTACACCTTCACGCCCACGGCCGAGCGGACGACCTCGACGACCCGCTCCTGGACGGCGGGCTCGATCCCCGGCCAGAGCGGGACCGAGAAGTTCTCCTCGGCCGCGCGCTCGGTCTCGGGCAGCGAGCCGCGCTCCCAGCCGAGCGAGCGCAACGCAGGTTGCAGATGCAGCGGCGTCGTGTAGTACGTGGCGGAGGCGATCTCGGCGTCCGCCAGCGAGGCGCGGATGCGGTCTCGCTCGGGCGATCGGCAGACGAAGAGGTGGTAGACGTGCCCCGGCTCGTCGGCCGGCAGCTCGACGAGCTCCCCGAGCCCGAGCTCCGCGTAGCGCGCGGCCGCCTCGCGCCTGCCCCGGGTCCACTCCTCGAGCCGCGTGAGGAAGAGCCGCAGGAACGCGGCCTGGAGCTCGTCCAGGCGCGAGTTGTAGCCCACGAGCTCGAAGTCGACCTTGTCGCGGGAGCCGTGGAAGGCGAGCATCCGCACGCGTTCCCCGAGCTCGTCGTCGTTGACCGCGACGAGCCCGCCGTCGCCGAGGCAGAAGAGGTTCTTCGTCGGGTAGAAGCTGAACGTCGACGCCACGCTCGTCGCGATCCCGGGCGAGCCGAACGCCTGGGCGGCGTCCTCGAGGATCGGCGCGCCGAGCTTCGCGAGCTCGGCGACCGGCGCGGGCCGGCCGAACAGGTGCACCGGCATGATCGCTTTCGTGCGCGGGGTGACGCGCTCGGCGACGTCGTCGGGGTCCAGGTTCAGCGTCGCCGCGTCGACGTCGGCGAACACGGGCGTGGCGCCGCGGCGCGCGATCGACTCCGCCGTCGCGTAGAACGTGAACGCGGGGCAGATCACCTCGTCGCCGGGCCCGATCTCGAGCGCGTCGAGCACGAGCACGAGCGCATCGGTGCCGTTCGCGACGCCGATCGTGCGGCGCACGCCGAGGGAGGCGGCGGCCTCCTGCTCGAACGCGGCCACGTTGGGCCCGCGGATGAAGGCGCCCGAGGCGAGCACCTCGTCGAACCGCTCGCGCAGCTCCTCGATCAGCGGCGCGTACTGCGCCTGGACGTCAACGAGCGGGATCTTCGGCACGGCGAGAAAGGGTACTGGAGCGCCGGCGGCGCACCAGCAGGTACGCCAGGCCGAGCACGATCCCTGCCGCGACCGCGTAGTCGACGTAGTGGAAGTTCTCGTGGAAGGTCTCCCAGCGGGTCCCGAAGCCGTAGCCGATCCCCGCGAAGGCGAGGCACCACAGGGTCGAGCCGACGAACGTCAGCGCCGTGTACGGCGCGAGCGCGGCGCGGAAGACGCCCGCCGGGATCGAGACGAACGAGCGTGCGACCGGGGTGATCCGGCCGAGGAACGCGGTCCACTGCCCCCAGCGGTCGAACCAGCGCTCGGCCTGCTCGAGCTTGTGCGGCGGCAGGTGGAGCCACCGGCCGTGCCGGTCGAGGTAGGGCCGGCCCCCGTACACCCCGATCGCCCAGCCCAGGACGGCGCCGATCGTGTACCCGACCGTCCCCGCCAGCACCATCGCCACGTACGCGCCCAGGCCGGACTCGAACTCGTGGCCGAACAGGACGACGCCCGAGGAGAACGCCCCGGCCGCGAGCGCACCGGAGTAGACCATCACGAGCTCGCTCGCGGCCGGGAAGACGGCGTCGAGGAGCATCAGCGCGAACACGGCGTAGAGCCCGTGGTCGCCGATCGCGTCGGTGACCCAGTCGGTGATGAAGCCGGTGATCGAGCTGGCGAGGATCAACGGCGCACGCGGAAGGGCGCCGTCAGCGAGACCGTGCCGACCTCGTTCTGCGCGGTGAGGCGGAACTGGTAGCGGCCGACGCGGGCGCGCACGCCCGAGGCGAACCTGCCGTTCCACGAGAGCGACTGGGCGCCCGCCGGCAGGGCGCGCGCCGGCAGCGTGCGGATCGTGGCGCCGCTTGCGGTCAGGACGGTCGCGCGGGCCCTCGCGGGGCGCGTGAGCGTGAACGAGGCGCGCACCGGCCGTCCGCGCCGCGCGGAGGTCGCCGTCAGCGCGCCGAGGGTGAGGTTGAGCGAGAACTGCCGCTCGGCCTGCGAAACGCGCCCGAGGTCGTCGGTCGAGTCGACCACGAACCGCCACGTTCCCTCGGGTGCGGCCGCCGTCCACGGGAAGCGGTACGTGCCGAGCGTCGTCCTGCCGCCGACGTCGACGGGCTGCTCCGTCCCGTCCGGCGCGATCAGGCGCGCGTTCACGGTCGAGGGCCGCACGATCTTGTAGGCGAGCAGCTGCCGGTCGTCGACACCGTCGCCGTTCGGCGAGACGACCTCCTCGGGCAGCTCGGGGACGTGGACTCCGTAGTAGAAGAGATTGACGGAGTTCGCGATCGCGCGCTCGGCACCGTCGGACGGACGGTTGAGGAGCGCCCCCTCGAAGGCCATCGTGGCCGAGCCGCCGCCGTCGAGGCCGATCCCGGTCCAGGCGCCGAGGCGCGTGAGGAGCAGCGCGAGCTCGAAGTTCGTCATCCCGACGCTGTACCCGGCACGGCGCCCGTCCACCGTGACGAGGATGACGCGCCCGTCCTGCGTCTGCGCGACCGCGCTGCGCGGCTGGCGCGGGACGAGCTGCGCGATCGAGAAGAGCTCGTTCGAGCGGAAGATCGCCTTGCCCTCCTTGACGAGCAGCGGGCCTCCGCCGACCGCGTCGACGAGGCTGGACCAGTCCGGAGTCAGCGTCAGGCGCACGTTCACGTTCGTGCCGAGCGGCGCCTCCGTCGCCATGCGCCCGGCGCCGGTGGCGCCTCGGCCGACGAGCACCGCGCCGCCGGGCGGGATCGGCGTGCCGCCGCCCTCCTTCGCGCCCACCACCGTGCCGACGAGGTCGCGTAGCGGCTGCGCGGCGGGGAAGGGCGAGAGCGTCAGCTCGACGGTCTGCGTGGACGCGGGCGTCGCCGGGCCGTAGCTCGGCGTGAAGAGCGCGGTGCCGCCGGGGTTCGGCGGCCGGTTCAGCACGAGCGGCCGTCGCTGCCCGGCGCCCTGCCAGGTGCCCGCGAACCGGATGCGGTCGACCCGGAGCGTCCCCTCGGGGTCGATCCCCGCGCTCGAGCGGTCGGGGTTCGGCTGCGACGCGAGCACGCCGTTCAGCATCGTCAGCCCGCTCGGCGAGCCGACGCTGAAGTTGAAGAGATCGCCGTTGACGCCCGCGACCGTCGCGGTCGTCGAGAGCCGTCGCTGCATCTGCGTCACGCGCTCGCGCCCGATCACGAGGTCGTTCGAGAGGATCGGCTTGAGCGCGTAGAGACCCGTCGGTCGCGGGCCGCGCAGCACGTGCACCGCGACGGGCCCGTGCGTCGTGAACTGCACCTGGCGCTCGTACGTCACGCCGGGCATGAGCACGCGTTCCTGCGCGAGCGCCGTGGGGGCGAGGACGAGCGCCGCCAGGGCGGCCGTGAGCAGGGACTTTCCAGGCACGACGCGCGGAGAAGGTACCCGAAGGCTCGGCGAGGTTGGCTCAGGCTTTACCGCATGCTTACGTCGCGCGCGCGCGGGGGCGGACCCCACCGCCCCC
>JAICPI010000020.1 GCA_025929895.1 Thermoleophilia bacterium
CACGGGATGCAGGCGCAGGTTGCGGCCGATGCTCGCGTTCGCGAGGCCGGAGCGGCGCAGCAGCGCGGGCGTCTGGAACGCGCCGCAGGCGGCGACGACTGCGCGCGAGCGGACCTGCACGGGCCCCGCGTCGACGCCGACGGCCGCCCCGCGCTCGACGAGCACGCGCCGCGCGTGCACGCCGACGAGAACGCGCGCGCCGGACGCGGCCGCGTCCGCGAGCCACGTCTCCACGGTGCCGCGCTTCGCGCCGAGCGCGCAGCCGAACCCGCAGTAGCCGCAGACGCCGTCCTGGTCGCAGCCGCGGACGTTCCGCGGCTGCGCGGCGACGTGCCAGCCGAGCGCCTCGGCGCCCCGCTCGAGCACGCGGTCCCTGCCCGACGGCGCGCCGTGCTCGCCGTTGACGTCCAGGCGCCGCTCGACCGCGTCGAGGCTGCTCGTGAACTCGTCGCCCGCGAACGCCGGCACGCCGTGCGCCGCCCACTCGGCCCTGACGTCTTCGGGCGTGCGGAGCGAGGTCGTCCAGTTCACCGTCGTCCCGCCGCCGAGGCACCAGCCGGCGAGGAGGTCGATCCCCTGGTCCTCCGTCGCCGCGGCCGCGCCCTCGAGGTAGAGCCGCCGCAGCGAGTCGAGCTCCTCGCCGCTGAAGGTGGGCACCGGTCCGGCCTCGAGGACGACGACGTCGAGCCCCGCCGCCGCGAGCACGCCCGCCGCCGTGCCGCCTCCTGCGCCCGAGCCGACCACGCACACGTCGCAGTCCAGCGTGACCTCGCCGGTCGGCCGCTCCGGCTCGAACGGGAGAGCAACGCCGTCGCGCTCGAGCCCGCCGGCGTACCCGAGGGCGTCGCGCGCGTCTCCGGGGAGGCCGAAGTAGTGGTGCAGCACGCCCTTCCGGAGCACCTTGTACGCGGAACGCTTCTGCTCGAGCGAGCTGTCGCGCCACGCGCGCAGCACGCGCTCCCGCTGCCGCTGCGAGAGCCGCGAGAAGCGCCGACCCGGCTGCGCGACGAGCTCCCACACCGAGAGGAGCCGCAGGATGCGCTCGCGCTCGGCGGCGCGCGGATGGCGCGCGACCACCTCGGCGAACGCCTCCGGAACCCCGGCCCGGCTCGCGGCGGGAAGTCCGTCGAGCCCGGGCGCGAACGTGTCGCTGATCGCGTCGAGCGCGGCGCGCTGTCGGCGCGAGAGCTCCATCGCCGCCTACGCTAACGCGATGCCGAAGATCGAGCTCGAGCTCGTCGGCGCCGGCGGCGAGCCGGTCGACTTCTGGCGCACCGTCAACTCGCACGGGCTCAACGACCTCCTGCCGAACCGGATCGACTCGGTCGAGCGCACGCTCGAGCTGACGCTGCACCCCGGCCCGCAGACCGTCGTCGTCCGGCGCGCGGACAACAGGACGATCACGGTCGAGGGTCGAGCCCCGCGGCAGGTCGCCGCCGCGGTCCGCCACGTGCTCCGGCTCGACGAGGACCTCGCGCCGCTCTACTCGTCGCTCGCCGAGGACGCGGACCTCGCGTGGGCCGCCTCGGGCGCCGGCCGCTGGATGCGCGGCCAAACGGTCTTCGAGGACGTCGTCAAGACGATCTGCACGACGAACTGCGCCTGGTCGGGGACGGTTCGGATGGTGTCGGCGCTCGTCGAGCGCCTGGGCGAGGAGTCCGACCGCGGACGCCGCGCCTTTCCGACGCCCGAGGCGATGGCGAAGGCGCCCCTGCGCTTCTACCGCGACGTCGTGCGCGCGGGCTACCGCGCGGCGTATCTCCGCTCCCTTGCGAAGTCGGTGGCGTCGGGCAAGCTCGACTTCGAGGCGCTCGGCGCCGACAGCGAGCTCGACGACGACGAGGTCGCCGCGCGCCTCCTGGAGCTTCCCGGAGTCGGCCCGTACGCCGCGTCCCACGTGTTGATGCTGCTCGGCCGCTACTCGCGGCTCGTCCTCGACTCGTGGACGCGCCCGACATACGCCCGCCTGAACGGCCGCAAGGCGACCGACGCGGCGATCGAGCGGCGGTTCCGGCGCTACGGCCCGTACGCCGGGCTCGCGTTCTGGCTCTACCTGACCAGGGACTGGGTCGAGGACTGAGGGGCGGGGCGAGCCGCCCCGCCCCTCCGACGTTCGGCTAGCGGGTCGTGGTGCCCCGGTGCACCTCGCCGCGCCACGCGCCGGTCTCGAACCCGCGCGTCTCGATCAGGTCCTTGAAGCGCGCAAGGTCGCTCTTCACCTTGCGGGAGTCGAGGCCGAGGAACGCGCCGAGCGACTCCTTCGCGCCCTCCGGCTTCCACTCGAAGGCGACGTCGATGCGGGTCGTGCCGTCGTCGACCCGCTCGAAGGTGACGGCCCCGTTCGGCCCGTTGCCGCCGACCGCCTCCCAGGCGATCCGGCGGTCGGGCTCCTGGTCGACGATCTCGGCCTGCCACTCCTGCTGCTCGCCGCCGACCTCGGCGACCCAGCGGATGACGGTGTCCTCGACCTGCGTGACCGACTTCACGCCTTCCATGAACTGCGGGAACTCTTCGAACTGCGTCCACTGGTTGTACGCGGTGCGCAGCGGGACGTCGACCTCGATCGACTCGTTGACGGTGTTCATCGGACCCCCTCGTCGTTTGCTGTCGAGGAATGGGTGCCCGGGGAGCGCCGATCGAAACGGCGGCTTCGCAACGGTTTTTTGAGGGCGCTAGCCTCCCACGCGGAGCGGCATGGGCCCGGTGGCCCAGACGGTCTTCAAAACCGTTGCGGTCGTGCAACCCACGGCTCGGTCGGTTCGACTCCGGCGCCGCTCCGTCACCCGAGTCAGAAGCGAAACCCGGACGGGATACCGCGACCGCGACGTGACTTTGTACCCCGCCGCTCCTGGGCGAGCCCCCCCCGGCTCGCCCAGCAGCCGCTTCGCCTAGCAGCCCGTGAACGTGAGCTCGCCGCCGGCTCCGTTGTGGAGCCCGGGAGCGACCGGCCCGATCTCACCCGTCACGCCATTGTGCGTGTGCGTATTGGCGTGAAACTGCGTGAACGCACCCAACAGCGCAGAATTGTCGCAGTAGCGTGGCCCGACCTCGACACCATTGATGAAGTGACGGTGCGGGCTCCCCGTAAAGACCAAGTTCGGGTCCGCCACCGCAACACCCGTCACCCCGAGGCCCGTGGCCCCGACCAACCCAACGACCACTAGCAGCACGATCCGATTACGCATTGGCACTCCTCTCCCCCCGAAGGTTCTCCCATCGGTCAGAGAAGTCTGCGACTTCCCACGCCGGATCGCAATCGACTATTGGCCCTTGAGGGCCCCCGGGCCCGAGGGCCGCTGCGCTCAGGGCAGATCGGGGAGCGACGGCACGATCGCGTTCGGATCGACCGTCGGCAGCGGCGGCAGGAGCGGCGTGAGCTCGGGGGGATCGACGACCGGGAGCTCCAACGCGGGCTCTTCGAGGAGCGGAACCCCAAGCGAGACCTCGGGCGGCTCGGCGACGGGAGCCGGCGTGGGAGCGGTGGACGGCGTGGGCGCGGCGACGCTGGGGACGACGACCGGGGCGGGCGTCGGCGCGGAGGGCACCGCGGGAACGGGCGGCTCGGCCTCGTCGGCGGGTGGCGCGAGGGGGCGGCCGGTCCGCGCACGACGGGCGGGCGCAGGCGGGGGTGCGCCTCGCTCGGGTGCCGGCACCGGCGCCGCGTGGGGGACCGAAGGTCGCGGCGCGTGCGGAGCGGGCTGACGCGCAGGGACGGCCGGGCCGACCGTGAGCGCCGTCCCCGCGACCGCGGTGACCGCCGCGACCTTGACCGCGTTCGCGGCGACGAGCGACTTGGCGGCTCCCGCCACGGTGGAGAGATCGAGCGCGAGCCGGCGGCGCCGCTCCCCGACGGCGGCGGCGAGCTTGCGGCGCGCGCGGAAGATCCAGGACTCGACCGCGGCGCGCGAGACGTTCAGCTCGACGGCGATCTCGTCGTACGAGAGCTCGTGGACGGCGCGCAGGACGAACGCACGACGTTGGCCTTCGGGTAGCGCGCGGAGCGCCGCGGCGAGCTCGGCGTCGTGGCCGTCGCCCGCGGTCGGAGCGGACGCAGCCTCCAGCGGGCGCGGATCGAGGAGCTCGTGCCTGTGCGCGGCCGAGGTCGCGCGCGACGCGCACACGTTCCGCGCGATCGTCAGCAGCCAGGCGCGCTCGGCGTAGGGGCGTTCCCCGCGATTCAAGGCGCGGAGGGCGCGCAAGAACGTCGTCTGCACGACCTCGTCGGCGTCGTCGGGCCCGACCCGCCGACGGCAGTACGAGCGGAGCGCGGTCGCGTGCTGCCGGTAGAGCAGCTCGACGGCGTGCGGCGCGTCGTCGTGGTGTGAGGGGGCAACGGCCACGTGCTGACCACTGTCAGTGTCGCTGCCGGCGACCCTCGGCGGTGTCCCTCGTTCGGGGGACTTGCGCCGGCGGGTGCAAGTTTTGGGACGGTGCCTCGGTCTCTCATCCCACCGCAGCCTCGACCGAAGGAACGACATGCAGCCGCCGCTGTTTCCCGCCTTCCCCACACCCATCCGGGTGCTGATCGTCGACGACGACCCGATCTTTGCCGGCAGCCTGTCGGCGATCCTCTCCGGGAATCCGAGGATCGTCGTCGTCGACCGCGCGGAGAACGGCGTCGAAGGCGTGGCGCTCGCGTTCCGCCACCGACCCGACGTCGTCGTGATGGACGTGAACATGCCGATTCTCGACGGGTTCACGGCGACGCGGGAGATCCGGAAGCGCCTGCCCGAGGCGGGCATCGTCGTCGTCTCGGCCGCGCCGGAGCACGAGCATCTCGCGGCCGCGCGTCGCGCGGGGGCCGACGTGTACCTGCGGAAGGACTGCGGGTTCGAGGTGCTCGCCGAGGCGGTCACCGCCGCGGCGCCGGCTCGGCAGGCGTCGACGTCGAGCGCGTCCAACGTGTGCTGACCGTACGCTTGCCGCGTGCGGCCGCTTTCGCCCGCGTTCACTGAGTACGGCTGGGCGATGTCGACGGCCGAGGCCGCGCGGGTCGCCGGGATCGAGCCGCACGCGGTGCTGCGCTTCGACGGCAACACGCCTCCCGACCCGCCCGGATATGCGCGTCCCGAGACGATCGCGCCGGCGCTGGCGGAGATCCAGCGCTACCCGCACGGCGGGTTCCCGGCGCTGATCGACGCGATCGCGGACTACGCCGGGGTCGGACCCGAGCAGATCGTGCTCGGCGCCGGCGCGGACGACCTGCTTCTGCTCTGCGCGCGCGCCTTCGCCGGTCCGGGTGACGTCGTGCGCGTCGTCGACGAGCCGACGTACCCGCTCTTCCGGATCGCGGCGTGGCTCGCGGGCGCGGAGGTCGGCGACGAGGGCGCGGCGGTCACCTTCTGCTGCCGTCCGCACAACCCGACGGGCGCGCTGACGCCGCTGCCGGAGGAACGTCCGCTCGTCGTGGACGAGGCGTACCACGAGTACGCCGGCGAGACGGCGGTCGGACTCGAGCACGTCGTCGTCGTCCGCACCTTCTCGAAGGCGTTCGGTCTCGCCGCCGCTCGGGTCGGGTACGCCGTCGCGGCTGCGGACACGGCGAGCGAGCTGCGCGTGCGGCAGGATCCGCTTCCGCTGACGACGTTGTCGGCGGCACTGGCGCTCGCCGCGCTGCGCGCAGGCCCGCCGGACGTCGCGCCGACGATCGCGGAGCGGGAACGGCTGGCCGACGGCCTCCGTGGGGTCGGGCTCGAGCCGCTGCCGTCACGCACGAACTTCCTCTACGTACCGCTCGACGGCGCGCGGCAGCGGTACGAGCGCCTGCTCCGGTCGGGGCTCGTCGTCCGGCCGTTCGACGACGCGATCCGCGTGACCGTGCACCGTCCCGAGGCGAACGACCGGTTGCTAGCCGCGCTCGAGCAGTCGAACGGGTAGCGAGTCGTCGAGGACGCTCCGCCAGCGGCCGCGGAGCTCGGGCGGTTCCTGGCCGCGGAGCGGAACGACGACGGCGACGTCGTCGCCGCGGGTGAACGCGCAGACGTCGGCGCCGAGGTCGAGCGGCCGGTAGTCCCCCAGAGGACGTCGCGCCCGCAGAGCGAGCGCCTCGCGGACGAGTTGTGTCTTCGCGTCGCCCCGCGCATGCCAGTCGACCGCTCGCCTGTTGTCCGGGTCGACGAGGCTGAAGCACTCGCGCTCATCGCCCTGGTAGAGGTCGGGAACGCCCGGTACCGTCAGCTTGAGCAACGTCATCGCCAGCGAGTTGCGGCCGCCGATCGCCGCCACCCGCGCGACGAAGTCCTCGAAGCCCTTCGGCGGACCTGCGACCACCTCCCGCGCTGCCTGCTTCACGCACCGTTCGTGCTCCTCGTTCGGCGCGACCCACCCGCTGTTCACCTTCGCCTCGCGCATCGCCTTGACGAGGTACGCCTCGATCCGCTCGGGCTCGATCGGCCAGGCGCCCACCAGCGTCTGCCAGAGGAGCTCGTCCTCGTGTGGATCCTCGAGCGTTCGCCAGCCGCGCCTCAGCTCCGCCCACTCCTCGGCGAGGGCGGCGAGCGCGACGATCCGGGCGCGCACGTCGCCGGACCGCTTCGTGTCGTGTGTCTGCGTCGCGAGCAGGTGGTTCGGGAACCTCGCCTCGCGCTCGAGGTTCGCACGGTGGAACTCCTGCACGCCGAGCGAGAAGCGCCCCGGATCGCCGCCGACCTCGTTCAGCGCGGTCAGCCTGAAGTAGCGGTAGAACGCCGTGTCCTCGACGCCCTTGGCCATGACCGGACCTGTCGTCTGCTGGAAGCGGGTGACGAGCTCGTCGTGACCGCGCTCCTCGAGCAGCAGGATCCGGCGGAGGGCGTCGGGGAGATGCGCAAGCGCGTCGCGGTCCGCCTGCTCGACCCGTCCGGACCACGGCTCGACGTACGTTCGGTACACGTGCAGCGAAGCCGCCGCTTCCTCGAGGTGATGGCGATGTACATCTCCATCACCGTTGCGGAACAGTGACGAAAGGCGATCGAATTCGCGACGAAAGTCCGTTCGGGCCAGTTCGAGCTTCGCCTCGCCGGCGATCTCCTCGAACGGCCGGGTCTCGCCGGTCGTCTCCCCGTACCAGCCCGTGAGCGCCGCCTCGCCGCGAGGGTCGACGAACAGCGCGGTCACGTCGTTCGCGAACTCGTACCCCGTCGTCCCCTCGACCGGCCAATCGCGCAGCCGCTCCCCCGGCTCGAGGATCTTCTCCACCCAGACGTGCTCGACGCCCTCGTCGCGCAGCCGCTCGAGGTAGCCGCGCGGATCGGCGAGGCCGTCGGGGTGGTCGATGCGGAGCCCGCCGACGAGTCCCTCCCGCACGAGCTCGAGCGCCTTGCCCTGGGTGAGCTCGAAGACCCCGGGGTCCTCCACGCGGATGCCGGCCAGGTCGTCGATCGTGAAGAAGCGTCGGTGCCAACCCGTCTCGGGATCGACGTCGAAGACCTTCTCGCGCAGCTCGTCGTCCGCCCACAAGCGATTCTCGTCGCTCGCGGCCATGTGGTTCGGGACGACGTCCGCGAGGAGCCCGAGGCCGGCCGCCGCGAGCTCGCGGAACGCCGCCTCGCCCCCGAGCTGCTCGGAGATCCGCGTCGGGTCGACGACGTCGTATCCATGCGTCGAGCCCGCGCGCGCCTCCATGATCGGCGACAGGTAGAGATGCGACACGCCGAGCTCGCGCAGGTACGGAACGAGCTCACGCGCCTCGCGGAAGCCGAAGCCCGGTCGGAGCTGGAGCCGGTAGGTCGCGCGAAAGGGCGTCAAGTCACCAGCCGCGGCGCAGCACGAGCACCGAACGCGACTCGACGGGAACCCCCGCGCGCGCGACGTACGAGCGCGATCCGTCGGCCACGTCGGGGTCCGCCGTCGAGAGCGCGAACTGCCAGCGGGCGCCGAACCGCTTCGTCGGCAGCTTGAACTCGATCTGCTCGTAGTGCGCGTTGAAGAGGAGCAGGAAGCTCTCGTCCACGACCCGCTCGCCCGTCGAGGTGGTCATCGGGATCTCGTCGCCGTTCAGGAAGACGCCGATCGCCCGGGCGTCGCCACGAGCCCAGTCACGCTGGGTCATGCGCCGGCCGTCGGGGCGCATCCACCAGACGTCGGGCAGATCCGAGCCCGGCGACCCTCGCCCCTCGAGGAACGCGGGCCGGCGGAAGACCGGATGCGCGCGACGCAGAGCGATCAACCGCTTCGTGAACTCGAACAGCTCGCGCTGCGAGTCGTCCCAGCTCCAGTCGAACCACGAGATCCCGTTGTCCTGACACCATGCGTTGTTGTTGCCGCCCTGCGAGCGCGAGAACTCGTCTCCGCCGAGCAGCATCGGCACCCCCTGGGAGAGCAGCAGCGACGTCAGGAAGTTGCGCTGCTGCCGCCGGCGCAGCGTCACCACCTCGGGGTCGTCGGTCGGCCCTTCGACGCCGTGGTTCCACGAGCGGTTGTCGTCGGTCCCGTCCTTGTTGTCCTCGAGGTTCGCCTCGTTGTGCTTCTCGTTGTAGGAGACGAGGTCGGCGAGCGTGAAGCCGTCGTGCGCGGTGACGAAGTTGATCGACGCGAACGGCCGCCGACCGTCCGACTCGTAGAGGTCCGCCGAGCCCGTGAAGCGCGTGACGAGGTCGGCGACGTTCTCCTGGCCGCGCCAGAAGTCGCGGAGCGTGTCGCGGTACTCACCGTTCCACTCCGTCCAGAGCACCGGGAAGTTGCCGACCTGGTAGCCGCCGGGGCCCACGTCCCAGGGCTCGGCGATCAGCTTCACCTGGCTGAGGACCGGGTCCTGGTGGATCGTGTCGAAGAACGCGGAAAGGCGGTCGACCTCGTAGAACTCGCGCGCGAGCGCCGAGGCGAGATCGAAGCGGAACCCGTCCACGTGGCACTCGATGACGAAGTAGCGGAGCGAGTCCATGATCAGCCTCAACACGGACGGGTGCACCGGGTTGAGCGAGTTGCCGGTGCCGGTGAAGTCCATGTAGTACCGCGGCTCGTCCGGCATCAGCCGGTAGTAGCTCGCGTTGTCGACGCCCTTGAACGAGAGCATCGGGCCGAGGTGGTTGCCCTCCGCCGTGTGGTTGTAGACGACGTCGAGGATCACCTCGATCCCGGCGGCGTGCAGCGCCTTGACCATCCCCTTGAACTCCAGCACCTGCTCGCCGCGCGTCCCGGTTGCGGCGTAGAGCGCGTGCGGCGCGAGGAAGCCGATCGAGCTGTACCCCCAGTAGTTGGAGAGGCCGCGCTCGAGCAGGAAGCTCTCATCGGCGATGTGGTGCACGGGCAGCAGCTCGACGGCGGAGACGCCGAGCGAGGTGAAGTGCTCGATCGCCGCCTCGCTCGCGAGCCCCGCGTACGTGCCGCGTAGATCGTCGCGCACGCCGGGATGGAGCTTCGTGAACCCCTTCACGTGCGTCTCGTAGATGACGGTCTCGTGCCAGGGGGTCTGGGGGAGGCGGTCGCCCTCCCAGTCGAAGCCCGGATCGACGACGACGCACTTCGGGATCGCCGCCGCGTCGTCCGTCTCGTCGATGCACAGGTCGGCGTCGTCGCCTCCGCCGGGGACGTACGGAAGCGTGTTCGCGCGCGCATAGTCGACGGGCCCCTCGATCGCCTTCGCGTACGGATCGATCAGGAGCTTGGCCGGGTTGAAGCGCTGACCCTGCTCGGGGGCGTACGGGCCGTGCACGCGGTACGCGTAGCGCGTTCCCGGGCCGACGCCCGGCAGGTAGGCGTGCCAGTTGAACGCGGTTCGCTCGGTCACCTCGACGCGCTGCTCGCCGCCGGACTCGTCGAAGAGGCAGAGCTCCACGCGCTCCGCGTGCTCGGAGAAAAGCGAGAAGTTCGTGCCGTTCCCGTCCCACGTCGCCCCGAGCGGGAACGGCTTCCCCGGCCACGCGCTCATCGCCGCAGCTCCGCCGTGCGCGCGTCGAGGTCGACCTCGAGCACGACGGGCCCGCGCCGCAGCCGCAGGCGCCGGCTCTCGACCTCGACGTCGACCTCCTTCGGCAGCGTTCGCCGCAGCTCGAGCAGCTCGCCGTAGAACGCGCGCAGCGTCTCGTCCGACCGCGAGCGGTCGAGCTTCGAGCGCTCGAACGTCCCCGGCGCCTGCGGGTCCGGCACGTCGTCCGCCGAGAACCCGGCGAAGCCGGCGAACTCGCGCCTGCGCCCCTCGCGCGTTGCGTCGGCGATGAACGGGTCGATGTGGTCGGTGAAGAACTGGAACGGGTTGCGCTCGCCGTACTCCTCGCCCATGAAGAGGAGCGGCGTCTGCGGCGCGAAGAGGAGCAGCGCGGCGCGGACGCGGAGCTCCTCTGCGGCTGGCCGGTCGCCGACCGCGCGGTTGCCGACCTGGTCGTGGTTTTGCGAGCAGTACACGAGCGGCTCGGGCGGCGTGCGCCGCAGCTGTCGCGCGAGACCTTCGACCGAGCCGTAGTCCGCGTAGTAGCCATCGCGCTCGCCGGTGAGGAGCACCTGCAGCTCGTGGTGGAACTCGTCCGCCCACTGCGCGTCGTGGCCCCAGCGCTCGAGCGGCGTCGCGTCGCCCGACTCGACCTCGGACGTCACGAGCGTGCCCGGCTCGAGTGCGCGCACCCGCTCGGCCAGCTCGGCCAGCACGTGCGTCGGCTCGTCGTCGACGACCGCATGCACCGCGTCGAGGCGCAAACCGTCGACGCCGTAGTCCCGCACCCAAAGCTCCGCGTTCTGGATCGCCCACTCCCGCACGCCGCGCTGCGAGTAGTCGAGCGCGTCGCCCCAGGCCGTCTCGTGACGGTCGGTGAAGTACGGCCCGAAGGCACGAAGCGCCTCGTTGCCCGGTCCGACGTGGTTGTAGACGACGTCGAGCACGACGCCGAGACCAGCCGAGTGCGCCGCCTCGACGAAGCGCGCGAACCCGTCCGGCCCGCCGTAGGCCTCGTGCGGGGCCGATGTGTAGAGCCCGTCGTAGCCCCACCCGCGCCGGCCCGGGAACGTCGCGATCGGCATCACCTCCACGGCTGTCACCCCGAGCTCGGCGAGCGGCGCGAGGTACGGCACCGCCCCGTCAAACGTGCCCTCGCCGCTGAAGGTCCCGATGTGCAGCTCGTAGAGGACGAGCTCGTCGAGGTCGAGCGCGGGACGACCGTGCCGGCCGTGCCGACGCGTGTCGACGACCTCCGACTCACCGCGAACTCCGTCCGGCTGAGACCGCGAGCACGGATCGGGGAATGCGGTGCCGCCGTCCAGCACGTACGCATAGCGCGCGCCCGCTCTCGCGGCGACCCTGCCTCCGAACATGCCCCCGTCCCGCGGCTCGAGCGCATGGTCGACGACGCCGTCGATCCGCACGGCGACGGAGGACGCCGACGGCGCCCACACCGCGAAGTCGACGTCGTCGTCGCCGACGACGACGGCTCCGAGTCGCGCCGTCGCCTCGTCCACCCTCACCGCCACCGCGGGCAACGTACCCGCGGCGCGCTGCGTCACACGTCGCCTACCGGCGCACCCGAAGCGCTCGAACGACCGTGATCAGCTCGGCCTTTGTGCGCGCCGTCACGCTTACGTACAGCGGCCCGCGCTCGAGCGACGTCTGCCAGGACTCGTGCCTCCCCCAGCCACGCGTCGCCACGATCGAGCCGGGCCGCGGCGTTGCCTCCACACCGTCGAACCCGAGCGCGTACGCACCGGCGAGGTCCGTCGCGAGCCCGACCCTCGTGCTCCGGTAGCGCAGGCGGACGACGACGCCTTCGACCCGCGAGCCGTCGGTCAGCTCGGTGAACACCTCTGACCGCACGACGCGCTCGAGACCGGCCTCGCCGAGCCAGAGCGGCTCGGTGCCGAGCGTGGTTGCGGCTTGGGCCGGAGAGATCGGGACCGCGCTCGTCCCGCCCCCCACCGACGGCCGAGGAGCGCCGACCGGAGGCGGCGCGAACTGGCCGTCCTCCCGCTGGATCAGCTCGATCTCGCGAACCGTGAAGACCGGCGAGTGCCGGCCGCCCGGATAACGTGAGCGAAGCTCGAGCGGCCGGTAGGTCTCGGCGTCCACGGCGACTGTCGTCAGCTCGCCCGAGGAGCTCGCGAAGGCCAGCAGCCGCGCGCGCCGCCCGTCGACGACTCGCACACCGGCGTCGACCGCGTCGCCGTTCTCCAGCGCCTCTCGGTACCCGGTCGCGAAGCCCGAGAGCGGCGGCGGCAGCGATGCCGTCGTGCCGTCCGACGGTCGGCTGCCCGACTCGGTGTGGTGGTGCGTGGGGGTCAGCACCGAGTCGGAGACCTGCACGCCGTCGTTCGACAGCGTGGACCGGAAGAACTGCCGCTCGGCGTCGTACCAGTACTCGGCGCGATGGACGAACGGACGCTCGCGCCCCGTGGCCAGGTCGATGACGACGTCCTCGCCCGTGTACTCCACGACGGCGTGCAGCACGGGGCCCGAGCCGAGCGCCGCGAGCGCCCGCTCGACGGTCGCCGGGCCGCGCTCGCCCCAAGGGGCGGCCAGAGCGGCGACGGCTGCGACGACCGCGGCGGCCGCGGCGAGCGCCGTTCGCCGCGAGAGCCGCCGAGCGGCGCGCGGTCGCTGCGTGTCCGCGATCGCATCCGCGACGGCGACCAGGTCCGACCGGTCCTGCAGGGACTCGAGCAGCTCGCGATCGACGGCGACGCTCATGGTTCCACTCCTTCCTGGGCCAACGAGTCACGCACGCGCTCGAGCGCACGCGCGAGGCGCATCTTGCACGCCGCCTCCGAGACTCCGAGCTCCGCGGAGAGAGCGCGGAAGCTGTGGCCCTGCACGAGCTTGCGGACGACCAGCATCCGGTCGTCGTGCGAAAGCGTCGCGAGCGCGCGACCGATCGCCCGCGCGACGTCGGCGCCGTAGGCCGGCGGCGGCGCCGCCGCGAGCGGCACGATGCGTCCACGGCGGCGAGCCTCGTCGACCAGGCGGCGTCGCGCGACCGTGTACAGCCACGCGAGCACCGGAGATGCGCCAGGCCCGAAGCGGTCGAGCCCGGCGGCGGCGGCGGCGAACACCTCGGCCGTGACGTCCTCCGCCTCGACGTCGGTCGCCGATCGCCGCCGCACGAAGCGGTAGACGTCTCGGTAGTGGAGCCGAAACGCGTGCTCAGCGGCGTCGCTCACGACCCCTCTCTCGTCGGCGAGCGGAAAAGGTAACGCTAGCGCTCGGGCACGAACCAGCACACCGCCAGCGGCGGCAGCGTGAGCTCGGCGGAGAACGGCTGGTCGTGCCACCCGCCGGCCTCCGCGGTGACGCCGCCGAGGTTCCCCACGTCGCCGCCGCCGAAGTAGGTCGAGTCGGTGTTGAGCGCCTCGACCCAGCGGCCGCCGGCGGGGAAGCCGACGCGGTAGCGCTCGCGCACCTCGGGCGAGAGGTTGCAGACGCACACGAGCGGCTGCGTGGCGCCGAGGCCGTAGCGCGCGAACGCGAGCACGTTGTGCCCCGCGTCGTTCGCCTCGAGCCAGCGGAAGCCCGCGGGCTCGTGGTCGGCCTCCCACAGCGCCGGCTGCTCGCGGTAGACGCGGTTCAGCGTCCGGACGAGGTGCTGGACGCCCGCGTGCTCGGGCTGCTCGAGCAGGTGCCAGTCGAGCGAGCGGTCGTGCGACCACTCCTGCTCCTGCGCCAGCTCGCCGCTCATGAAGAGCAGCTTCTTGCCGGGGTGCGCCCACATGTACGCGTACAGCGCGCGCAGGTTGGCGAACTGCTGCCAGCGGTCGCCCGGCATCTTCGAGAGCAGCGACCCCTTCCCGTGCACGACCTCGTCGTGCGAGAGCGGCAGGATGAAGCTCTCGCTGAACGCGTACATGAGCGAGAACGTCAGCTGGTGGTGGTGGAAGCGGCGGTAGACCGGCTCGCGCCGGAAGTAGTCGAGCGTGTCGTGCATCCAGCCCATGTTCCACTTGAACCCGAACCCGAGCCCGCCGACGTAGGTCGGGCGCGAGACGCCGGGCCAGGCGGTCGACTCCTCCGCCGCGGAGACGATCCCAAGCTCGCGTCTGTGGACGACCTCGTTCAGCTCCTTCAGGAACGAGACCGCGTCGAGGTCCTCGCGCCCGCCGAACGCGTTCGGGACCCACTCGCCCTCGCGGCGCGAGTAGTCGAGGTAGAGCATCGACGCGACAGCGTCCACGCGCACCCCGTCCACGTGGAACTCGCGCAGCCAGAAGAGCGCCGAGGCGAGCAGGAAGTTGCGCACCTCGTGCCGCGCGAAGTTGAACACGAGCGTCCCCCAGTCCGGGTGCGCGCCGCGGCGCGGGTCGTCGTGCTCGTAGAGCGCGGTCCCGTCGAAGCGCGCGAGCGCCCAGTCGTCACGGGGGAAGTGCGCGGGCACCCAGTCGAGGATCACACCGAGCCCCCGCTGGTGCAGGTGGTCGACGAACCAGCGGAAGTCGTCGGGCGAGCCGAAGCGCGACGTGGGCGCGAAGAACCCCGTCACCTGGTAGCCCCACGAGCCGGAGAACGGATGCTCGAGCACGGGGAGCAGCTCGACGTGCGTGAAGCCGAGGTCGAGCGCGTACTCGGCGAGCTCCTCGGCGAGCTCGCGATAGGTGAGCGAGCGGTCGTCCTCGAGCGGGTTGCGCCGCCACGAGCCCAGGTGAACCTCGTAGATGGACATCGGGCGGTCGTGCGGCTCGGCCGCGCGCCTGCGGTCGATCCACTCCTCATCGCGCCAGCGGTGCTCGGGCGCGTGCACGACCGACGCGGTCTGCGGCGGCACCTCGGACGCGAACGCGAACGGGTCGGCCTTCAGCCTCACCGTCCCGTCGACCTGGACGACCTGGTACTTGTAGCGCTGCCCGGCGGACGCGCCGTCGACGACCGCCTCCCAGATCCCCGAGTCGCCGAGGTTCGCCATCGGGGTCGGCTGCCAGTCGTTGAAGTCGCCGACGACCGCGACCGCCCGGGCGTTCGGCGCCCAGACGGCGAACGACACGCCCCCCTCGCGCACGTGCGCCCCGAGCACGTCGTAGAGGCGCTCGTGACGCCCCTCGCCGGCGAGGTAGAGGTCGATCTCCCCGAAGATGCGACTCATACGGCTGCCCGTTCCAACAGCCGGACGATTCCCGCGACGGGGATTCGTACCCATGTCGGCCGGTTGTCCAGCTCGTAGCGGAGCTCGTAGACGGCCTTCTCGAGCTCGAACACCGAGAGGAGGCGCTCGAACGAGGAGCCGCTCGGGACGAGCGCCGCGTCCACCTCGGCGAGGTAGCCGAGCAGGAACGAGTCGCGCGCGCGCTCCTCCCAGCCGTCGGGAGGAGCGACTCCGCGCTCGAGCTCGGCCGCGCTCGCGGCGTAGGCGAAGGAGCGGAGCATCCCGGCGACGTCGCGGAGCGGCGAGCGCTTCTGGCGCCGGTCGACGATCGGCCGGGCGGGCTCGCCCTCGAAGTCGAGGACGACCCAGCTCTCGCCCGTCCAGAGCGCCTGGCCGAGGTGGTAGTCGCCGTGCGTCCGGATCACCTTGCCGGCGTCGCCCGCGTGCGAGAGGCCGCGCAGCTGCTCGCGCACCTCCTCCCCCCGCCCGAGGATCGGCTCGAGCTCGGGAAGGTCGGGAAGGGTCGCGAAGAGCTCCTCGATCTCCTCGTCCACGCTCGCCGTCAGCAGCCCGAGCGCCTCGCCGCTCGGCTCCTCGGGCGCGAAGCTCAGGTCGGCCGCGTCGGAGGCGAGCACGGTGTGCATCGCGCCGGTGACTTCGCCGAGCGGACGCAGCCTCGCGACGAACTCGTCGCCCGAGCCCGACGCGAGCGCATCGAGCGCGAGGTCCCAACCGTCGCCCTCGCCGGCGACGTAGTTCTGCGCGATCGCGAGCGTCGCCTCGAGCGGCGTGCCGAGGTACGCAGCCCACCCTTCGAGCGACGCGATCGACGGAAAGCCGCGGTCGGTCAGGAACCGCAGCACCTCCAGCTCGGGGTTCACCCCGGCCTCGATGCGGCGGTACGCCTTCAGCACGAGCTCGTCGTCGAAGACGATCGACGTGTTCGACTGCTCCGCGCCCATCGGCCGCACGTGCTCGAGCGCGCCGTCCTCGTCCTCCGCTGTCGCGCGGAACTCGAGGATCGCCTCGCCGCCGGCGACGTCCTCCTGTGCGCGCATCCGCAGCACGAGCAGCCGCGCCAGCTCCGGGTCGGCGAGCGCGTCGTACGCGATCCAGCCGTCGACCTCGGCGATCCCGTCCTTCCACTCGCGGCGGAAGCCGAGCGGCAGGTGGTAGAGCTCGTGCGTGCCCGGCTGGAAGCGGATCTCGACGAGCGCGAGCACGAGCAGCGGCTCGTCCGCGCTCACGACGGGCGCCCCGATGATCTGGAAGTGCGAGATCTCGCGCGACTTCGCGCCGAACCAGCGCTGGCGCAGCACGAACTCGCGGAGCGCGTCCTCCGGGATCGACATCGCGAGGTTGTGCGCCCGGATCACTCGGTCTCGGCCTCTTTCAGCTGGAACCAGAAGAACCCACGCGGCGCGAGCGTGAGCAGGTACGGCAGGTCGCCGACCGGCGGGAACGACGTGCGTCCGAACATCTCCTCGGGCACCAGCCCGCGGAAGCGTGACAGATCGAGCTCGACCGCCTGCGCCGAGCGCGCGACGTTGTGCACGCAGAGCACGATGTCGTCCTCGTAGCGCCGCACGTGCGCGAAGATGCGGGGGTTCGACGTCTCGAGCGGCTCGTAGGTTCCGAGCCCGAAGACGGGGTGCTGCTTGCGCAGCGCCACGAAGCGGCGCAGCCAGCGGAGCAGCGACGTGGGCGTGCGGAGCTGCGCCTCGACGTTGACGGCCTGGTAGCCGTAGACCGGGTCCATCAGCAGCGGCAGGTAGAGCTGCGCGAAGTCCGCGCGCGAGAAGCCCCCGTTGCGGTCGCCCGTCCACTGCATCGGCGTGCGCACGCCGTCGCGGTCGCCCAGGAAGATGTTGTCCCCCATCCCGATCTCGTCCCCGTAGTAGAGGACGGGCGAACCCGGCAACGAGAACAGGATCGCGTGCAGGAGCTGGAACTCGTCGCGCCCGTTGTCGAGGAGCGGCGCGAGCCGCCTGCGGATCCCGAGGTTCAGCTTCATCCGCGGGTCCTTCGCGTACTCCTCGTACATGTAGTCGCGCTCCTCGTCCGTGACCATCTCGAGGGTCAGCTCGTCGTGGTTGCGGAGGAACAGGCCCCACTGGCAGTTCTCCGGGATCGCCGGCGTGCGCTCGAGGATCTCGTAGATCGGCGTCGCGTCCTCGCGGCGCAGCGACATGAACATGCGCGGCATGACGGGGAAGTGGAAGCACATGTGGCACTCGTCGCCGTCGCCGAAGTACTCGACGACGTCCTCGGGCCACTGGTTCGCCTCGGCGAGCAGCACCTTGTCGGCGTACGCGGCGTCGACCTCGGTCCGCACGCGCTTGAGGTACTCGTGGGACTCGGGCAGGTTCTCCCCGTTCGTCCCGTCGCGCTCGTACAGGTACGGGATGGCGTCCATGCGGAAGCCGTCGATGCCGAGGTCGAGCCAGAAGCGGAGCACGTCGAGCATCGCCGTCTGCACCTCGGGGTTGTCGTAGTTCAGGTCGGGCTGATGCGAGAAGAAGCGGTGCCAGTAGTACTGGCCGCGGACCGGGTCCCACGTCCAGTTCGAGGGCTCGGTGTCGAGGAAGATCACGCGCGCCTCGCTCCACGGCTCGTCCGAGTCCGACCAGACGTACCAGTCGCCGTACGGCCCGTCGGGCTCGGTCCGCGAGGACTGGAACCACGGGTGGTCACTCGACGTGTGGTTCATGACGAGGTCGGCGATCACGCGCATCCCGCGCTGGTGCGCCGACTCAACCAGCTGGCGGAAGTCCTCGACGGTGCCGTAGTCCTCGTGCACGTTGTTGAAGTCGGCGATGTCGTAGCCGCCGTCGCGAAGCGGCGACGGGTAGAGCGGGAGCAGCCAGATGCAGTCGATCCCGAGCCACTGGAGGTAGTCGAGCTTCTCGGCGAGCCCGCGGAGGTCGCCGGAGCCGTCGTCGTTGCCGTCGAAGAACGCGCGCGTGTGGATCTCGTAGAAGACCGCATGCTTGAACCAGAGCGGATCGCTCTCGAACCAATGGCCCGGCTCGCTCATGTCCGCTCCGGCGCCGGCAAAGCCGGCACCTCCGCTCTTGGGACGCCTCCGTCGAGCCTACGGCTCATACGGCGACCTGGAGCACATGCGACCCGCCGGGGACGAGCTTCACGTAGTTGCGGCCGGTCTGCCACGTGAACGTCTCGCCGGTGAGCAACTCCAGCGCGCGGAACGCCGGCGCGAGACCGAGCGACGCCGGGAGGATGGCCACGCCCTCCCGCTGCGCGAGCGCATCGGTGTTGACCACGACGACCACCGTGTTCGTCCCGCGGCGCTTCGCGTACGCGAAGAGGTGGTCGCTCTCGGTCTCGAGGAGCGTCACGTTCCCGAAGCGCTGGAGCGCCGGGTTCTCGCGGCGGATCTCGTTCAGGCGCCGGACGAGCGGGAGCAGTTCGCCGTCGAGCGCACGCTCCCTCGCCTCGTACTTCTCCGAGTCGAGGTACTCCTCGCTGCCCTCGCGCACGGGGACGTTCTCGCACCGCTCGAACCCGGAGTAGATCCCGTAGGTGCCCCCGAGCGTCGCGGCGAGCACGAGCCGCGCCTCGAAGGCCGGCCGGCCGCCCTGCTGGAGGTAGGCGTGGAGGATGTCGGGCGTGTTCGCGAACAGGTTGGGCCGGTAGAAGTCGCGCCACGAGAGGAGCTGCTGCACGAACTCGGTCAGCTCCCAGCGCGTGTTCTTCCACGTGAAGTACGTGTACGACTGCGTGAAGCCGATCTTCGCGAGCGTCGTCATCATCGCCGGCGCCGTGAACGCCTCCGAGAGGAAGACGACGTCGGGGTCCTCGCCGCGCACCTCCGCGATCAGCCACTCCCAGAACGGGACCGGCTTCGTGTGCGGGTTGTCGACCCGGAACACCTTCACGCCGTGCGCGACCCAGAAGCGGACGACGTCGAGCAGCGCCTGCCAGAGCTCGCGCCACGACTCGGACGCGAAGTTGACGTTGTAGATGTCCTGATACTTCTTGGGCGGGTTCTCCGCGTACTTGAGCGTGCCGTCCGGCCGGCGGTGGAACCACTCCGGGTGCTCTCGCAGCCACGGGTGGTCGGGCGAGCACTGGATCGCGAAGTCGAGCGCGAGCTCGAGCCCGTGCTCCGCGGCGGCGGCGACGAGCCGGTCGAAGTCCGCGAGCGTGCCGAGGTCCGGGTGCACCCCTGTGTGGCCGCCCTCCTCGCCGCCGATCGCCCACGGGCTGCCGACGTCCCCGGGCTTCGGGTCGAGCGTGTTGTTCCGGCCCTTGCGGTTCGTGGCGCCGATCGGGTGGATCGGCGGGAGGTAGACGACGTCGAAGCCGAGCGCCGCGAGCTCGGGGAGCACGCGCTCCACGCCGGCGAAGCCGCCCCACGAGCGGGGGAACAGCTCGTACCACGCGCCGAACGCGCCGCGCTCGCGGTCGACGTCGACGGGAAGCGTCTCCGACCAGGTCTTCTCGCTCCGGTCCCTCGTCTTCGCGGCGAGCGCTTCGTCGAGCGTGAGCGACTCGCGCCCGAGCAGCGCGGCGCCCTCGGCCAGCTCCGACGAGAGGTCGGCCTGGCCGGCCTCGTGCTTGCGCCGTAGCTCCCACCGGTACGAGGCGCCGCGATCGTGCCAGGCCTCGATCCGGTAGCTCCAGCGCCCCGGCCGGTCGACCTGGAAGCCGCCTTCGTAGCGGTCGTTCCCGACGGCCACGAGCTGAGACTCGCGCCAGCGCGTCGCGCCGGGCGTCTTGAAGCGCACCGCGGCGCCGAGCACCTCGTGCCCGTCGCGCGTGATCGTCGCCGAGACGTCGACGCGGTCGCCCGCGACGGCCTTGACCGCATAGCGTCCGCAGTCGACCTGCGGGCTGACGTCCTGGATCAGGATGCGCCGGGGTGGTTCGGCGGACGTGGGAAGGGGCATCGGCGTGAGTCGTCCCAGTGTTGACGGAGACGTAAACGAGTGAAGCTTCGCCGCTCCTGCGGAATCCTGCTCCACCCAACGTCGCTGCCGGGCGGGCGGCTCGGCGCCGAGGCGTACCGGTTCGTCGACTGGCTCGCAGCCGCCGGGCAGTCGTGGTGGCAGGTGCTGCCGCTCGGGCCGCCCGACGAGGTCGGCTCGCCGTACAAGTCGCCCTCGGCGTTCGCCGGCTGGCCCGGGCTCCTCGCCGAGCCCGACGCACCGGTGAGCGCACCGGAGCGCGACGACTTCGTCGCCCGGCAGGCGTTCTGGATCGGGGACTGGGCCGAGTTCGCCGGCGGTGACGCGATCGCCGACCAGGTCCGGTTCGAGCGCGAGTGGCGGCGACTGCGCGTCTACGCGGCGGAGCACGGCGTTCGCCTGATCGGCGACCTGCCGATCTACGTCGCGCCCGGCAGCGCGGACCACCGCTCGCACCCGGAGCTCTTCCAGGAGCGCTTCGTGGCCGGCGTCCCGCCCGACGCGTTCACCGCCGACGGGCAGCTCTGGGGCAACCCGCTCTACGACTGGCGCGCGCTGCGGGCCCAGGGGTTCCGCTGGTGGGTCGAGCGCTTCCGGCGGACCTTCGAGCTCGTCGACCTGACGCGCCTCGACCACTTCCGCGGCTTCGTCGCGTACTGGGCCGTGCGCGCCGACGCGGCGACCGCGAAGGAGGGAAGCTGGCGCCGCGGGCCCGGGAAGGACTTGTTCGAAGCCGCCCGCGACGCCGTGGGCGACCTCCCGCTGATCGCGGAGGACCTCGGCGTGATCACGAAGGCGGTCGAGCGGCTCAGGGACGAGCTCGGTCTGCCGGGGATGCACGTGCTCCAGTGGGCCTTCACCGAGGACACGGGCAGCCCACATCGCCTCGAGAATCACCGCGAGAACGGCGTCGTCTACACGGGCACGCACGACAACGACACCGCGGTCGGCTGGTGGGGGAAGCTCTCGCGCGCCGAGCGCGCGGCGACGGGGCTCGACCCGGCGGACCCGGGCTGGTCGCTGATCCGGCTCGCGTACTCGTCGCGCGCCGCGCTCGCGATCGTCCCGCTCCAGGACGTGCTCCGGCTCGGCAGCGAAGCTCGGATGAACACGCCCGGCAGCGAGTCCGGCAACTGGCGCTGGCGCCTCGACGCGGGCGATCTGACCAGCGCGTCCGCGACCGAGCTCCGCGCGGCGGCGAGCGCGGAGCGCCGGTAGCCTGCCCGTGCAGGACGAGCCTCGGGAGGGAGCGAACGTGGGACGAAAGCGCGCGATCACCCGCGTCGCCGTGGGCGCAGCCGCGCTCGCCGCGACGATCGTCGCGCTCGCGAGCGTGCCGCCCCTCCTCGGCGACGAGCCCGAGCGGAACGCCGGCATCACGATCCCCGACTCGCGCGACGACCCGGAGGTCGTGATCGCGCGGCTACCGCGGCCCGCACCCCCGCCGGGGCCCGACCTCGCGCCGTCCGCACCCGGCACGACGGGCACGGCCCCGAGCGAAGGAGCGCCGGCCCTGGTCGCGGTGGGTGGGCCGGCGGCCGGCGAGGAGGCGCCTCCGCCACGCCTCTCCGGAGTCGCGCCGCGCCGGCCGCCGCGTCCGTCGCCGCAGCCAACGCCCGCGCCCGCTCCCGCTCCCACGCCCGCTCCCGCCCCCACGCCCGCTCCCGCACCCGTTCCCGCTGCCGGGGGCCCCTCGGTCGCGACGGCGCCGGCCGCGGTCCCCGCACCCACCACGAAGGCGAGGAAGCCGAAGCGGGACAGGAAGGCGAAGCGGGCGAGCTCGCAGCGGCCGGCGTCCCCTGCCGCCGCGGCTCCGCAGCCGAGCGCGCCGGCGCCGGCCCAGGGCAAGCGCGCCGAGCACGTGGCGCAGAAGGCGGAGCAGGCGGCGGAGAAGGCGGAGAGCAAGGCGGAGAAGACCGCCGAGCAGGCGGAGCGCAAGGAGGACAAGCCGGGCAAGGGCTGATCCCCTCGCGGGGGACGCCGCCGCGCCCGATCCGCGCTACGCTCGGACCGTCCTAGCAGGTCAGATACGGAGGAACCTCGTGGCCGAGTTCGACCACGGCGTTCTGCGGCGGAGATGCGGAACATGGCGCTAGACGTGGCGGCGGCCCGGGCTGCCGTCGGTCAAGCGGCGCTCGCGCGCGACGAGGACGCGCTGCGCGCGATCGCCGACTCGCTCCCGGCGCTGGCCGCGTTCGGCTACGAACGGCATCGAGCCCGCGCGTTCGCCAACGCGATTCGAGGTGCGCACGACTCCGCGGTGGCGGAGCTCTGCCTCGGCGTCGCCGCGTGCGCTCCGGCGGCGTCCACCTTCGTCGCAGACTCTGCGCAGCTCCGGCTGCTCGGTGGCAAGCCCGTTCAGGTCGCCGATCGCGCTCGCACAGGTCCGAGCGCGCGCGCCGCGCTCTCCGCCGCAGCGCTCGCCGCCGCCGTCGCGGCGCTCGCGCTGCTGCCCGCGCGCACGCTCGACGACGCCCCTCGCGAGGCGGCCGGGATCACCGCTCCCCCGCGCTCGGCGCCGCCGCGGGTCGTCGTCGCGGATCCGCCCGCAGCGTCGCCCGTCGCCCCGACCCCGCCCGCGCCGCGGAGCGCGACGCCAGACGCGGGAACGGCCACGCTCGTCCGCGCCGTCGTCGGCGGGCCGACCCGCGCCGAGCAACGCCCGCGGCCCGCCGCCGTCACCCGCGTGCCCCGGCCGAGGCCCGCCGCGCCCGTGCCGCCCTCACCGCCGGCGAGCGAGCCGGCGCCCGCACCGGCGCCGCCGCCGCCCACCGCCGCCCCGGCTGCGGCGATCGCTCCGGCCGTCGTGCTCACCCGCCGCCAGCCGAGGGGCAAGGCGCTCGGGCACGCGCACGCACCGGGCCGGCTCGAGAAGACGGTCGTCGCCGCAGCGCCGCCAACGCAACCCGAGCCGGCCGCGCCGGCGGCCGCGGTCCCCGAGCACCCCGGCCAGGGCCAGGGGCGCGGCCAGGACCACGGGCGCGGGCCGTAGCCCACGCGGCCCATTAGAGTCAGGGCGGGGGCGCCCCTCCGCACGTTCTCGACCTGCTAGGGCCGCGGCTGCGACGAGAGCGCCCCCGTCTGCGTTTGAGCCGCCCGTCGCGGGGTACCGGGACCCGCGTCCTAGCAGGATCGAACCAGCGACCAGGAGGTAGACGCGGTGTACATCGGTATTGGAACCGTGCTCACGATCGTCGTGATCGTGCTGCTCATCTACCTCCTGACCTAGGTTTCTCCTCACCTGAACGGGGTCATCGAGGGCGGCCGGCGGGGCCGCCCTCGGTGTGCGGAGCACACCGCAAGGATCGCGGGCCGAACCCACTCTGAGTGGGTGAGGGGGTGCCCCTCCGTGGTCGTCGGCCTGCTAGGACGTGGTGTCGAGCTGCGGGTCAAGCACCCCCTCGACACGTTCCGGTTACGGGCGGCGCCCGCTCAGGCGTCCGGGTCGCGCATCCGCTCGAGCGCGGCGCGCCCACGCTCGTGCACGTGCCGCCGCCGCGTCTCGGGATCGGCCTCGTCGACGGGCGTCTCGGCCTCCTCGAACTGCTCCCGCTCGTCGACGATCCCGCGCGACGCGGCGATCCGCTCCGCGAGCTCCTCCGCGCGCGGGTCCGGCTCGGGCGGGGCCTGCGGCGGGAGCGGCGGCGGCGCGGGGGTGCGGAGGAAACGGCTCATCGCCGCGGCGGCGAGCCCGAACCCCGCGAGCAGCCACGCCAACCGGCTCTGCACGGGCCCGATGCTACACTGGCCGCCGCTTCTCGCTCCGTCACGCGCCGTCCTTCTTCCCGAGCGGCGCCGGCCGGCGGAGCCGCCTAAGACCGAGAGAAGAGGAGGTATCGGGAGTTGAGAACCGAGTACGAGATCCTGCTCATGCTCGATCCGGATGCCCCGGAGGAGCGCCAGAACGAGATCCTCCAGCGTGCGCGCGACCTCGTCGAGGCGGGCGGCGGCACCTGGGATCGCCACGAGCCGTGGGGCCGGCGCAAGCTCGCGTACGAGATCACGCACAAGGACGAGGGCGTCTACCACCTGTTCGAGCTGACGGCGGAGCCCGCGACGCTCGACGAGCTCTCGCGGATCCTGAAGATCACCGACGGGGTCATGCGTCACCTGGCCGTGCGGCGGATCGAGCGGAGTCCGAGCCGGCCGGTAGCGCGGGCGCCGCGCGACGGGCAGGATGCTCCCGAGCCCGTGACCGCGTCGGTCGAGGAATAGGAGGAGAGGAAATGGCGAACATCAACCGGGTCGTCCTGGTGGGGAACCTGACGAAGGACCCCGAGCTCCGGCACACGCCGAGCGGCACGTCGGTCTGCAAGCTGCGCCTCGCGGTGAACAGCCGCCAGAAGGACGCGGCCACCGGCGAGTGGGGCGAGAAGCCGAACTACTTCGACGTGACCGTCTGGGGGAACCAGGGCGAGAACTGCGCCAAGTTCCTCTCCAAGGGTCGCCCCGTCGGGGTCGACGGCCGGCTCGACTGGCGCGAGTGGGAGGCGCAGGACGGGTCGAAGCGCCAGGCGGTCGAGGTCATCGCGGACACCGTGCAGTTCCTCGGCAGCCGCGACTCGGGCGGCGAGGGCGAGCGCCAGTTCGTGCCCGCGGGCGCCGCGAGCGGCGGCGACGACTTCCCGCCGGCCGGCGCGGACGACGACATCCCCTTCTGATGGCGAAGCAGCAAGAGCAGCGCGGGCGCAAGCGCCCGCCCATGGGCGGTCCGCAGCGGAAGCGCAACTGCTTCTACTGCAAGGACAAGATCGACCAGGTCGACTACAAGAACGTCAACCAGCTCCGCCGTTACATCTCGGAGAAGGGGAAGATCCGCTCCCGCCGGATCACCGGCGCGTGCCGCCGGCACCAGAACCAGATCGGGATCGCAGTCAAGCGCGCGCGAGAGATGGCGCTGCTCCCCTACGTCGGTGAGCGCTAGATGCAGGTGATCCTGCGCAAGGACGTCGAGAAGGTCGGCCTCCGCGGCGACATCGTCAACGTCGCGCGCGGCTACGCACGGAACTTCCTGCTCCCGCGAGGGCTCGCCGACGAGGCGACCCCTTCGCTCGTCGCCGAGGCGCAGAAGCGCGAGACGCAGCGGGCGCGGCACGAGGCGCAGACGTTCGAGCAGGCCCGCGAGATGGCCGACACGCTGGCGGAGACGGTGCTGCGCTTCGACGTGAAGGCCGGGCCCACCGGGTCGCTCTTCGGCTCGGTCACGCCCACGGACATCGTCGACGAGATCTGGAGCACGAAGAAGATCCGCGTCGATCGCCGCAAGATCGGGGTCGACAACATCAAGCGGATCGGCCGGCACACCGTGCCGATCGAGCTCTTCAACGACGTCCAGGTCGAGGTCACGACGCTCGTCGTGCCCGAGGGCGGGGAGCTCCCGCCCGAGGAGGAGCTCGAGGCGATGGAGGCGGCCGAGCGTGCCGAGGAGGAGGCTGCGGCGGCAGTCGCCGCGCAGCACGAGGAGGTCGAGGAGCTCGTGGCCGAGGTGGCCGACGAGCCCGAGGCCGCCCTCCAGCCCGAGGCCGTCGCGGACGCGACCGAGCCCGAGCTCGAGCCCGAGGCGCGCGCAGCGGAGTAGATTCCCCGCGTGGCCATCGCCGTCACGCCGGGGCCCGACCGCGACCGCGAGGATCGACCGTTCACGATCGCGGCCGCCGTCGCGCTCGGGATCGTGATCGGCCTGTTCCTGTACGCGATGGCCGACGCCTACCTGCTCTGACGGATCGACTCGTCCACAGGAACCGCACGTCCTGTGGATTCGGCGAGAAACTTCCCGCTCGTAGCGGATTGGTTTCCCACAGATCCGTCCGGCGTCGCTGGCACCATGGCCGTCCTTTTCCCTGCATGCCGCAGGAATTGCCATGTCGAAAACACCGCCGTCTACAGGTAGCAATGTCGACCTAGCCGTAGTTGACTCGTCCCCTGTGGCTCAGGTCGCCCAGCTCTCGTCCGCCGCCCCGATCCCGCCGCAAAATCTCGATGCCGAGGAGTCCGTCCTCGGCGCGATGATGCTCTCCCCCGGCGCGATCGGGGCGGTGAGCGAGGTGCTCGACGCGGGCGACTTCTACCGCGAGAGCCACGCGAAGATCTACCGCGCAGCGCTGTCGCTCTACGCGCGGGGAGAGCCCGTCGACGCAATCACCCTCGTCGACGAGCTCGAAGAGCGAAGCGAGCTCGAGGGTGCGGGTGGCCGCATCCGCATCCACGAGCTCGCGGCGCTCGTCCCGGCCGCCGCGAACGCGGCGCACTACGCGCGGATCGTGCGCGAGATGGCGACGCTCCGCGGGCTGATCCGCACGGGTCAGGAGATCGCGCGACTCGGCTGGGAGCGTCCGGGCGAGATCGACGAGCTGGTCGACCGCGCCGAGCAGGTGCTCTTCGACCTCTCGCAGGATCGCGTCACCACCGAGTTCGCGCACATCGACCAGCTGCTGAAGGAGAGCTTCGAGCGGATCACGCAGCTCTACGAGGCCGGCGCCGACGTGACGGGGACCGCTTCGGGCTTTCGCGAGCTCGACCGGCTCACCTCGGGCTTCCAGCCGGGCAACCTCGTGATCGTGGCCGCGCGCCCGTCGATGGGGAAGTCCGCGCTCGGGCTGTGCATGGCCGCGAACCTGGCCGTTCGCGAGAGCGTTCCGGTCGGGATCTTCACGCTCGAGATGTCGAAGTCCGAGGTCACGCAGCGCCTGATGTGCAGCGAGGCGAAGGTCGAGTCGCAGCGCCTGCGCACGGGCAAGCTCGCCGTCGACGACTGGCCGCGGCTGACGGCCGCCTGCGACAAGCTGGCCAAGGCACCGATCTACGTCGACGACACGGGCTCGATCAACCTGATGGAGATCCGCTCGAAGGCGCGACGCCTGAAGTCGCTCGAGCCGAACCTCGGTCTGCTCCTGATCGACTACCTCCAGCTGATGACCTCGGGCACGACGGCCGAGAACCGCGTCCAGGAGGTCTCGCAGATCTCGCGCTCGCTGAAGGTGCTCGCGCGCGACCTCGACGTCCCGATCCTCGCGATGTCGCAGCTCTCGCGCGCGGTCGAGCAGCGTCACGACAAGCGCCCGATCCTCTCCGACCTGCGCGAGTCCGGCTCGATCGAGCAGGACGCCGACGTGGTCATGTTCATCTACCGCGACGAGTACTACAACGAGGAGTCCGACCAGCAGGGCATCGCGGAGGTCAACGTCGCGAAGCACCGCAACGGGCCGACGGACTCGATCAAGCTTTCGTTCCTCAAGCGCTACGCGAAGTTCTCGGACCTGGCGGCGGCGTGACGACGTGGGAGGTGGAGGCCTTGGGGTGATGACCGAGCAAACGGTGTGCATTCCGCCGCGCGCGACGAGCTTCCGCGCGGTGTGCGAGCTCTGCGCGTCCTCGCAGCTGGCGAGCCGCGGCTATCTCGGCGCGGTCGTGGAAGGGACGCTGCCGCTCTCGCGCGACCACGGCCACGTCACCTGCGGGCGCGGCCACGAGATCCGCGTGCTGCGAGCGCTTCCCGCCAGCCTCGTGCACTAGCGACCGGCCGATCCGGCACACTCCGAGCCGTGCCCGCCACCGTGATCGTCGGCGCGCAGTGGGGCGACGAGGGCAAGGGCAAGATCGTCGACCTGCTCGCGCAGCATGCGGACGTCGTCTGCCGTTACCAGGGCGGGCCGAACGCCGGGCACACGATCATCGTCGAGGGCGAGACGTTCAAGCTGCGCTCGATGCCCTCGGGCATCCTCTCCGGCAAGGAGTGCGTGATCGCGGCCGGCTGCGTCGTCGATCCGGGCGTGCTGATCGAGGAGCTCGACGGCCTCGCGGGGCGAGGGGTGGCGACCGAGGGGCTCGTGCACCTCTCGGGGAACGCGCACCTGATCATGCCCTGGCACGTCGCGATCGACCAGGCCAGCGAGCGCAGGCTGGGCAAGCTCCAGATCGGGACGACGCGGCGCGGGATCGGTCCCGCGTACGCCGACAAGGCCGCTCGTCTCGGGATCCGCGTGCAGGACCTGCTCGACGCGAAGATCCTGCGCCAGAAGATCGAGGTCGCGCTCGCGGAGAAGAACGTCTGGCTCGAGCGCGTCTACGGCGTCGCGCCGCTCGACCTCGAAGCGATCGCCTCGCAGCTCGAGGAGCTCGCGCGGCGGCTGCGGCCGTACGTCAGCGACACGTCGCTGCTCGTCGACCGGGCGCTGGCGGACGGCCGGTTCGTGCTCTTCGAGGGCGCGCAGGGGACGCTGCTCGACCTCGACCACGGCACGTATCCCTTCGTCACCTCGTCGAACCCCGTCGCGGCCTACGCGGCCGCGGGAGTGGGAATCGGGCCGAACCGGATCGACGCGGTGGTGGGTGTGAGCAAGGCGTACGTGACGCGCGTCGGCGAAGGGCCCTTCCCGACCGAGATCGAGGGCGACGACCAGGCGCGTGTGCGCGAGCTCGGCGGGGAGTTCGGGACCGTCACCGGGCGGGAGCGCCGCTGCGGCTGGCTCGACCTCGTCGCGCTGCGCTACGCCGTGCGGCTCAACGGGATCACGTCGCTCGCGCTGACGAAGCTCGACGTGCTCTCCGCCTTCGACGAGCTCCCGGTCTGCGTCGCGTACCGGCTGCGCGACGGGAGCGAATCGCGCGACTTCCCGGCGCACCAGAGCGACTTCCACCACGCGGAGCCGGTCTGGGAGGCGCTGCCGGGCTGGGCCGAGCCGCTCGACGAGGTCGCGTCGCTGGACGAGCTCCCGGACGCGGCGCGGGCCTACGTCGACGTCGTCGAGCGCGAGCTCGGGGTCGAGGTGTCGCTGATCGGCACGGGCGCCGAGCGGGAGCGTGTGCTCTCTCCGCGCGGCCTCGCGGCGGTCGCGCGGCCCTAGCTACGGCGCCTGGCGCTCGCTCAGCAGGTGGTCGTAGACCGCGCGGAGCCCGCTCACCGCGGCTCCGACGTCGCCGGGGCCGGCCTTGTCGTCGCCCCGCTCGACCGCGCCGGCGGCCTCGCGCGCCGCGCGGTACTCGGCGAGGATCTCCGGTTCGTCTCCGTCGCCCGCGACCGGGTCTTCGGGCGCGTAGCCGCGCTCCTCGAGCATCCGCTCGACGAGGGCGAGGAGCTCGGGCAGCGCCTCCCGCGGCGAGTCCTCGAGCTCGGGCTCCAGCCCCTGGAACTCGCTCTCCCAGTCGTGCCGGTCGAGGCCGGGTTCGCTCGACATGCGCCCCTTCTGCGCCGGGCGCAGCCGCTTCAAACCGCCCGCAGACGTCACTAGCATGGGCGCGTGAAGGTTCTCGTCGTGGGGTCGGGCGGGCGCGAGCACGCGCTCGCCCGGAAGCTCGCCGAGAGCCCGAGGCTGACGGAGCTCCACGCCGCGCCGGGGAACCCCGGGATCGCGCAGCTCGGCTCGTGCCATCCGGTCCGCGCCGACGACGCCGAGGGACTGCTCGCCCTGGCCCGCGCGCTCGCGGTCGAGCTCGTCGTCGTCGGGCCGGAGGCGCCGCTCGTCGCGGGCGTCGCCGACGCACTCCGACACGGCGGGATCGCGGTCTTCGGCCCGAGCGCCGGGGCGGCGCGCATCGAGGGCTCGAAGCGGTTCGCGAAGGACGTGCTGCACGCGACCGGCGTGCCGACGGCCGAATCGCTCGCGGTCGCGCGCCCTCCGTGCGTGGTCAAGGCGGACGGGCTGGCCGCGGGGAAGGGCGTGTTCGTGTGCCGCACCCAGGCGGAGCTCGACGAGGCGCTCACCGCGGTGTCGGCGCTCGGCGACCGGTTCGTCGTCGAGGAGCTCCTGGAAGGCCCGGAGCTCTCCGTCTTCGCCGTCTGCGACGGCGCCCGTGCGGTCGGCCTCCCCCCCGCGCGCGACTTCAAGCGCGCGTTCGACGGGGACGACGGGCCGAACACCGGCGGCATGGGTGCGTACTCGCCCGTCCCGCTCGCAGGGGTCGAGCTCGCGGACGTCGTGACGACGGTGCACGAGCCGGTGCTCGCGGAGCTCGCCGAGCGCGGCACGCCGTTCATCGGCCTGCTCTACGCGGGGCTGATGCTGTGCGAGGACGGCCCGCGGGTGCTCGAGTTCAACTGCCGCTTCGGCGACCCCGAGACGCAGGCGATCCTTCCGCGGCTCGACGGCGACCTGCTCGGCGCGCTCGCGGCCGCCGCGCGCGGAGACCTCGCGGGGGTCGCGCTCGGGTCGGGGGAGAACGCGGCCGTCACGATCGTCCTCGCCGCCCGCGACTATCCCGCGCGCGGCGACTCGGGCTCACCGATCGAGGGGGTCGCCGAGGCCGAGGCTGCCGGCGCGCTCGTCTTCCACGCCGGGACGGCGCTGCGCGGAGGAACGCTGGTCACGAACGGCGGCCGCATCCTCGACGTCACGGCCACGGGCGCGACCCTCGCAGAGGCACGAGCGCGCGCCTACGCCGCGGCCGAGTCGATCCGGTTCGAAGGAGTCCGCTTCCGGGGCGACATCGCGGTCGAGGCCGCGAGCGGGGCGACCGTTGGCTGACGCGCCGCTCGTCGGGATCCTCGTCGGCTCGGAGTCCGATCGGGCGCGGATGCAGGGGGCGTTCGACGAGCTCGACGCGCACGGGATCCCGTGGGAGTTCGACGTGCGCTCCGCGCACCGGACGCCCGACGCGGTCGCCGAGTACGCGCGGAGCGCGCGCGAGCGAGGCCTGCGCGTGCTCATCTGCGGCGCAGGGCTCGCGGCTGCGCTCCCGGGAGCCGTCGCGGCGCACACCGACCTCCCCGTGATCGGCGTACCGCTCCGCTCGAGCCTCAGCGTGCTCGACGGCCTCGACGCCCTGCTCGCGATCGCCCAGATGCCGCCCGGCGTTCCGGTCGCGGCGGTCGGCGTCGACAACGCGAAGAACGCGGCGGTGCTCGCGGCGCGAATCCTCGCCGCCTGAACGGCGAGCCGGCGCCGACCTAGCCGTCCGGACGGTCGTCTCTGGCCTCGACAGCGGCGCGGCCGCGGAGTAGAACCTCGGGAGGGAGCGGGCCGGCGCCCGGAGACGTACAGAGAGGACGCGCGGCACCGCTCCTCGGTCGGGAATCGGCCGAATCGCGCCACCGCTTGAGCGCGGCCCGCCGCGGCCGAACGCATGGAGGCGCCGACTCCGGGGCCGGAAGACGGCCCGAGGTGCATCGCGATCACGCGCGAAACTCTCCGCAACGAGCGGTTTTTTTGCGGCACGCGCCGAGGCGTTAGCGCGCACATTCCGCGGGCTCGTGGGTACCCCCTTTCTCGGAATGCTCTCTGCGGCGAGCGCAACCCGGGGGTGCTTGGCGATCGCGATCGCGAGCGTGGTCTGCGCAGCGATCGCCGCGCCCGTGTACGCGCAGGCGCCCTCGCTCCCGGAGCCGGTCGCAGAGACGGCGGCCGTCGTGGAAGAGGCCGTCGCAGAGGTCGTTCCGGCCGCAACCGCGCCGGTGGCATCCGCACCGGTTCCGTCTGCGCCCGTCGCCGCGGCGACGACGCCCGCGGCACCGGCCTCCGCTCCCGTGTCGCAGGCGAGGCCGGCATCCGTCCCCGCCTCGACACCCACGCCGCCGGAGACCATCGCCAAGAGCGTCGCGCCGGTCGCGGCGACGGTCGCCGCCGTGACTGCGCCAGTGAAGACGACCGTCGCGCCCGTGGTCGACGATGCGAGCAGGGCTGCCGAGCCGGTCGTGGCGTCCGTCCTCTCGAGCGCGGCGCAGACCGCCGACCTGACCACGGCAGTCGTCGGGACGACCGCCGCAACAGTCGCGCCCGTCACGAAGCTCGCCACGACCGTCGCCCCCGGTACGACGAGCCTCGCGACGACGGTCGTGCAGTCGACGACGGCCCTTGCCGTTCCGGCACTCGAGGCGCCGGCGAGGGCGCTGGTCGCGCCGCTGCCATCCACGCGACCGTCGGCCGGAAGCGAGCCCGGTGCCGAGGGTGCAGGGCCGATTCGTTCCGGCCCGCCCAGCGGGAACGCGCCGCCGATGACAGCAGCAACCGCCCCTCCACTTCGGAAGCCGACAGTTTCCGCAGCCAGCGGTGCCTCGATCAACGATGCGGTTCCCCGCATCGCGCTCGACGTGCGCGACCCGGCGACGCTTTTCGCCGTCGGGACCGCGTCCCCGCACGGACCAACCCCCGCGCGGGCGCCGACCGATCCATTGACGTCGCTGGTCGGCGGAGTCTCGAGCTCGCTGACGACGCTCACGGGCGGCGGCGGCGCGAGCTCGGCGGCTGGGCTGCTCGCAACCTTGGCTTCGATCCTGCTGGCGATCACGAGCTTGGGACGACGGTTCCGTCCCACACCGGAGCTCGCTTGGTCGTCGGCCTACGTCGCCCTGGGCGACCGCCCCGGCTAGCGCCGGGCAGCGGCACTTCACGCGTCGGCCGTGGCTCCACGCCCGGCGCGAGCTCAGACGTAACGACGTAGACAAAGGAGACGTACACACATGAGAACCAGGCTGAGCGCTCTGGGAGCGACTCTGCTGCTGGCGCTGGGCGCCGGTGTCGGGACTGCGCACGCGAGTGGGCTGGTCCCCGAGCCGGTCCCACCGTCCACGCAGACCCAGGAGTCGAATCAGACCCAGGACGCGACCAACACGGTCGAGCAGACGGCCAATTCGACGGCCGTCAGCGCGACAGGGACGCAGACGAACCAGAACGGCGGCAGCATTCCTGCCCCCGCTCCGGTCGCGGCTGTCGTCCCCAACGGCACCACCGGCGGCTCGGGAGATGTCGAGCAGTCGAACAGCTCGGGCGCCGACTCGAGCGCAACGAACGTGAACCACTCGAATCAGTCGGTCGACCAGGACCAGGGTTCCGCCCAGGCCCAGACCGACGGGAGCGACTGCGGGTGCGGGCACGGCGGGAGCCAGCCGGCCTCACAGACGCAGAGCTCTTCGCAGGACCAGTCGGCCGAGAACACGGTCGACCAGGAAGCGAACTCGACCGCCGTCAACGTGACGGGGGCGCAGACGAACGTGAATGCACCGGTGCGCATTCTCTCTCCGGGTGACTCGGAGGTCGAACAGAGCAACAGCTCGGGCGCCGAGTCCGAGGCAGGCAACCGGAACCACTCCGACCAGGGGATCGAGCAGGATCAGACCTCGGGTCAGACGCAGGACTCCGCCGGGAACCGCGGTGGAGCGCAGGACCAGCAGTCGACGCAGAACCAGTCCGGCGAGAACACGGTCGATCAGGAAGCCAATTCGACCGCCGTCAACGTGACGGGGGCGCAGACGAACGTGAACGCGCCCGTGACCGTCGCGGGGCACGAGCTCAACGGCTGTGGCTGCGGACACTCTGGACGTGGTGGAGGCGACGTGGAGCAGTCCAACTCGTCGGGCGCACGCTCGTCGGCTTGGAACCTGAACCACTCCGACCAGTCGATCGACCAGGGTCAGGCCTCTGATCAGTCGCAGGACGGCGGCGCGAGCTGTGGCTGCCGCTCCGGCGGCGACCAGAGTCAGGACTCGTCCCAGAACCAGCATGGGAAGAACAAGGTCGATCAGGAGTCCAACTCCACCGCCGTCAACGTGACCGGCGCGCAGACGAACGTGAATCAGCCGATCCGCGTTCTCTCGCCCGGCAGTGACGACGTGGAGCAGTCCAACAGCTCCGGCGCGTCCTCGTCGGCGTCGAACTGGAACAAGTCCGACCAGACGATCGGGCAGGACCAGGACTCGACGCAGACGCAGACGGCCCCGGGCGGAAGCAGCCGCTACCACTGCGGGTGCGGGCCGAACGGGACGCAGGAGCAGAACTCGACGCAGAACCAGAGCGCCGAGAACAAGGTCGAGCAGACGGCGAACTCGACCGCCACCAACACGACCGGGCAGCAGACGAACCTGAACGGCGGCGGCCTCGGCGTGGACAGCCTCATCGGTGGCGGCTCGGGGGACGTCGACCAGAGCAACAGCTCGGGTGCGTCGTCACGGGCGTCGAACTGGAACTGGTCCGATCAGGCGATCGACCAGGGTCAGACAAACGACCAGAGCCAGACCCGCGGCGGTGGGACGTGCTGCGGCGGCGGCTCCGGCGGCGATCAGACGCAGAGCTCGACGCAGTCCCAGCACGGCAAGAACAAGGTCGACCAGGAAGCCAACTCGACCGCCAGGAACACGGTCGGTAGCCAGACGAACGTCAACGGCGGCGGCGGCCTCGCCCGCACCGCCGAGTCGTTCTGCGGCTGCGGTCACGGTGGTCGCGGCGGTGAGGTCGACCAGAGCAACAGCTCCGGCGCGTCGTCGTCGGCGTCGAACTGGAACAAGTCCGACCAGACGATCGGGCAGGACCAGGACTCGACGCAGACGCAGACGGCCCCGGGCGGAAGCGGCCGTTACCACTGCGGTTGTGAGCCGAACGGGACGCAGGAGCAGAACTCGACGCAGAACCAGAGCGCCGAGAACACGGTCGCCCAGACGGCGAACTCCACCGCGACCAACGCGACCGGCCGGCAGACGAACGTCAACGGGGGCGGCGCGCTCATCGCCGAGCCCGCGTCGTTCGTCGGTGGCGGCGGGTCGGGTGGCGGCGGCGACGTCGACCAGAGCAACAGCTCCGGTGCGTCGTCGAAGGCGTGGAACGCCAACTGGTCGAACCAGTCGATCGATCAGAACCAGGAGAACGACCAGGGTCAGACTCGCACGGGCAGGTGCTGCGAGTACGTCCCGAAGTCACATCCCTGCGGATGTGAGCCGAACCACAGCCCGCGTTCGTGCGGTTGCGAGAACAAGGGCGACTCGCAGGAGCAGGACTCGACGCAGAACCAGAGCGCCGAGAACACGGTCGAGCAGGATGCGAACTCGACCGCGAACAACACGACCGGCCAGCAGACGAACCTCAACGGCGGCGGCTTCCCGCGCGGCCTCGAGACGTTCTGCGGGTGCGGTCATCCGCGCACCGCGGGCGACGTCGAGCAGTCGAACCGGTCCGGCGCGAGGTCCTCGGCCTCGAACTGGAACCGCTCGACGCAGGCGATCGGCCAGCGGCAGGCGAGCCTGCAGCGGCAGGCCGCCGCGTAGGTGGAGGTCCGATGGCCCGGGCGTTTCGGCGTCCGGGCCACTCGGCCCTTTCGGCGCGGCCCCTGGGGTAGGTTCGGTCGGTGGCCGCACTCGTAGTTCGCCGCGCCGAGTCAGGCGACGCGCGGAGGCTTGCCGAGATCCACGTCGAGACCTGGCGTGCGACGTACGCCGGTGTGCTGCCGCAGGAGGTGCTCGACGGGCTCAGCGTCGACGAGCGCGAAGGCCTGTGGCGCGAGTGGATCCCGCACCCGGAGACGGAGGTCTTCGTCGTTGTTCCCGACGGCGAGCTCGTCGGCTTCGCCAGCGTCGGCCCGAGCTGGAACAACCCCGGCGTCGGGGAGCTCTACTCGATCTATGTCCTCCCGAGCGCGCACGGCTCCGGGGCGGGACCCGCGCTCATGCACCCCGCCGTGGCGGCGCTCGCCCCCCGCTTCGACGAGGCGATCCTCTGGGTCGCGACCGTGAACCCGCGGGCGCGGAGGTTCTACGAGCGGCACGGTTGGGTCGCCGACGGCGAGCGCGTCGACTCGATCGCGGGCGCGTCGGTGCCGGAGACGCGCTACCGGCTGTCCGGCCTGAGGCAGCGCTAGTCTGGCCCGGTGATCGCCCGCTACTCCCGTCCGGCGATGGCCGGGGTCTGGTCGGAGCAGCGCAAGCTCGAACGCTGGCTCGAGGTCGAGCTCGCGGCGCTCGACGCGTGGGCGGAGGTCGGACGCGTGCCCGAGGACGCGGCCCGCGCCGTGCGCGCGAGCGCGCAGGCACCGACGCCCGAGCGCGTGCGCGAGCTCGAGGGGCAGACGCAGCACGACGTCGCCGCGTTCGTCGACGCGGTCGCGGAGGGACTGGACGACCGCGGCCGCTGGTTCCACTTCGGCTTGACGTCGTCCGACGTGCTCGACACGGCGCTGTCGCTCCAGGTGCAGGAAGCGGGCCGGCTGATCCTGGCGGGGATCGACCGGTCGTTCGCCGCGGTCGTCGCACGGGCGGAGGAGCACCGCGAGACGCTGACGATCGGACGCACGCACGGCGTGCACGCGGAGCCGACGACGTTCGGGCTCAAGCTCGCGGGCTGGGCGTTCGAGCTCGAGCGCGGGCGCACGCGGGTCGAGCGCGCGCTCGAGGGGATGCGCGTCGGGAAGCTCTCCGGCGCGGTCGGCACGTACTCGGCGGCCGATCCCGAGGTCGAGCGGATCGCGTGCGAGCGGCTCGGGCTCGAGCCCGCGCCGTCGTCGACGCAGATCCTCCAGCGCGACCGGCATGCGGAGCTGCTCGCGGCGCTTGCCGTGTGCGCGGCGTCGCTCGAGAAGTTCGCGCTCGAGCTCCGCCACCTCGCCCGCACCGAGGTGCGCGAGGTCGAGGAGCCGTTCGGCAAGGGGCAGAAGGGATCGTCCGCGATGCCCCACAAGCGGAACCCCGTGGTCTCGGAGCGGATCTGCGGCCTCGCCCGCGTCGTGCGCTCCGCAGCGCTCGTCGGGCTCGAGAACGTCGCCCTCTGGCACGAGCGCGACATCTCGCACTCGTCCGCCGAGCGGGTCGTGGTGCCCGACGCGTTCCTCGCGCTCGACTACATGCTCGACCGGCTCGCGTGGTTGGTCGAGGGCCTCGTGGTCTTTCCGGAGCGGATGCGGCGGAACCTCGAGAGCGGGCACTACCTCTTCTTCAGCCAGCGCGTGCTGCTCGCGCTCGTCGAGAGCGGTCTGCCGCGGGACGAGGCGTACCGGCACGTGCAGCGGCACGCGATGCGCGCCTGGCAGGAGGAGCAGGACTTCCGCGAGCTCGTGCGCGCCGACCGCGAGCTGCACGAGCGGCTCGATCTCGACGAGCTGTTCGCGCTCGAGCCGTACACGCGTCACGTCGACACCGTCTTCGAGCGCCTGCAGGCGCTCGTGCGAGCGAAGGAGGGGGAACCGACCTATGTCTGAGACCGCGATTCACGTCGGGAGCGGGAAGGTACGCGAGCTCTACGCGCTCGACCACGACCGGCTGCTGCTCGTGGCGAGCGACCGCATCTCGACGTTCGACGTCGTGCTGCCGACGGAGATCCCGGACAAGGGCCGCGTCCTGACCGGGCTCTCCGCGTTCTGGTTCGCGCGAACGCGCCACCTCGTGCCGAACCACCTGCTCGCGCTCCGGGACGACGGCCGCTCGACCGAATGCCGGCGCCTCGAGATGCTGCCGATCGAGTGCGTCGTCCGCGGCTATCTGTCCGGTTCGGGCTGGAAGGACTACGTCGCGACCGGGGCGACATCGGGACACGTGCTCCCCGCGGGGCTGGCGGAGTCCGACCGGCTCCCGACGCCGATCTTCACGCCGGCCACGAAGGCACAGGAAGGTCACGACGAGAACATCGACGCGCGGGCGGCCTCGGAGCTCGTGGGCGCGGAGCGCTTCCGCGAGGTCGAACGCGTCGCGCTCGCGCTCTACGAGTTCGCAGCGCAGTACGCGCGCGAGCGCGGGATCGTCATCGCCGACACGAAGTTCGAGTTCGGCCTCGGCGACGGGGGCGAGCTCGTGCTCGGGGACGAGGCGCTCACGCCTGACTCCTCGCGCTTCTGGCCCGCGGACGAGTATCGCGCCGGAGAGGCGCAGCCGTCCTTCGACAAGCAGTTCGTCCGCGACTACTGCGAATCGCTCGGCTGGGACAAGACGGCGCCTGCGCCCGAGCTGCCGGCGGAGGTCGTCTCGGGCACGCGCGCGCGCTACGTCGACGCGTTCGAGCGGATCACGGGGATCGCGTTCGACGACTACGTGGCGGATCCGACGGCGGTCCTCCGGTGAGGGCGACCGTGCTCGTCCGGCCGAAGGCGGGAATCCTCGATCCGCAGGGACAGGCGGTCGAGAGCTCGCTGCGCCAGCTCGGCTTCCCCGTCGGCGAGGCGCGCGTGGGGCGGGTCGTCGACCTGGAGGTCGAGGCTTCCGACCCCGCGCAGGCGCGCGCGGAGGTCGAGCAGATGTGCCACCGGCTCCTCGCGAACCCCTTGATCGAGAGCTTCGAGATCGAGCTCGAGGGCGCATGACCGAGCGGCCGCGGATCGCCGTCGTCGTCTTCCCGGGCTCGAACGACGACCGGGACGCCGCGTGGGCATTGCACGCTCTCGGGGCCGAGCCGGTGCTCGCGTGGCACGGCGACGAGGAGCTGCCCGAGCGGGTCGCAGGGGTCGTCCTCCCCGGCGGGTTCTCGTACGGCGACTATCTCCGCTGCGGGGCGATCGCGCGCTTCGCGCCGGCGCTCGACGCCGTTCGCCGGTTCGCCGCGGACGGAGGGCCCGTGCTCGGGATCTGCAACGGCTTCCAGATCCTCTGCGAGGCGGGACTGCTCCCCGGCGTGCTGCGCCCGAATCGCTCGCTCGAGTTCGTCTGCCGTGACGTGCGCGTGCGCGTCGAGCGTGCGGACACCCTGCTGACGGCGCGCTGCACCCATGGTCAGAACCTGACCATCCCGGTCAAGCACGGGGAGGGCTGCTGGTACGCACCCGACGAGCTCTACGCCGAGCTCGCCGGGCTCGACCAGATCGTCCTGCGCTACGAGGACAACCCGAACGGGTCCGTCCACGACGTCGCGGGCGTCTGCAATCGCGAAGGGAACGTGCTCGGCCTGATGCCCCACCCCGAGCATGCGGTCGACCCGCTGCTCGGCCCGGCGGACGGGGCCTTCATCCTCGCCTCCCTCGTCGACGCGGCACGCGACCGAGAGCGCGCGTTCGTCTAGGCATCACCGCCCAGCCCGAGCGTGGCCGCGAGCTCGGGGTGGCGCCTGAGCGCCTGGTGCAGGCGGGCGAGGTCGCGGGCGCGGAGCGTCACCGGACCGCGGCGCGCGGAGCCGTCGGTCGTGTACGCGAAGCGGACGAGTCGCTCGCCCTTCCCGTTCTCGAGCAGCTGCACGACGGAGGCGAACCGCCGCTCGCCCGCTCGTTGCGGGAGCTCGACCTGGTCGAGCAGTGCGGCGTCGCCCCAGGGAGTTGCGACTTTCGCGGCCATGAGCGCGAACGTACCGAGCAAGGTGGATCGCGTGTGAATCGCGTCTGTCGCGAATGTGAAAATTCGCGTCCACAGTGATCGTCGCCCACGTCGACCTGGACGCCTTCTTCGCCGCCGTCGAGGAGCTCGACGAGCCGAGCCTGCGCGAGCGGCCGCTCGTCGTCGGCGGCGACCCGCAGGGCCGGGGCGTCGTCGCGACGGCTAACTACGCCGCGCGGCGCTTCGGCATCCACTCCGCGATGAGCTGCGCCGAGGCCAGTCGCCGCTGCCCGCAGGCCGTCTTCCTGCGTCCGCGGCACTCCCACTACCGGGACGTCTCGCGGCGCGTCTGGCACGCGATCCGCGAGGTCGCCCCAGTCGTCGAGCAGACCGGGATCGACGAGGGCTACCTCGACCTGACCGCGGAGGCATGCGACCTCCTCGCCGCCCGCGCGCTCGCCGAGGCGATCCAGACCGCCGTCCGCGGGACGACGGGCCTCACGTGCTCGATCGGGATCGCGGGCGCGAAGGTCGTCGCGAAGATCGCGAGCGACCGGCGCAAGCCGGGCGGGATCACCGTCGTCCCAGCCGGTCGAGAGCCCGCCTTCCTGGCGCCGCTCGACGTCCGCAAGCTCCCCGGCGTCGGCCCGCGCGCCGAGGCGCGCCTGCGCCCCGCGGGCGTGACGACGATCGGCGAGCTCGCGGCGCTGACCGACGGCGACCTCGCGACGCTCATGCCGGGGAAGCTCGGCCTCGAGCTCCGCGACCGCGCGCGCGGCGTCGACCGGCGGCGCGTCGAGCCGGTCTCCGAGCCGCCGGTCACGATCAGCCACGAGGAGACGTTCGACCGCGACGTCGCCGAGCGCGAACGCCTGCACAACGAGCTCCGCCGCATGTCCGAGAGCCTCTCGCGCCGACTGCACGACCGCGGGCTGCTCGCGCGGACGGTGACGACGAAGCTCCGCTACGGGGACTTCACGACGCGGACGCGCTCGTCGACGCTCTCCACCGCGATCGACGACGCCGACCGGATCGCGACGCTCGCGTGCGAGTTGCTCGACCGTGCGCTCGACCAGCGTCCCGGCGCGCTCCGGCTCGTCGGCGTCGGCGTGTCCGGCCTCCAGGGTGAGGCACAGCTCGCGCTCGTCTGAGCCCGCTCAGGCCGTGTCGTAGATCCCGCGGCCCGACTGCGGGTCGAAGAAGTGCAGCCGGCGGGTGTTGACGACGAGCTCGAGCGGCCGGCCCTCCGCGGCGCGCGAGTCCCGGTCGATCCGCGCGGTGAACACGGCACCGCGCGCCGCCTGCGCCGCCGCCGCCTCGACCGTGTCCTCGCCGACGGCCGCGGCGACGTCCGCGGTCCGGACCGGCGGAGCCCCGATCCCGAAGTGGACGAAGACCTCCGAGCCCATGTCCTCGCGCAGGTCGACGAGCGCACGAAGGCGCCGGTCCGCCGGCGCGCCGGTCTCGATCTCCGCGTCCTCGAGGTCCTCGGGCCGCACGCCGAGGATGACGTCCCTTCCGGCGAACTCCCGGAGCGCCGGCCGCGTGGAGAGGACGTCGCCGCCGAGGGCCAGCGCGTGGTCGGCGAAACGAGCGTGCATCGCGCCGTTCGCGCCCTCGAGCCGAGCGGAGACGAGGTTCATGGCCGGCGACCCGATGAACTCGGCGACGAAGAGGTTCGCCGGCCGGTCGTAGAGCAGCTGCGGGGTGTCGATCTGCTGGAGCAGGCCGTCGCGCAAGACGAGGACCCGGTCGCCGAGCGTCATCGCCTCGACCTGGTCGTGCGTGACGAAGATCGTCGTCACGTCGAGGTCGCGCTGGAGGCGCGCGATCTCGGCCCGCATCTCGACCCGCAGCTTCGCGTCCAGGTTCGAGAGCGGCTCGTCCATCAGGAACGCCTGCGGCTCGCGCACGATCGCGCGCCCCATCGCGACCCGCTGGCGCTGTCCGCCGGAAAGCGTGCGCGGCTTCTTGTCCAGGACGCCGGGGAGCCCGAGCATCCGCGCGGCCCCGCCGACGCGGGAGCGACGCTCCTCGCGCCCGACCTTCCGCAGCTTCAGCCCGAAGGCCATGTTGTCGAACGCGCTCATGTGCGGATAGAGCGCGTAGTTCTGGAAGATCATCGCGATGTCGCGGTCCTTCGGCGGGAGCTCGTTCACGACCTCGCCGCCGATGCGCACCGTGCCGTCGGTGATCTCCTCGAGGCCGGCGATCATCCGCAGCGCGGTCGTCTTGCCGCAGCCGGAGGGGCCGACGAAGACCACGAGCTCGCCGTCGGCGATCCCGAGATCGAGCGCGGTGAGCGCCTCCGTCCCGTCGGGATAGACCTTCGTCAGCTTGTCGAGCTGGATCTCGGCCACGGCCCGCCTCTCTCGAGCTTCGACCCTATCGTTGCGAACGAGGGCCGATCAAGCTTAGGATCGTTCGGCCTTGGTAGCGGTCGCAGCGCCCGGAGCTCGGCGCCGCCGGCGGAATCTCCTCGAGAGCCGCCGATTCCTCGCCAGCGTCCTGATCGCGCCCGCCGTCCTCTTCATCGCGGTGCTGGTGGGCGGGCCGCTGCTCCTCGCGGTCTACCTCAGCCTCACCGACGCCGTCGGCGGCACGCTCGGCGGCCCGTGGGTCGGCCTCGACAACTTCCGCGCGGCGTGGGACGACCCGAACTTCCGCCGCGCGCTCCGCAACACGCTCCTCTTCACGATCGCCTCGCAGGCGATCGTGCTCGTCTGCGCGGGGCTGATCGCGCACGCTCTCACGCGACCGATCCGGGGCAAGTGGATCCTCCGCTTCCTGATCATCCTCCCGTGGGCCGCGCCGGTGCCCCTCAGCACGATCGGCTGGCTCTGGATCTACGACTCGCTCTTCAGCATCGTCAACTGGGTCGCGAGACGCGCCAACCTCGTCGACGACTTCAACCCGCCCCAGTGGCTCGGCGACCAGACGCTCGCGCTCGCCGCGGTCACGTCGGTGCACGCCTGGCGGATCATCCCGTTCGCGGTCGTGATCTTCCTCGCCGGCCTCGCCTCGATCCCGGCCGAGGTCGACGACGCTGCGAAGGTCGACGGCGCGACCGGGCTCCGGAAGTTCTGGTACGTGACGCTGCCGCTCCAGCTCCCGATCGCGACCGTGGCCGTGCTCTTCGGGATCGTCTTCACGGCCACCGACATGACGGTCGTGTACATCCTCACGCAGGGCGGCCCGTTCAACTCGACGCAGATGCTGACCTCGTGGGCGTACTTCGTCGGCATCCGCGGCGGCTCCCTCGGCGAGGGCGCCGCGATCTCGCTCTTCCTGCTCCCGCTCCTCGTCGTCGTCGCCGTGCTGATGCTGCGCTTCGCCCGGAAGGTGGAAGTGACGTGACGACGTTCCGAGAGAAGCTGACGGCCTACCTGATCCTCGGGCCGTTCGCGCTCGTGCTCGCGTTTCCGTTCTACTGGATGCTCTGGACGAGCTTCAAGACGGAGCTCGACCTCTACAACGTCGAGAACGTCCCGTTCTTCTTCGGCGACGGCTCGCCGACGACCAGGAACTACGAGTTCCTCTTCAGCGAGACGCAGTACCTGACGTGGGTGAAGAACACCGCCCTCGTCGGGATCGCCGTCGTCGTGATCACGCTGGTGCTCGCGGTTCCCGCCGCGTACGCGCTCGCGCGACTGTCGGGACGCTGGGGCCAGGGGATGGGCGTCGGGATCTTCCTGACGTACCTCGTGCCGCCGACGCTCCTCTTCCTCCCGCTCTCGTACGTGATCAGCCACTTCCCGCTCGGCGGGCACGCGGGCCTCCAGGACTCGCTCTGGTCGCTCGTGCTCGTGTTCCCGAGCTTCACGGTCCCCTTCTCGACCTGGCTGCTGATGGGGTTCTTCAAGACGATCCCGCGCGAGCTCGAAGAGGCAGCGCGCGTCGACGGCGCGTCGCGCCTGCGGACGCTCTTCCAGATCGTCTTCCCGATCTCGCTGCCCGGGATCCTGACCGTCGTCATCTTCTCGTTCTCGCTCGTCGTGAACGACTTCGTCTACGCGCTCGCGTTCATCACGACGAGCGAGGCGAAGACGATCTCGACGGGCGTCTTCACCGAGCTGATCCGCGGCGACATCTTCTTCTGGCAGGGCCTGATGGCGGCGACGCTGATCCCGAGCATCCCGCTCGCCCTGCTCTACAACCTCTTTCTCGACCGGTTCATCGCGGGCTTCACGGGCGGGGCCTTCCGTTGACGCCTACCGCGAGACACGACCGAGGCCCCAGGAAAGGAGGGACGGTGGCCGACAAGGAGCGAGTCGACGTCAGCAAGCTCGACGAGCTCTCCAGACGCGACCTGATCAAGAGGGCCGGCGCCGGGGTGATCCTCGTCTACGGCGGCCTCGGGGCGCACGGGGTCGCCTACGGAGCGCCGCAGTACCGGCACAGGGAGCTTGCGGGGACACTCCGCATCCTCCAGTGGAGCCACTTCGTGCCGGCGTTCGACCGGTGGTTCGACAACGTCTACACGAAGGCGTGGGGACGAGCGAACGACACCGAGGTGGTCGTCGACCACGTCAACCAGGCCGACCTGCCGGGTCGCGTCGCCGCCGAGGCGGCGGCCGGTCGCGGCCACGACATGGTGGCGACGCTCGCGCCTCTGCCGCAGTACGAGGACCGCGTGATCAACCACCGCGCGATCGTCCAGGAGGTGACGAAGAAGCGCGGCAAGATGGCCGACGTCTGCTACCGGTCCTGTTACAACCCGAAGACGAAGAAGTACTTCGGGTTCCCGGACAACTACGCCCCGGACCCGGTCAACTGGCGGCGCGACTACTGGGGCGAGGCGGGCTTCTCGCGCGGGCCGACCACCTGGGAGAACGTCAGGCGGGCAGCGCCGAGGCTCCGCGCGCAGGGGCACCCGATCGGCATCGGGATGTCGAACGAGATCGACTCGAACATGGCGCTGATGGCGATGATGATGTGCTTCGGCTCGTTCATCCAGAACCGCGACCATCGCGTCACACTGAACAGCCGGAACACGGTTCGGGTGCTGACGTTCGCGCGTGATCTCTTC
>JAICPI010000069.1 GCA_025929895.1 Thermoleophilia bacterium
AGCAGAAGGCGGCGGAGATCGTGCGCGCACTGATCCGGCCCGAGCCCGGGATGTGGGCGACGTTCGGCAACCGGCTGATCCGGCCGACCGCCGTGGTCAGCATCGAGCTCGCTCCCCGGCGCGAGGACTAGCCCCCAGCCCAGCCGGGCGGGCGCTGCGTACACTCGACGACATGGCGGTCCCCGCGCCCGCGCTTCCAACCGACGCCGTCTGGCTGAACGTCGAGCGCGCGCTCGAGCCGGGGGAGCTGCTCGGCCGCATCCTCCTGCTCGACTTCTGGACGTACGCCTGAATCAACTGCCTCCACACGCTGCCCGTGCTGGCGGCGCTGGAACGCGAGCTGGACGGCGAGCCCTTCCTCGTCATCGGCGTGCACTCGCCGAAGTTCCCGAACGAGCAGGACGCCGAGATGGTGCGGCAGGCGGTGATGCGCTACGGGATCACGCATCCCGTGATCGTCGACCCAGGGCGCGACATCTGGGACGAGTGGGGCGTGAACGCGTGGCCGACGCTCGCGATCGTGAACGCGGACGGACAGATCGTCGCCGCCGGCGCCGGCGAGCCGGACCCGGCGATGCTCCGCGAGGCGATCGACGCGCTGCTCGACCTGGGCCGCCGCGAGGGGACGCTCGACCCGAAACCGCTCCCCCTGCGTCCGGAAGCGCTCGCTCCGGGCTCGCTGTCCTATCCCGGCAAGGTGATCGCGGCCGGCGACCGGCTGTGGGTCGCCGACACCGGCCACAACCAGGTGGTGGAGCTCTCGCTCGAGGGCGAGGAGCTGCGCCGCGTCGACGGGTTCCACCACCCGAACGGGCTCGCGCTCGTCGACGACCTGCTCTACGTCGCGGACACGGGAGCGGGCGCCCTCCGCACGCTCGAGGGGCGCGTCGTCGCCGACGGCCTCCGCTCGCCCTGGGATCTCGCGTGGGACGGTGAGCTCCTCTACGTCGCGATGGCCGGCTCGCATCAGCTCTGGTACCACGACCCCTCGACCGACGAGACCGGCGTCTGGGCCGGCACGGGGCGAGAGCTGCGCGTCGACGGCCCGATCCGGAACGCGGCGTTCGCGCAGCCGAGCGGGCTCGCGCTGCTCGACGGGTCGCTCTACGTCGCCGACAGCGAGATCTCGAGCATCCGGGCGGTGGACGACCTGCGCGCGTTCCCGACGGCGCGGACCGTGTGCGGCAGCGGCGAGCTCTTCGGCTTCGGCGACCGCGACGGCGTCGGGGACGAGGTGCTGCTCCAGCATCCGATCGGGATCGCTGCGGGCGACGGCGTCGTGTGGGTCGCCGACTCCTTCAACCACAAGGTGAAGCGCGTCGACCCTGCGACCGGCGAGTGCCGGACCGCGTTCGGGGGGCTCGAGCGCGTGCCGATCACCGGCGAGCCCGGCTTCTGGGAGCCCGAGGGTCTCGCCTACGCGGACGGGACGCTCTACGTCGCAGACACGAACAACCACCGCATCGTCGCGATCGAGGTCGCGAGCGGCGAGCGGCGCGTGCTCTAGCCCGCGCGGCGCGCGCGCGGACGCGAAGCGGACTCGACCGCGGGCTCGGCCAGCGTGACGACGCGCACGTACGCGGCCGCAGCTCCGGCTGCGTCGCCCTCGAGCTCGAGGCGCGCCGCGTCGTCGAGCAGCTCGTCGATCCGCTCCGCGACGGCGCGGGCGTCCGTAGCGCCGGGCGCCGACGTGAGCGCCCACGACCAGACCTCGTCGCGCGCGGCGCGCGCACGGTGCGCGGACGGCGCCGCCACGCGCTCGTTCGGCTGCGGCTGCTCGTCGAGCAGGACCAGCGCCCGCTCCGCGAGCGCGGAGATCTCGAGCCAGTCCGGGCGCTCCTCGCGAAGCAGCTCCCGCGCCTGCGTCGTCAGCTCGGCCGCGCGCGCGGCTCCGGTGCCGCCGCCCGCAACGGCAGCGTCGACGGCCTGCTCCGCGGCCTCAAGCGTCGGACGCACCGTTGCGGCGGCGCGCTCGAGCGCGGCGAGGTGCGACTCGATCCGCTGGACGGTCGCGCGAGCCGCGGCGAGCCCGGCCTCGTCGCCGCGCTCGAGCTGCTCCCGCGCCAGGTCCGGAAGGCCGCGGACCTCGGCGAGCGCGGAAGGCGCGTGGCGCGCGAGCGCGGCTTGGAGCTCCTCCTCGGCGACGCTCACCCGCTCGCGGCAGGAGCTCGCTCCGGACGGCAAGGCGGAGCGACGCGCGGCGGACCCGGCGATTCGCTCGGCCTCCTCTGCCAGGCGGATCGCGTCGATCGGCCGCTCGGCGTCGCGGCGCAGCGCCTCGCGCGCGCCCTGGAGCCTCGCGTCGGCCGCGACGAGCTGCGCGACGTCGGCACCCGTCCTGCGCGCGGCGTCGATCGTGGCCGCGGCGTCGGCGTGCTCCGCGATCGCCTGGTCGACGAGGTCGGGCTCGGCGGCCGCGAGCAGGTCGATCGAGCGAACGTAGTCGTGGACCTGCGCGAGCTTCGCCTCGAGCACTTCCCGCCGGCGGATCGCGCCCGTCTCCCGAACCTCGTCGAGCTCCCGCTGCACCTCGTCGACGGTCCTGCGCGCGGCGTGGTACTCGTGCTCGAGCCGCGCGCTCGCCTCGTGGTCGCCGATGTGCACTCCCCACGCGCCGACGATCGCGGCGCTCGAGAGCGGATCGGCCGGCAGCCGTCCGGCCAGCCGGTCCACGTCCTCCTGGAGCCCGCGCACGAGCGTGGCGCCGGGCCCGCGCCGGTACGAGCGGACGAGCCAGACGAGCCCCGCGGCGGCCAGCACGCCGGTGAGGGGCCCCGCCAGGCCCCCCGCGCCGAGCGAGAAGAGCCCCGTCGTCGCGAACCCGAGCAGGATCCAGCCGACGAAGAAGTAGCCCAGCGTGCGCACGTTCTCTCTATCGGGCCCGGCGGCCCGAGGCTGAACCCTTACGGGGGCCTTACAAGAGCAGGGCACCATGCCCCGTCCCGGGAAGCCGCGCGCCGTCGCCCGGCCGCGCGGCGAGGCCCAGCTGGGTCGGGGAGAGGACGGCCGGGCGGGGAGGCTCCGAGGCTCCCCGCCCGAGCCGGCCGACGGCGTCTACGCTCAGGGCGTGCTCACGCTCTGGCAGGCCGAGTGGTGCCCCTACTCCGCCCGCGTGCGGGAGGCGCTCACGGAGTACGGCATCGACTTCGTCGCGAAGCAGGTCGCGGCGGAGAAGGCGAACCGCCGGGCCATGCGCGAGGCGACGGGGACCGACGAGATCCCCCTGCTCGTCCGGGACGACGGCACGCAACTCTCCGACTGGCACGAGATGCTCGACTGGATCCGCGCCACGTACGACCGGCCCGACGACGCCGACCGGCACCGCGAGAAGTGGTTCCAGGAGGCGCCCGAGCGCGACCCGAACCACGTGCTGACCTAGCCTTCCGCTACTGTTAACCAGGTGAACGTTCGCCTGGTTGACGAAGTCGAGCTCGCGAACCGGCTCCGGCCGGTCGTGCTCCAGCTCACCCGCGAGCTCCGCCGCGAGATCCACTCGCTCGGCGTCACCGGCGGCCAGGTCTCGCTGCTCGTCGCGGTCAAGTACGCACCGGGCGTCGGCGTCCGCGAGCTCGCGGCGCAGGAGCGCCTCTCCCCGGCCGCGGTGTCCAAGGCGATCCGCAAGCTCGAGGAGCTCGAGCTGGTCGAGCGCCGCGGCCGCGAAGGCGATAGGCGCCGCGCCGGGCTGCACGTGACCGAGAAGGGCCACCAGGTGCTCCGCTCCGTCCGCTCGCGCCGCACGATCTGGCTCGCCGAGCGCCTGAAGGGGCTCGACCCCGACGAGCTGCGCCGCCTCGACGAGGCCCTCCCCACGCTGGAGCGGCTGCTCCCGTGACCGCCCGCATCTTCAGGTCGCTGCGGATCCACCGCAACTACCGCCTCTTCTTCGCCGGTCAGATCATCTCGCTCGCGGGAACGTGGATGCAGAACATCGCGCTCGCGTGGTTCGTGGTCGAGCTGACGGACTCCCCGCTCGCCGTCGGCGTGCTCGCGTTCTGCCGTTTCTTCCCGTTCATGCTCTTCGGCCTCTATGCCGGCGTGATCGCCGACCGCTTCGACAACCGGCGGCTCGTGATGGCGACCCAGGCCGGGCAGATGGCGGTGTCGGTCGCGCTGACCGCGCTCGCGTTCTCGGGCTGGGAGAACCTCACCGCCGTCTACGTGCTCGCGTTCCTCGGCGGCAGTGCGCTCGTGCTCGACGCGCCCGGCCGCCAGTCGCTGACGTTCCAGATGGTCGGCCGCGATGAGCTGCCGAACGCGATCGCGCTCAACACCGGCCTCTTCAACGGCGCGCGGATCATCGGTCCCGCGATCGCGGGCGTGATCATCGGCCTCGGCGGCACCGGCGTCTGCTTCCTGATCAACACGATCACCTTCCTCGCCGTGCTGAGCGCGCTCGCGCTGATGCGGCAGGACGAGCTCGTCGAGGTCGTGCGCGACCCACGCAAGCGGGCGGGCGCCGCGATCGCCGAGGGAGTGCGCTTCGCCTGGGGGAACGCCGAGATCCGACTCGCTCTCGTCGTGCTGGGGATCGCGAGCACCGTCGGCTTCAACTTCCACGTGATCATCCCGGTGCTCGCCTCCGACACGTTCCACGCCGGGCCCGAGGTGTTCGGCGTCCTGAGTGCGTTCTTCGGGGCGGGTGCGCTCGGCGGAGCGCTGATCCAGGCCGCGCGCGGCAAGGCGAGCTGGAAGGGGCTCCTGATCGGCGCCACCGGCTTCAGCGCGGGTCTGCTCGTGCTCGCGCCCGTGGCGAGCGTCGCCTACGCCTGCGTCGTGCTCTTCTTCGTCGGCATCTGCTTCACGCTCTGGGTCTCGAACACGAGCGCGATCCTCCAGCTCCGCGCGCCGGACCGCCTGCGCGGCCGCGTGATGAGCCTGTTCATGTTCGCGTTCGCGGGCCTCGCTCCGATCGGCGGCCTCTTCGCGGGCTGGCTGATGGACGTCGGCGGCACGCCGCTCGCGCTCTCGCTCGGCGGCGCGCTCTCGCTCACGGTGGTGGCCTACGCGTGGACCGCGCGCCGACCGGGCGCGCTCGCAACCGGGTTGGTGCCCGGGGCCGAAGACGTGCGAGCGGCCTAGATCAGTCGGGAGCGGCGAGCGTTCGCCGCAGCGTCGTGATCGTCTCGAGGAGCTCGCGCTCCTGGCGGTCGAACTCCTTGACGAGCCGCTCGAGGCGCTTCAGCGGCTTGCGGTTCGGGTTGCGGCTGAACGCGAGCAGGGGTGCGCGCCGACCCTTCGCCTGCTGGGCTTCGGGCTCGGTCGCGAACTCGAAGCGGACGGGCTCGCGCTCCCGTCTGCGGCCCCGCCGAGCGAGCTCGTCGCGGAGACCCGAGCCGAAGCCCTCCTGCGTCGAGATGTCGAGCCCGCATTGCGCGAGCAGCACCTCGGTCAGCTCCTCGACCGAGATCAGGCCCTTGTCGACCACGATCTGGCCGAGCCGCTGGCCGTTCTCCTTCTGCGCCGCGAGCGCCGCCTCGAGCTCGTCCTTCGTGATCCAGGACTGCTCGACCAGCAGCTCGCCGAGCGGCTTCCAAACGGCTGTCTCGGTGGACGAGCCCATGCCCTTTTCATCGTTCAAAAGGGCATCGACCTTGAGGATTTGCAGCTAGATCTTCCTCCGGGGCCGCCTGGCTCCCCACTTGTTGCTGCGGCGAGTGCCCGAGTAGACGAGCCTGGGCCGGGCGACCCGCATCCCCTGGGCCTCGAACTGGGCGGCCTCGCCGACCCTGCGGGCGACGTGGCTGACCTCGGCCTGCTGGTCGGGGAGGACGAGCGTGATCCCGGTGCCGTCCCGCCCGGCCCGGCCCGTGCGGCCGACGCGGTGCGTGTAGCCCTTGTCGTCGGCCGGCGGGTCGAAGTTGATCACGTGCGTGATGTCGTCGAGGTCGAGGCCGCGGGCCGCGACGTCCGTCGCGATCAGGGTCTTGACCTTGCCGGTCTCGAAGCGCGAGAGCGCGCGCTCGCGCGCGTTCTGGCTCATGTCGCCGTGCATCGCGACCGCCGGGACCTCGTAGCGCTTCAGCTTCTGGACGAGGCGGTCGGCGCCGCGCTTCGTCCGGGTGAAGACGAGCACGAGGCCGCGCTCCTCGGCGAGCAGGCCGACGAGCGTGTCGACCTTGTTCTCGGGAGTGACGGGAACGAAGCGGTGCTCCGTCTCGCCGCTCTCGAGGTGCGAGGGGAGCTCGGCGTCGTACCGGCTCGGGTTGAACGTGTACTGGCGGGCGAGCTCGCCGACCTCGCCGTCGAGCGTGGCCGAGAAGAACATGGTCTGGCGCTTGCGCGGGATCCGCTTCACGATCGCGTCGACCTGGGGCTGGAAGCCCATGTCGAGCATGCGGTCGGCCTCGTCGAGGACGAAGATCTCGATCCCGTCCAGGCGGACGAGCTTGCGCTCGGCGAGATCCTGGAGGCGGCCCGGAGTCGCGATCAGGATGTGCGCCTCCTTGGCCTTCTTGGCCTGCGACGGGATCGGCTGGCCGCCGTAGACGGCTGCGACGTTCAGGCCGCGGGCGCTTGCGATCGGCGCGAACTCCTCGGCCACCTGGGTCGCGAGCTCGCGGGTGGGCACGAGCACGAGCGCCGAAGGCTTTCTGCTCGACGGCTCGAGCCGCTGCACGATCGGGATCGCGAAGGCGAGGGTCTTCCCCGACCCGGTCGGCGACTTGGCGAGCAGGTCCTGCCCGTTGAGACCGTCCGGGATCACGAGGGACTGGATTGCGAAGGGCGTGTCCACGCCGCGGCGCGCGAGCGCCTCCGCGACGGCATCGGCCACGCCGAGCTGGCGAAACGACTTCATTGTGATGTTCGACTCCTTGGTTACGGGTTCGAGATCTGCCGGCCTCGAAACACCCGAAGGAGGAACGAGAAGCGAAATCTCACTGGACGACGGCGCCGTCCGTAGCCCCACCGTAGCAGGGATTTCGGCCCCGAAAGGGTGAGGCTCCTGTACCGTGGTGCTCGACAAACAGGCCTGGAGGCGTCATTTCCGCTCAGCAGAGCAACCCGAGCAACAAGGAAGAGAAGATCGAGATGGAGGGCGAGGTGATCGAGGCCCTGCGCAACGGCTTCTTCCGGATCGCCCTCGACAACGGCCACGAGACGCTCGGCTACACCGCCGGCAAGATGCGGCGCTACCGGATCCGGATCTTCCCGGGCGACCGGATCAAGGTCGAGCTCTCGGCGTACGACCTCGGCCGCGGCCGGATCGTTTACCGATACCGCGACTGAGCAACCACCGTCGGGTGACGCTCGACCAGCCCGACTGGCTTGCGAACGCGCGTCGGCGACCGCGGTTCCGCGGCGTGCTGCACCAGTACGCGTTCTTTGCGTCCCTCGTCGTCGGCGTGCTCCTCGTCGTCGGCGCCGAGGATGGGATTCCGCGCCTCTCGGCGTTCGTCTTCGCGGCGAGCGTCGCCGCGATGCTCGGAGTCAGCGCGCTCTACCACCGCGTCGTGTGGCCGCCCGCGCCGCGCCGCTGGATCCGCCGACTCGACCACGCCGCGATCTTCCTGCTCATCGCGGGCACCTACACGCCGTTCGGGCTCGTCGCGCTCGACGGCAGTTGGCGGGTCACCGTGCTCGCGATCGCCTGGACGGGCGCGCTGGCGGCGATCGTGCTGAAGGTCGCCTGGATCGACGCGCCCCGCTGGGTCGCGGCGCTCGTCGCCGTCTGCCTCGGCTGGGTCGGCGTCGTCGCCCTGCCGGAGGTTCACGACTCCGTGGGGCTGACTCCGCTGATGCTGCTCGGCGTCGGTGGGCTGCTCTACAGCGCCGGGGCGATCATCTACGCGCTGCGGCGCCCCGATCCCGCCCCGTCCATCTTCGGCTACCACGAGCTCTTCCATGCCCTCGTGGTCGCCGCGGCCGCGTGCCAGTACGTCGCCGTGGCGCTCTTCGTCCTCTAGTTGGAGTCCGAGCGCCAGCACTACAACGTCACGCTTGGCGCGCTGACGCTCGCCGGAACGGCGTTCGCGCTCCAGCAGACGATGGTCGTCCCGGCACTGCCGGTGCTCCAGCGCGAGTTGAACACGACGACCACGTGGGCGACCTGGGTGCTGACGGTGTTCCTCCTCGTCGCCTCGGTCGCGACGCCGATCCTGGGCAAGCTCGGCGACCAGCACGGAAAGGAGCGGTTGCTGGCGATCAGCCTCGGGCTGTTCCTCGCGGGCAGCATCGGCTGCGCGCTCGCGTGGGACATCTGGTCGCTGATCGGCTTCCGCGCGCTCGCGGGGACCGGCGCGGCGGTGTTCCCCCTGTCGTTCGCGATCATCCGGGACGAGTTTCCGCCCGAGAAGGTCGGTGTCGGGATCGGCCTCGTCAGCGCGGTCTTCGGCGTGGGCGGCGGCTTCGGGATCGTGCTCAGCGGCGTGATCGTCGACCACCTCTCCTGGCGCTGGCTGTTCACGTTCGGCTCGATCGGCGTCGCGCTCGCGCTCGCGCTGGTCGTGCGGTTCGTGCCGGAATCGCCGATCAAGACGCCCTCGCGCGTCGACGTCCCCGGCGCGGTGTTGCTCTCGGCCGGGCTCGTCTCGTTCCTCGTCGCGCTCACCCAGGGCGAGAGCTGGGGCTGGGGCTCTCCGCGGATCGCCGTGCTCTTCGTCGGAGCCGCCGTGTTCCTCGTCGCGTGGACGCTGGTCGAGCTGCGGGTGCCCGAGCCGATGGTGGACATGCGGATGCTCGCCCACCGGCCCGTTCTGTTCACGAACATCACCGCGCTGATCGCCGGGTTCGCGATGTTCGGCGTGTTCGTGCTCGTGCCGAACTTCGTCGAGCTCCCGCGCGGGCTGCCGCCGGAGATCGCGGCGCGCGTCGACTACGGCTTCGGCGCCACGGCCACGCGCGCGGGTCTCTACCTGCTGCCCGGCTCGGTCGTGCTCCTGTTCGCGGGCCCGCTCGCGGGTCTGCTCGGGCGAAAGTACGGGTTCAAGTGGCCGCTGTCGTTCGGCCTCCTGCTCGCGTCCGGGGCCGCGGCCATGCTCGCGCTCTGGCACGACGAGCCCTGGCAGGTCGTCGCGAGCCAGCCGTTCCTCGGACTCGGCGTCGGGTTCGCCTTCGCCGCGATGGCGACGATCATCGCGCAGTCGGTGCGCGCGAGCGAGACCGGCGTCGCGACCGGGATGAACACGGTCATGCGCACGGTCGGCGGCGTGATCGGCGGCCAGCTCGGCGCGGCGCTGCTCACCGCGTACACGATTCCGGGCACCGAGGTGCCGTCGGTGACCGGCTTCGAGATTGCCTTCGCCGCGAGCGCGATCGCGGCCCTCGTCGGCGCGGTCGTCGCGATCTTCATCACGCGGCCGCAGGCGGGCCGCCGGGTCGCGTTCGAAGCTGCCTAGCGGCAGGGTCGACTGCGAGAGAGTCGAAAGGAGGCACGTGCGGCGGCTCGTGCTCCTGTGCGCGCTCGGTGCGCTGGCCGGTGGCGCCCTCGTCTGGACGATCGAGGACGAGCTACGTGGCGAGCGTCCGGTCCTGAACGCCGGAGAGGTCGTCAGCTACCCGGGAGCTGGCGTTCGCTGCGAGGCGACGCAGGAGGGCGGGGCGCCATCGTTCCTCTGCCGCGGAACGCGGCTCGATGTCGTTCTCTTCGACGACGAGCTCTTCGTGTACCGCAGCGGCGAGCCGGATCGACCCGTGTTCTCCGCGCGTCGATAGTGGATCGCGCGGACGTCGGCCCAGCCGGTGTCTGACACCGGTGTCTGACACCGGCTGTAACGAATTCGGCACGGATCGTCCCCGGCGCGAGAGACGCCGAACCTCGACGCTACCGTCGAGGGATGCCACGGGCGCCTCGGATTCAGGAGCCGAACGTCATCTATCACGTCAACGCCCGCGCGGCACGCCGGAGCTTTCTCTTCCCGAGTGCGGCGGAGCGCGACCTCTTCGAGGACGTGCTGATGATCGCACTCCCTCGGGCGCAGGTCGAGTGCCATTCGTACTGCGTCATGGGCAGTCACTATCACCTGCTGCTTCGCCCGACGTTGCCGAATCTCGCCGAGGCCATGAAACGGTTGAACTGGCTCTACGCCTGGCGGTTCAACCGCTTGTTCGGCTTTAAGGGACATTGCTTCGAGAGCCGGTACTGGTCGAGGCCGGTGAGGACGTCGGAGCAGCTGATCACGGCAGTCCGATACTTGGCCCTGAATCCCGTCCGCGCGGGCCTGTGCGATTCCCCGCTCGCCTGGCCCTGGAGTAGTTACGCGGCACTCGTCGGGCTCGCACCTGCGCCGGAGTTTCTCACGGTCGATCTCGTTCTCGGCGAATTCGGCGCGACGCCGGCGGCGGCGCGGGCGACGATCCGTCGCCTCGTGGAGGAGCCCGACCTCGCGGCGGCGTGAGACCGCCGGTGTCGGACACCGGTGTCAGACACCGGCGGGGACTACGCGATCGACCAGGTGTCGCCCGAGGCGACGAGTGCGGCGAGGTCGCCTTCGCCCTTCGCAGCTTTCGCCTGCTCGAGCTGCTCGGCCATCTGGTCGTCGTAGACCGGACGCTCGACCGAGCGGAAGACGCCGAACGGCGCCGCCCCGACTGCGCCGAGCGTGAGCCGTGACATCGCGAACGCGATCGAGGGCTCGGGGTGGTGCGCGTCCCAGACGAGCGCGTCGCCGTCGCCGTCGAAGACCTCGACGGAACCGTCCTCGCGCAGCCGCACGCCGCGCTCGGCCTCGGCGCCGAAGCGCACCGGCTCCCCGTGCCGCAGGTAGATGCGGTTCGTCTTGTCGTCGCGCACCGCCGCGAACGCGTCGTCGTTGTAGATGTTGCAGTTCTGGAAGATCTCGACGAACGCGGCGCCGCGATGCTTCGCCGCCGTCCGCAGCACCTCGGTCAACTCCTTCTTGTCGGTGTCGATCGCGCGCGCCACGAAGGTCGCGTCCGTCCCGATCGCGAGGCTCAACGGATTGAAGGGATTGTCGATCGAGCCCATCGGCGTCGACCCGGAGCGCTGTCCGATCGGCGACGTCGGCGAGTACTGGCCCTTCGTCAGCCCGTAGATCTGGTTGTTGAAGAGCAGGATCTTGATGTTGACGTTCCGCCGGAGCGCGTGGATCAGGTGGTTGCCGCCGATCGAGAGCGCGTCGCCGTCGCCGGTGACGACCCACACGGACAGATCCGGCCGGGACGCCGCGAGCCCGGTGGCGATCGCGGGCGCGCGGCCGTGGATGCCGTGCAGGCCATAGGTGTTCATGTAGTAGGCGAATCGCCCGGAGCAGCCGATGCCGGCGACGAAGACGTGCTTCTCCGGCGGGAGGCCGAGCTCAGGGAGGAACTG